>NZ_LT629758.1:1532142-1838571 GCF_900104725.1 Actinoplanes derwentensis
GGTCGTCGGCGGTCGCCAGGATCCGGTCGCGGACCGCTTCGAGTTTCGCCCGGTAGAGGGCGGCGAACCGGTCCGGATCACGCCAGCGCAGGTCGGCGTTGAGGGCGTCGCGGACCACGTCGTGCGGATGGATGCCGTAGCGGCTCTCCTCGACGAACGGCTGCGCGCGTAACCAGTCGAACAGTTCGCCGGAGTCGTCTCCGGCCATCGAACGCAGCACGTCCGCGGTGGTGACCGGGAGCTGCGCGAACACTTCGAGGGCCGTCCGGTGCCGAGGATCGGGGATCGTGTCGATCAACTGGGTCAGCAGCGTTCCCACCACGTCGGGCAGGTCGTCGAGCCGGGCGGGGTCGGCGCCACGCCGGACCGCGTCGGCGAGCATCGACAGGGTGAGCGGATGTCCGCGACTGATCGTCATCAGGCGGTCCCGGGCGCCGGCCGGTACACCCTGGCCGTCCAGGTAGGCGTGCCCGTCGGCGGCCGGCAGGTTGCCGAGCGCGATGATCCGGGTCAGCTCGCGCCACGCCGGATCCGCGCGCCAGCCGGGGCCGGGCGGGCGGCGACCGGCGATCACCACCAGGCAGTTCGCCGGCAGCGAAGGCAGGTACTGCTCGCGGATCCAGTCGTCGACCGGTTCCAGCAGCTCGTAGGTGTCGATCAGCAACACCGGGCACGCACCGGCGGCGGGCACCGGCAGCATGTCCGGATATCGGGCGTCGGCCCGGACCGAGTCGGGGACCGTGCGGGCGAACATGTCGAGCAGCGTGCTCTTGCCGACCCCGCCGACCCCGTGGACGAACAGCACACCGGCAGTGCCCAGGGCGGCCCGGAACAGTGCGATCTCGTCGTCGCGGCCCACGAACGACCGCCGCCGCAACGTCTGAAGGATCTCCCTCACCCATCGACCCTAGTTCGGGCACCTGATGGGCACCGCATGGGCTACCGGCCATGGTCCGGCGCCACCAGGATCGACGGCATGACCGATTCTCTCGACAACTGGGGACGCTGGGGTGACCGCGACCAGCTAGGCGCCGTCAACCTCATCACCGACGAGGCGCGCACCCGCGGCGCCGCCGAGGCCCGGACCGGACAGACCGTCTCGCTGGCCCGGATCACCACGCCGTTCCCGCTCACCGGCGGCCCGCTGGCGCCCGCCACCGCCCCGACGACCGCGGTACAGACGATGATGCTGTTCACCGGATTCGGTGCGCCCGCGATGGCCGAGGTGATGGTGGTGACCACCCATCATCCGGAGGTGACCCACCTGGATGGTCTGGGGCATTGGGCCGAGGGCGGCCGGGTCTACCCGGGTGTCGGCGTCGCCGACAGTTCCGGGCCCACCGGGGTACGGCACGGCGCGGCCGACGTCTTCGGCGGCGGGATCCTGACCCGCGGGGTGCTGCTCGATCTGGCTCCCGGCGGACGGCTTGCCCCGGCGCATCCGGTGACCGCCGCGGAACTGGACGCGGCGGCCGGCCGGGCCGGTGTCGACGTGCTCTCCGGTGACGCGCTGCTGGTGCGGGGCGGCTGGGACCGGGCCACCGCCGGTGACGTGCCGTTGCCGGGTGTCACCGCGGACGCGGTGCACTGGCTGCACGAGAAGGGGATCGCCGTCTACGCCGGGGACGTCGGTGACGCCATGCCGCCGCTGCCGGGCGAGATGCCGGGGGCGTTGCACCGGCTCGCGCTGGGGAGACTGGCCATTCCGCTGATCGACGGCCCGAACCTGGAGGAACTCGCCGTGACGTGTGAACGGCTGGGCCGGTGGACGTTTCAGTTCGTGGTCGCCGCGCCCCGGATCGCCGGGACGACCGGCCTGCCGGTGAATCCGCTCGCCGTCTTCTGAACCGGCCCGGGCATCAGTCGTTCAGCAGGCTCTTGGTCTCCCGGCGCATCCGCTCGGCGTCTTCACGGTCGGCAGCGGAGACCTCCAGGGGCACCCGCTTGGCGCCGCGGAACGACGAGAGGAGTTCCTGCGGCGGTGACTCGATCAGGGCGACGACCGGCAGAATCCCCTTCTCCACCGGCTTGGCCAGCACCCCGGCCAGTTTGACCAGGAACCGCACGGGCGCGGAGAACTTACCGGCGAAGCTGCTCTTGACGAACTCGGGGTTGACGAACGCGTACCGGATCCGTCCGGCACTGACGTTCTCGGTGAAGTCGATGCCGAGCAGTTCGTTCGCCCGGCGGGCCTGCGCCCACGCCTTGGTCCAGCTGGCGTTGCGGGTGAACATCAGGTCGTCCCAGTTCATCGCCTTGGCGCCGGCGCCGATGACGGCCAGGTTGACCACGACCGGCGCCGGGGCGTCGGTCATCAGCGGGGCGAGGCCGTGACTGAGCAGGTAACGGCTGAGGTAGAACAGGGCGAACCAGTGCTCGATGCCCTCGCTGGTCTCCACCCGGTCCATCCGCAGGAACGCCGCGCACAGCACCAGCGCGTCGACCCGGTCGAACCGGGTGCCGATCTCCTCGATGACCCTGCGGTTGTCCGCCACCAGGGAGAGGTCGGCGGTGAACAGGTGCAGGCGGTCGGCCGCGCCGAGCCGCGCCGCCTCGTCGGTCAGGGCCTGGGCCTTGGCCGGGCTGCGGCCGATCACCACGACGGTGTTGCCGGCTTTGATCTGCTGGATGGCGAGGGCCCGGCCGATGCCGTCGGTCCCGCCGGAGATGACGATGGTCTTCAATTGACCCCCTGAAAGCGATGCCCGGGTCCGCCCTCCAAAATAAGCGGAACGTCTGATCCGTTTCGTGATGAACGTTAACACGGCGCCGACCCTCCGTACCAGCACCGGCTACTCTCCGACCATGTCCGCCGAATCGACGCCCGCCCGGCCGCTGCGCAGAGACGCCGTCGACAACCGCCGTCGCCTGCTGCACGCCGCCACCCAGGCGTTCGCCGAGAAGGGCCTCGCGCTGGACGTGCGCGACATCGCCAAACGCGCCGGCGTGGGCATCGGCACCATCTACCGGCACTTCGCCACCAAGGAGATCCTGATCGACGCGGTGGTCGACGAGGCCCTCGACCGGTGGGCGAAGACCGTCCGGGAATCGGCCCTCGCCAGCGACCCCTGGGAGGGTTTCGTCCGGTTCATGGAGCAGTCCCTGGACCTGCTCGCGGAGCACCGCGCGCTATTGGACGGGCTCACCGACCCGCGGATCGCCACCCCCCGCATCCAGCAGTGCCAGGCCGAGCTGCGGATCGTCCTGGCCGGACTGATCGAGCGGATGCAGGCGGCCGGCGCGATACGGGCCGGCACCACGGTGGACGACGTCTCACTGCTGATGATCGGGCTGGGCCGGATCATCCAGGTCACCGAGGACCAGGCGCCCGGATCCTGGCGCCGCCAGCTCGACATCATGCTCGCCGGGCTCCGGGCCGGTGACCGGTGACGGATCGGTGGCGTCCCGGCGAAGCCGGCTCGGAACGGGGTGCCTCGGCTCAGATCCGATGACGGGGGGTCATCTCGCCCAGAACTCAATGCCGGACAAGACCGTCTCCGCGGGCTCGTCGCTGCCCGCAGATCGCTCCACTCCCAGGTCCAGCCGGCCGTTCAGCGTCCCCACGAACGGGGTGGGCTCACTCAACATCTCCGTCCCGTCGATCCAGACCCGGACCGTGTCCTTGCGAACCCGGATGGTGATCACCCGGGGACCCCGGCCGGTGAACAGGAGGTTCTGGAACTGCGCCGGCAACGCGCCGTCATCGCGGTTCGTGACGAGTTCGAAGTCGTACTCGCAGAAATGGGCGGAGTAGAGATTCACGTCCCCCTGCCGGAAACGGGCGACGGCGCAGGAGCCGAGACCCACCGACTCCAGGGTGAACGTCATCGTGTGCAGCTCGGGGAGGGTCTTCTTGGGACCGAGGCAGAAGAACTCGGGCGCGGATGTCGTCGTCACCCGCAGGCCGTTCTTGTCGTACTCGCAGGTCCCGCCCTTCGCGTTCTTGCCCGCCTTCCACAGGGCGGCCTTGGTCAGCGGATCAGCCAGCAGGGGAGTCGGTGAGGGCAGGGCGGCAGCCGACGAGGCTGTGGTGCCGGGGTCCGAGGCGTGGTCGGCGGCCAGCCGGATCGGAATCGCCGCCCCGGCGGCCAGCACACTGGCCGCGGCCGTGGCCAGCAGCACCCTCGGCAGACGGCTGCGAGGTTTGTCCGCATGGCTGCTCAGGACGTCCGTGGCCGGCTCGGTTGCCAGCAGCAACTGGAGCAGTTCGGGCGCGGTCGGCCGGTCACCGGGATTCTTCGACAGCGCGCGCTCCACCGCGGTGCGCAGCGCGCCGGTCAGGTTGCCGAGATCCGGTTCGCGGGTGAGGATCCGAACCGCGATCGCGGTGCTCGAATCGCCGTGGAACGGGCCCTGACCGTTGGCGGCGTAGGCGACGACCGCGCCCCAGGCGAAGACGTCGACCGCCGGGGTCACCGCGGTCACCGGCCCGTCGAGACGTTCCGGCGCCATGTAGGAGACCGTGCCGACCAACTGCCCGGTACGGGTGTGCTCGCTGGTCGACTCGGTCGCGCGCGCGATCCCGAAGTCGATCACCTTCGGGGCGCCGAGCGCGAACAGCACGTTGCGCGGTTTGAGATCGCGGTGCACCACGCCGGCCCCGTGGATCGCCACCAGGGCGGTGGCCACCCCGACCGCGACACTGTGCAACGCCCCGTCCCGCAGCGGCCCGTTCTCCGCGACCACCTCCGCCAGGTCCGGGCCGTCGACGTATTCGACCACCAGGTACGGCGGGTTGTGATCCGGGTCGGCGTCCAGCACCGCGGCGGTCGAGAACGGAGGAACCTGGCGGGCCCGGTTGACCTCGCTGCGGAACCGGGCGCGGAACTCCTCGACCGCGGCGAACTCGGTGCGGATCATCTTCACCGCCACCAGGCGGCCGTCCCGGCCACGCCCCTGGTAGACCGCGCCCATGCCACCTTCGCCGAGCACTCCCAGCAGGGTGTAGTCGCCGAGTTCGCGGGGGTCGTGCGGGCGCAGCGGGGAGACCGGCATACGAGGACACGCTCCTGAGAGGACGGCCGGACAATTCAGGGAATCTAGCAGTCTGGATCAATGCCCTACCGTGGGTGGCGCAGTCAAGATCTTCGCGTGATCGTCAAGGCGCCCCTCCAACGACAGAACACGGAGAGAATGTGTCGCGTAACCCGTTCCTGACGGCCGTCCCGGTGCTCGCCCTGCTGACCACCCTGACCGCCTGTGCCGGATCCACCGAGGAAACCGCCGAGCCGGCCGCGGCGTCGCCGGCCGGCAAGCCCGCCACCAGCAGACCCGCGACCGCGACCACCACCAGGGTGCCCGTCAAAGGCGAGTGCGCCGCCGCGGACCTCGCGGTCAGCATCTCTCCCCAGCAGACCGGTGAGACCGACGAGCTCGGCATGGTCATCATCACCAACAACGGCCGTAGGAACTGCACGGTGAAGGGCTGGCTGACGCTCGCGCTCCACAACGCGGCCGGCGAGCCGGTCGACGTGCCCACCCAGAACGTCAACGAGCCCGGCGCGCCGACGACCGTCAAGATCCAGAAGGGCGGGTCGGCGTTCGCCGGTATCAAGTGGACCCAGTGTGACAAGTCCGACGCCGCGTGCGGTGTCGGGAACGCCATCGGCTGGTCGCTCGACGGCACCGTCAAGGACACGTTCGCCGAGCTGGACAGCCTTCCGGATCCGGAGCAGAACACCCTCACCATGAAAGCGCTCAAGGTTGGCACCTTCCAGCCCGTCCGCCAGGGCGTCGTCGCCTGGTGAATGCCCGGCGACGGTGACCGTCATGATCGGCTCGTGAACCGGGCGTCCGGCCAGGCCGTGACCACCACAGACATCGACGGGGATGTTAGCGTCGCAGGTTGTGAGACGCGTGATGATCGCCCTGGTCGTGGTGGCTGTCGGCCTGTGCGCCGGGGTGGGTGTCTACGGGCAGGTGCGCCGCCACAATCGGGAGGCCGCCATCGAGTGGTCACGACAGCAGCGGCTCGCGGCGCGTACCCCACTGCAGAAGGCGGCGGCCGACATCGACCTGGCCCGCCGGGCCGGGGACGGCGTGCACTTCGCCGTGGTGCCGGAACGTCTGCCGCCCGGTCTGGTCACGATGGAGCCGGCCGTCGACGCCTATCTCGACGGGGTGACCGACATCTATTCGTACGGGGATCTGAAAGCGCTGGTCAAGTACACGGACGTGCCCGGACGGCGGCCGTGCGGTGAGCACACCTGTGTCCGCGACACCGAGGTCGGCTTCGTGACCGCCGAAGCGCCGAGCCTGCGGCACGCCTCGGTCTGGCTCACCGGGCAGGCGTCGTCGGCGGGGCAGGAATCCGAGGTCCGGCGGTTCTGGGCGGAGACCAGATGGGTGCCGACCGCGGAGGCCGGGTGGTTCACCAAACTCGCCTACGAGGGTGACGTCGGCTGACGGCCCGAAGTCTCTCGTTGCCCGCAACGGACAGGGTGCCCGGCCCGCGATTATATCCCTGAGCTGGGCATATCTGTCGCCCGTAGACAGATGCGGCCGGTTCGGCAGGATCTTGGCCAATGGTCATCGGTCGATGGATGCGGCATCATGGCCGATGGGCCGGGGAAACGGAGGTCGGGTGAAACAAGCGTGGTGGAGTCAGGTCGATGAGGCGGCACAACTGCTGGCTTCCCGACTGAACGCTCTGGTGGCGGTGGCCGCGCGAAACGGCGTCTACCGCCCGCCGCCGGGAACGCCCGCGCCCCGGCGGCGCCGGCAGCCCGCCTCCCTGCGGCACCTCGCCGAGGTCATCCGGACCAACCGGCTGGCTCCCGGGATGTCCGTGGACAAGGACGACGTCGCGGCGGTCCTCGCCGGGGATCCGCAGTCGGTCACCGATCCGGTTCTCGTTCTCGCGGTCGCCCGCGCCGCCCATCTCATCGCCGAGGTGCCCCTCGAGGACGCCGACGCCGATCGGTTCGCCGTGGCGGCCGCCCACGTGTCGGCGCTGATCGACGCGGCCCGGCAGGCGGACGAACGTGCGCCGGACCTGGTGCCGGTGCCCCTCTTACCGGTGGAACCCGTCGTCATCGACGCCTACTTCACCACTCGCCGGCCCGGCCGGCACCGGGCGCTGATCGCCGCTGTTCTGGGCGTCCTGGTGCTCGCCGGTTTCGCGGCCTTCCGCAGCGTCGGACAGCGGGAACCGCCGCCCGAGGTGACGGCCCCGGCTCCGGCCGCGGTGGGGACGGTGACGCCGCTCGCCCACGCCGACTCCCGCGACGACTATCTCCATCCGCGGCCGGTCCTCGACGCGCTCGATCACGGTTTCACCGGTCTCGACGTCGACGTCGTCCTCCACGACGGCAGCCTCCTGCTCTGCCATCACGTCGACGGCGACGTCTGCGAGGACCCGCGCGGCAACCGGATCGCCGCGAAGCCCTTCGACGAGACCTATCTGCGAGGCCTCGAGAGCCGGGTGAACACCCACGGCGGCCGGGTGTACCCGGGTTTCCACCAGCAGGTCCTGCTGTTCGTCGAGATCACCTGCGTGACCGACGCCTCCGGCTGCGCGTTGCCGGCCGACCGGGCCGAGGCGGCCACCGACCCGAACAATCCGCTGGTGGTCGCGCGCACGATCATGGACGCTCTGGTCCCGTACCGCGGCATGCTCTTTCATGTCGAAGAGACCGCACGGTTCTGGGGCCCGGTGCAGGTGGTCATCACCGGCGATCACAACAACGACCGGCTTCCCGCTGGGGTCGACGGCGACGATTCGGTACGAGGACTTCTTGCGCGTCAGGCCGGCACCTACGCGTTCCTCGACGGAACCTTCGCCCTCGACCGGGACCAGCACAACGCGGACCTGGTCCCGGTGATCAGCTTCCCGAATCCCGCCACCGACCAGAACTGCACGGGTGCCGGCGAAAAACCGATCCAGCTCAAGCACTGGGACGACGTCTTCAAAGCCCAGACCACCGGCCATCACGTACGGGTGTGGGATCCGTGGGACTGCGTTGATCGGACCCACTTCTGGACCGATGCCCTCTACGGTGGCGTCGACTATCTCAGCAGCAGTCACCTGGCCCCGCTGGGAGAATGGCTCACCACCAACGCCGCCGGAGGTGGTGGCGGCGCCTGCGCCGTTCCCGAATGGATCGAAACGGAGCGGCTCAACGGGCAGTACTGCACCCTGATCACCGGTGAGGTGCCGGTCATGAGCCGCCCCGATCCCAATTCCGCGCCCGCCGGTTCACTCGCGCGGGGCGGTTCCATTTGGTTCCTGGGCCAGCAACCGGGCGAATCGCACAAAAACGCTTCGCAACACAATTTCTGGTGGGCCTACACCCGAGCCGACAACGGACAGTGGGGCTGGGTCTCGCTGATCCACTTCACTGACGGCCTGCTCGACCAGTCCGCCGAGGGCCTGCAATACAGCTGCTACGACATACGCCCCGGCGAAAGCGCTGACTGCCACCCGCTCTGAGCCGAGAGACCGAGCCTGGCCGGACACGGGCGGGAGTGGGCCGTCCGACCACGCCGAGGCTTTACGCTGCGGGTATGCACCTGCGACAGTACGGTGGCGCCGATCGTGGGCTCACTGAGGCGCTGGAGATGGATGGTGTCGTCAAACGGAACCTCGGTGGGGTGCTCACCAGAGCCGAGGCCGTTGAGGTCCACCGTCATCGACTCGCTGCGTCGGCGCGGGGTGACCGTTTCTGGACGGTGATCGATGATCAGGACGAGCCGGTCGGTGTGGTCGGGATCTGGTCGACGGTGTGGGCCGGTGGTGTCATCGACGAGGTGGGCTGGATGCTGGTGCCGGCCGCACACGGGCGGGGACTTGGCCGGCGCGCGGCAGATCTGCTGGTGGAGCGGGCGCGGGCGGACGACCGGTACACCGTGATCCACGCGTTTCCGGCGGTGGACAATCCGGCGTCGAACGCGATCTGTCGTTTTCTTCGGTTCAGCCAGATCGGTGACGCTGATCTGGACTACGCCGGTCGTCCGTTGCGCTGTGCTCACTGGACATTGGACGTGTCAGGCTGACTCACGCGGCGGAATGCCGGCCCTTCTCCGGGAGGATCGTCATTCAACCGCGTGAGAACGTCGAGGAGCAGATCCACCTGCTCGTCGGTGTTCGCGGCGGTCATCTGGATCCGGAACCCGACCTGGTCGCGCGGCACCCCGGGGTACGGCGCCAGAGTCGTGTAGACGCCTTGCTCCAGGAGCCGCCGCCCCACCTCGTGGAGGTCGGCCGGGTCGGCCACCGGCACCTCGATCAGGGGGAATCCGGAGTGGTTGGGGGTCGCCGCTCGCAACACGCGTAAGTGATCCAGGACTCGGGCGGTCTTACGGTGGAGATCGGCGCGGATGTCGTCCCCGCGGTCGTCGTTGACGTCGAAGCCGGCCAGCACGGTCGCGAGCGAGGCCACCGGAACCGGCCCGGAATACAGGTAGGTCGGCATGGTGACCTTGAGCTTGCGCTTGACGCCGGGCGAGCAGGCGATGAAGGCCAGCATCGACGAATATGCCTTGGAGAAGCCGCCGACCAGCACGATGTTGTCGTATCCGACGTCATGGTGGCGCACCACGGCGTTGCCGCGAATGCCGTAGGGAGAACTGGCGGTGGGCTGTTCGCCGAGCACTCCGAACCCGTGGGCGTCATCGATGTAGAGGCTGGCGTCGTGGGTTCGGCACAATGCTGCGAATCGGGCGAGATCGGGGGTGTTGCCGGTCATGCTGTTGACCCCGTCCATGCAGACCAGTTTCGTGACCTGGCCAGGAGCTTCATGGAGTAGTTCCGCGAGATGATCGAAGTCGTTGCTCCGGAACCGTTGGACGGTGGCGCCGGTGGCCCGGGCGTGAACGCAGCCGTCGTAGACCGTCTTGTGAGCGCGCTGGTCGAGGAAGATCAGACCGTCGCCGGCCAGGGCCGGGATCGCCGCCAGGTGGATCTGGGAGATGGTGGGGAGGACCAGCGCCGCGGGTGCGCCCAGCAGGCCGGTGAGTCTTTCCTCGATTGCCGGGTAGAGCCGGGGGCTGCCCAGCATGCGTGACCAACTCGGATGAGTGCCCCAGCGGCTGATCTGTTCCGTGGCGGCCGCGGCGATCTCGGATTCGAGGTCGAATCCCAGGTAGTTGCAGGAGGCGAAGTCGACCAGCCAGCGATCACCGATCCGGATGCGGCGGCCGTCGATCTCCTCGATGACCTGGTCCCATAGGCCGGCTCGTTGCAGGCCTATGACGCCCTGGTTGGCCGGTGAATGTTCCCATCGCTCATGCGCATCGGTGATCACAAGAGAAAATTATCGGGGTCGATCGATCAGCGGGCCACTCCATCAACGATCTGGTGGTGGAACCACACGTTGGGCTCGACATAGACGGCGATGTCCTCCGCCAGGTCGCAGTGCACGGGTGTGAGCCCGCCGGGGACGACGACCGGGCCGGCCGTGTCGAACGGCAGCCCGGTCCACTGCCTCCATCGGCTCAGTGGCGCGCTCACCGACATGGAGTTCGGTGCCACCGCCACCATGCGTCCCCCGGCGCGGGCGTGCACCCGCAGCCACGGATCCTGCGGCAGGCCATCGTCGCGGACCCGGGCGGCATACTCGGCCATTGTCATCTGCGGATGGAGATGCTTGCGGGTCGGCCGGACCGGCGCGACCAATGAGGCATGGCCGAGGGCGGCGGCGTTGCTTCGCGCGGCTGCCAGCATCAGGGCCGAGAATCCCCGGCCGCGCGCATCCGGTCGGACCAGAGCCAGCACCGCGGATACCAGATTGCCCCGACGGCCGGTCAGTTGATCTTCAGCGGCGCGGAGCAGGACCTCGTCGTATCCGCCGGGGGGAAGGTCGGCCGCCGGGTCCGGGATCCAGGTGAACGGAACGGTGTACAGCACGGCGACGGGTACCCGCGGGCACGCCGGGTCCACGCCGATCAGGGTGTACTCCGGAAAGCGCAGACTGAGCGCATCGAACAGGGCGATCGACACCGCATCCTGGTAGAGGAACTCGGCGATCTCGGGATCAGCCAGGTCACCCAGCCGGGAAGCCAGGCCGACGTCCTCAGCTGCCGTGGTGACGACCAGATCGCCCACTCCGCACCGCCCTTCTCCGTCGACCTCGTCAGACCCATCGGCCTCGTCAGTAACAAAAGCTCAGATGCTCGCGAGTCTGCCCGATCGAACGATCGAAGGGCAGCCTGTGGTCGGCGGGTGGGAGGATCGATAGTGGCAAACCGGCTGATGTTGGTGTACGCGAGCCTGGTCGCCGCACTCAGCGGTCTCTACTTCGCCATGCCGATGTGGCGCCTCGAGATCTGGAGCTGCTTCGGCATCCTGAGCTGCCTGGGAATCGTCGCCGGCGTCCGCCTGCACCGGCCGCGCCGGGCTGCGCCGTGGTTACTGTGGGCCGCCGGTACCGGGTTCTTCGCCACCGGTACGGTCACCGCGCTCGTCCTCAGTGAGGTCATGCACTTACAGGCCTTCCCCTCGGCGGCCGACGCGGTCTTTCTCGGTGGCTCAGTCCCGTGTCTGCTCGCCTCACTCATCACGCTCACCCGTTCCAAAGCGACAGTGATCGACCGGGCGAGTCTGGTCGATGCGCTGATGCTGACCACCGGAGCCGGGTTTCTCTCCTGGGTGCTGGTGGTCAACCCGTATCTGTCCAGCCCGGACCTGACTCCGCTCCAGAAGGCCATCGCGGTCGCGTATCCGATTTTCGACGTTCTGATCCTCGCGATTCTCGTCCGTTTCATGCTCGGAGCCGTCCGCAGCCGGAGTGCCATTCTGCTCCTCTTCTCGGGCGCCGGCCTGTTCGTCGCCGACGTCATGTACGGCCTCAATCAGCTCAACGGCTTCTGGGAGTTGGGCAGTCCGGTCGACCTCGGCTGGATTCTCTTCTATGCCAGCAGCGGGGCCTCTGCGCTGCTGCCGTCCATGCGGCAACTGACTGAACCGCGAATGGTCTCCGGTAGCGTGGTCGGTGCTCACCGTCTCGCGCTCAGCATCGCTTCGCTTGTCGCTCCCGGTGTTCTGCTCACCCAGGCATTGACCGGACAGGTCCGCGACGGTGTCGTGATCGCGCTGGTCTCCGCTGTCCTCGTCGCGCTGGCGGTGACCCGGATGTCGTTCGTCGCGGCCGGCCTGCGCCGCACCCTGGTCCGGGAGCGGGAACTCCGCCGAGCGTGCGAACAGTTGCTGTCGGCTACCGACATCGCGACCATAACCGCAGTCGTGCACGAGGCTGTCGAGCGCCTGCTGCCGGCCGGCACCGCACATCGGGTGCTACTGCTGTCGCCCGAACGCGACGCGGACCAGACGGAGAGGTCTCTGACGAAGGCTGTCGCTTTCGAGGAGACGCGTGACATGCCCCCGCAGATCGCCGGCCGTCTCACCGGACACGAGTTGGCCCTGCGCTGCCAGCTGACGGTGGGCGAACGGCACACCGGTGAGCTGGTCGTCGCCGCCGATGAGAAGGCCCTCGTCGAGCTGCAGCAGGCGATCTCGGTGCTGGCCGGTCAGGCCGCCAGCATGATCGGGCATATCGAGCTCAACCGCGAGATCAATCGGCGCGAGAGCGAGGCATATTTTCGGACGCTCGTGCTCAACGCGGGTGATGTCATCCTGATCGTCGACGACGTCGGCCGGCTCCGCTACAGCAGCCCGTCGGCAGCGGGCCTGTTCGGGACGGACGACCTGGCCGGCAAAGCACTGGAGGATCTCTTCGTTGTCGAGCAGAGATCCGAGATCCACTCGACCATCGAGGGCGTGTCCGCGGATGCGAAGATCGACACCGCGACCGACTGGACTGTTCTCGGAGCGGCCGGAGAGCACGCCGACGTGGAGGTGTCGCTCCGTAATCTCCGGCACGAACCCTCCGTCAACGGCATCGTGCTCACCCTCCGTGACGTGACCGACCGCCGGCGGATGCAACGTGAACTCGAGGAGCGCGCCTACCTCGACCCGCTCACCGGTCTGGGCAGCCGGCTGCGTTTCCAGGACGACGTCGAACGCGCGGCGCTGTCAGCGAACTTCACCGGTGTCCTGCTGGTGGACATCGACGAGTTCCGGACCGTCAACGAGGCGTTCGGCCATCACACCGCCGACGAACTGCTCCGGGCCGTGGGCCGCCGGCTGCGTGATTGTCTGCGGGCCCCGTCATCGGTGGCGCGTCTGGGCGCTGACGAGTTCGGCGCGGTGGTCGAGGGTGCCCGGGACGCTGCCGAGATCGACCGGCTGCTCGACGAGGTCATGTGCCGGTTCACGGAGCCGTTCGTGCTGGCCGGCAGCAGCCTGACCGTGCAGTTGAGTATCGGCGTCGCCACCACGGCCGACGCCGACAATCACGAGCAACTGCTCAGCCAGGCCGCTGCCGCACTGCGCAATGCCAAATCGACGGGCAAACGACGATGGCGCCGGTACGAGGCGGCCCTGCACCGCGAGATCATCGGGCAGGCGCAGTTGCGCGCCGAACTCGAGCATGCGATCACCGCGGACCAGCTGGTACTGCATTTCCAGCCGATCATCGAGCTGGAGTCCGGCCGGGTCGACGGCCTGGAGAGCCTTGTCCGCTGGCAGCACCCGGTGAAGGGATTGCTGCCGCCGGCGGGCTTCATCGAGCTTGCCGAGGAGTCCGGGCTGATCGTGCCACTCGGCATGTGGGTGCTCGAACACTCACTCCGGGAAGCCGTGAAATGGCAGGAACTGTTCCCCCAGGACCCACCGCACGTCAGTGTCAACGTGTCGGCCCGGCAGTTCCGCAGCCCGGGTTTCGTCGACCAGGTTCTCGTCCTGGTGGACCAGATGGGTCTGGCGCCACATCTGCTCACCGTCGAGATCACCGAGAGCCTGCTCTTGACGGAGCCGGAACAGGTCAGGGCGGAACTCTGCGTGCTGCGCAACGCGGGAGTACGGGTGTCCATCGATGACTTCGGCACCGGATACTCCTCGCTCAGCTACCTTCACCAGGTTCCCGCCGACATCCTGAAACTCGACAAGTCCTTCGTCGACACGATGAGTGTCTCGAGCCGTCAACATGACCTGGTCCAGGGCATCGTTCAGCTCGCGCACACGTTGGCACTCGACGTGGTGGCCGAGGGCATCGAGACCGTCACCGACCGCGCCCTGCTGACGGCGACCGGCTGCCGTTACGGGCAGGGCTATCTGATCTCCCGGCCGATACCCGAGCCCGACGTCGTCGCTTGGCTCACTGCGAACCTCGTGACTCCGGTGTCCACCTGAGTCATGGTCGCGTGCGGGTCAGGTCGAGCCACGCACGATCAGGTCGGTCGGCAGTATCGTCGGTTCCGGCTGGGCTGCCGTGCCCTGCAACATCGTCATGATCGCTTCGGCGGCCGCGGTGCCGATCCCGGTCTTGTCCTGGGCGATCGTGGTCAGTCCCGGCGGCACGAGCGCGGCCACCTCGATGTCGTCGAATCCGATGATCGCGATGTCGTCCGGCACACGCAGTCCGGCCTCGTGTGCCGCCCGCAGTGCCCCGACCGCCATCTCGTCGCCGGCCGCGAACACCGCAGTCGCCCGGGGAGCACGGCTGATCAGCTGCTTCATCGCGGTGTAGCCGCTGTCCAGGTACCAGTCGCCGGCCACCACGTCGTCGTCGGCGAGGGTGATGCCGGATGAGACGAGCGCGGACCGGAAGCCGTCGAGGCGCTGGACGGCCGGCCAGGTCGGCATCGGTCCGGTGATGGTGGCGATGTGCCGGTGACCGAGTTCGATCAGGTGCTGTGCGGCCTGGCGACCGCCCCCGGCATTGTCGGAGGTGATGTAGGTGCAGGTCGGGCCGGTGAACCGCAGGTCCAGGGCGACGCACGGCACCTCGGCGTCGGCGAGCGCCAGCACGGCCGGGTCGCGGCTGCCGTTGTCGATGATGACGACGCCGTCCACGTTGTGCCGGTGGACCGCGCGCAGGAAGCGCTGCCGGCTGTCCGGGCCGGCGTTCTGGTCCGGGGCGAGCATCAGCAGGTGCAGGCCGTGTGCGCTCAGCGCGCTCTTCAACGCGACCAGGATGTCCTGCAGGAACGGGTGCCGCCAGCCGGGGCGGCGGTGGTCGGTGTCCCAGACCAGGCCGACCATGTTGGACTTCTTCGTCGCGAGGGTGCGGGCCGATTCGTTCGGCAGGTAGCCGATCTCGGCGGCCATGTCGAGCACGAGCTGCCGTGTCTGCTGGCTGACCACCTCCGGCATGTTGAAGACCCGCGAGACGGTGGCGACGGAAACGCCGCACCGACGTGCCACTTCTCTGATGCTGGACACCCTGAACGCCCCTATGTAACCGGTTTCACGACCGTAACATCGACGTATCGCACAGGTCAACGCCGGTTGATCTCGTTACCTCTTCGTGACTTGACACTCGGGGCATCGATGACGGCAAACTCTTGGCTCAAGGGCCCACCCTTCGCCCCGGTTCCTCGCCAGCCGCGCACCCTGACCCGGCTGATCCCGTACCAAAGCCTCGCTCTGCTCTTGATCTTTGTCGTGTAACCGGTTTCATGTAACCGGTTTCGTCTGCGGAACGGAGACTTCGACATGCATTCGTCCAGAAGGGTGCGCCTGGTCGCTGCGGCGATGGCCACCGCGTTGGCGCTGACCGCCTGCGGCTCCGGCGGTGGTTCCGGCAGTGACGGCGGCGCCGATGGCGACGTCACGCTCAACGTCAACCTGTTCGGCAACTTCGGCTACCAGGAGCTCTACAAGGAGTACGAGCAAGCGCACCCGAACATCAAGATCAGCGAGCACACCGCTGCCTACAACGACCACCACCGTGATCTAGCCACCCACCTGGCCACCGGAAACGGCGCCGGCGACATCGAGGCGGTGGACACCGGCTTCATCGCCCAGATGCGCGGGGCCGGCAAGCAGTTCACCGACCTGGGCACCGACCGCGCCGCGGACTACCTGCCGTGGAAATGGCAGGCGTCGCTGACCAAGGACGGACAGCAGATCGGGTACGGCACCGACGTCGGCGGACTGGCCATCTGTTACCGGCGCGACCTGTTCGAGCAGGCCGGGCTGCCCGCGGACCGGGACGCGGTGTCCGCTTTGTGGGCGTCCGGCTGGGACGGCTACATCGAGGCCGGCAAGAAGTACACCGCGAAGGCGCCGAAGGGCACCGCGTTCTTCGACGGTGGGGGAGCGCTGTACAACGCCGTCATCGGGCAGGCCCCGCAGGGGTTCTACAGCGAGGACGACACCATCGTGGTCGGCACCAACCCCGAGGTGCGCAAGGCGTGGGACCTGGTGGTCCGGGCGATCCAGGAGAACCTGTCGGCCAAGTTGCTGGAGAGCTCGCCGGAGTGGAACAACGGCTTCGCCAAGGGCCAGTTCGCCACGATCGCCTGCCCGGCCTGGATGATGGCCAAGATCAAGGACCAGGCGAAAGCGTACGCCGGTAAATGGGACATCGCGTCCATCCCGGGTGGCGGCGGCAACTGGGGCGGGTCGTACCTGACCATCCCCAAGCAGGGCAAGCACATCGAGGAAGCCAAGCAGCTCGCCACCTGGCTGACAGCACCCGAGCAGCAGGCGAAGATCTTCACCTCCTCCGGGCTGCTGCCGTCCATCCCGGCGCTCTACGACAAGCCGGAGATCGCCGAGTACAAGGACCCGTTCTTCAACAACGCACCGGTCGGCACCATCTTCACCACCGCCGCCAAACAGCTCAAGCCGCAGTACCAGGGTCCGCGCACCGGTGACATCCAGACCACCATCCGCGATGGCCTCGTCCGGATCGAGCAGGGCAAACAGAGCTCCGACCAGTCCTGGACACAAACGGTCAGCGACGTCGAGCGTCTGAAGAAATAAGCCAACCTCGCCCGGCCGGCGGTTCTTGGGGGGACCGCCGGCCACTCCGGTTAGGACCGACGATGTCCCTTCCCACACTGGCCCGGCTCGACACGAAGGGCTCGCCCTACCTGTACGTCACGCCGTTCTTCCTGCTCTTCGGCGCGTTCGGGCTGTTCCCGCTGCTCTACACCGGGTACGTCTCGTTCAACGACTGGAACCTGCTCGACGGCGGTGAGCACACCTGGATCGGCTTCGCCAACTACACCGAGCTGCTGCACGATCCGTACTTCTGGAACTCGCTGGGTAACACGCTGAGCATCTGGGTGCTGTCCACGGTGCCGCAACTTCTCGCGGCGCTCTGGATCGCGCACCTGCTCAACCACCGGCTGCGCGCCCGCACCAGCCTGCGGATGGGCATACTGCTGCCGAACATCACCTCCATCGTGGCGGTGACCATCGTCTTCACCCAGATGTTCGGTCGTGACTTCGGCATGATCAACTGGCTGTTCGGCCTGGTCGGCGCGGGCCCGGTCGACTGGCAGGCGAACACCTGGAGCTCGCACCTGGCCATCTCGATCATCGTCGCCTGGCGCTGGACCGGCTACAACGCCCTCATCTACCTGGCCTCCATGCAGGCCATCCCGCACGACCTCTACGAAGCCGCCGAACTCGACGGCGCCTCCTCCGGCCAGCAGTTCCGCCGGATCACCGTGCCGATGCTGCGGCCGACGATCATCTTCACCGCCGTCATCTCCACCATCGGCGGCCTGCAGATCATGGCCGAGCCGTTGCTCTTCGCCGGCACCTCGACTCCCACCGGCGGTTCCGACCGGCAGTTCCAGACCGCCGCGCTGTTCATGTACGAACAGGGCTTCCGGGAATTCCGCTTCGGCTACGCCTCCGCTATCGCCTGGACGCTGTTCCTGGTCATCGCGATCTTCGCGGTCGCCAACCTCCTGCTGACCCGGCGCATCGCCAACGACGAGGACTGAGAGCCTTGACCGTCTTGACCCCAGAAAAGCCTTCCGCCCGTACGGCGACGGCGCCCCGTAGCCGTACGGCGAGCCGGCGGAGTTTCGGCTATCCGCGCCGCGCCTCAGTCTGGACCTACGCCGCCCTGCTCGCCGTCGTCGCCGGGTCGGTCTTCCCGCTCTACTGGTCCCTGGTGGTGTCCTCGCAGACCAGCGAGGCCGTCGCCCAGGTGCCCCCGGTCCTGATCCCGGGCGGCCACCTGTTCGACAACATCGCGCGTGTCTTCGCCACCACCGACTTCGCTCGCGCGCTGATGAACTCGTTCATCGTCAGTGCCTCGGTGACTGTCTCGGTGGTATTTTTCTCCACCCTGGCCGGCTTCGCCTTCGCCAAACTCCGCTTCCGCGGCCGCCAGGCGCTGCTGGTGCTGGCGATCGGCACCTCGGTGGTCCCGCAGCAGCTCGGAATCATCCCGCTCTACCTACTGATGTCCAAGCTCGGCTGGACCGACCAGCTGGCCGCCGTGATCGTCCCCGGCCTGGTCACCGCGTTCGGCGTGTTCTTCATGACCCAGTACCTGGGCCGCGCGGTCCCCGATGAACTTCTGGAGGCCGGCCGGATCGACGGATGCACCACGTTCGGCCTGTACTGGCACGTGGTGCTGCCGGCCGCGCGCCCCGCGGCGGCGGTGCTCGGGCTGTTCACCTTCATGCAGGCGTGGAACGATTTCTTCTGGCCCCTGGTGGTGCTGCAGAACAACGCCACCGTCCAGGTCGCCCTGTCCTCGCTGGCCAGTGGCTACACCACCGACTACACGCTGACACTGACCGGCACGCTGCTGTCCACGCTCCCGATCCTGGTGATCTTCATGGTCCTCGGCCGGCAGATCGTCGGCGGCATCATGCAAGGAGCGATCAAGGGATGACGATGTCGTTCGAACTGCCGCAGATGCCAGCCGGATTCGTCTGGGGCGCCGCCACCGCCGCCTACCAGATCGAGGGGGCGGTCGCCGAGGACGGCCGCGGTGAATCGATCTGGGACGTGTTCTGCCAGCGGCCGGGCACGGTCGTCGACGGCACCTCCGGGGCAGTCGCCTGCGACAGCTACCACCGGTGGCGCGATGACGTGGAACTGCTCGCCGGGCTGGGCGTCGACGCGTACCGCTTCTCGATCGCCTGGCCCCGAGTCGTGCCGGCCGGGCAGGGCGCGATCAACCAGGCCGGACTCGACCACTACGACCGGCTCGTCGATGCGCTGTGCGAGCGGGGCATCCGGCCGTTCGTCACGCTCTACCACTGGGACCTGCCGCAAGCGCTGGAAGACGCCGGTGGCTGGCGGGTCCGGGACACCGCGGACCGGTTCGCCGACTACGCGGCGGTCGTCGCCGGCCGCCTCGGCGACCGGGTTCAGGACTGGATCACGCTCAACGAGCCGTACGTCTCCTCGATGGTCGGCTACGCCGAGGGCAGACATGCGCCCGGCGCCACCGAGGGCCACGGCGCGCTCGCCGCCGCCCACCACCTGCTCGTCGGCCACGGCCGGGCCCTCGCGGTGCTACGCGCCGCCCGCCCGGAGGCCCGCGTCGGCATCACGCTCAACATCTCCCCGGCCATCCCGGCCACCGACTCCGCGGCCGACCGCGAGGCCGCGAACCGGATGGACCTGATGCTCAACCGGCAGTTCACCGACCCGGTGCTGGGTTGCGCCTACCCGGACGGGTTCGAGCGCCTCTACGCCGGAGTCAGCGACCTGTCCTTCCGTCTGCCCGGCGACCTGGAACTGATCGGTGCCCCGCTGGACTTTCTCGGCGTCAACTACTACTACCGCATCCATGCCGCCGACGCCCCGCTCGACCAGCCCGAGCCGGCGCGGCGCAGCGCCTTCGACATCGGGGTGCGGTCGGCGCCGCGTGACGGCGTTCCGCTCACCGATCTGGGATGGCCGATCGAGGCACAAGGCCTCTACGACACGCTGACCGGGTTGGCCGGGCGCTATCCCGGACTGCCGCCGATCTACGTGACCGAGAACGGCATCGCCCATTTCGGTGACGACCCAGCCGTGCCCGACCCGGAACGCATCCGGTTCGTCGCCCAGCACCTGAGCGCGGCAGCCCGCGCGGTCACCGACGCGGCCGTCGACCTGCGCGGCTACTTCTACTGGTCCCTGATCGACAACTTCGAGTGGGCGCGGGGTTACGCCCCACGGTTCGGCCTGGTGCACGTCGACTACCCGACCGGCGTACGCACCCCGCGCGCCAGCTACCACTGGCTGCGAGAGCGTCTTTCCGCCCGTACGGGAAAGGCGGTCTCGAATTCGCCCGGCTCGTTCCTGACACCGTGAAACAGCGGGTAGACCCGACCGGCTAGCTGATCGTGCCTGATGGCGCCGAGGATGTCGCCGCCACGCGCGCGAAATCCGCGAGTTGTTCCGCCGGCATGGGGCGCGCGAACAGATAGCCCTGGGCCACCTGGCAGCCCAGCATTTGAAGTTCGGTGGCCTGTACGGCGGTCTCGACACCCTCGGCGACGGTGTACATGCCCAGGACCTGACCGAGTCGGATCACTGCTTCGGCGACCGCGGCGCCACGGTTGGTGCCGTCGAGTTCCGCGACGAAACTGCGGTCGATCTTCAGGACGTCCACCGGTAGCCGGGTGAGCTGGTGCAGTGACGAGTAGCCGGTGCCGAAGTCGTCCACGGCGATCCGGATACCGTGTGCCCGCAGCGCTTCCAACGCGGGGATGGCGATTTCCTCGTCGACGATCGCCGACTCGGTGATCTCCAGGAGCAGGCTCTCCGCCGGCAGGCCCACCTCGGTGAGGATGCTGAGGACGTCCGGCAGGAAGGACGGCTCGCGCAACTGCAGGGGGGAGACGTTCACGCTCGCGCGGAGGCAGCCCAGGTCGGGGATCTCGGTGCGCCACGACTGAACCTGGGCACACGCCTGCCGCAGCACGGTCATGCCGATCTGGTGGATCACCCCGGCGCGTTCGGCGACGGGGATGAACTCGACCGGCGAGATCGGCCCGAGCTGTGGATGCTGCCAGCGCAGCAGGGCCTCCACCGCCACCGGCTGATGGGTGTCCAGGGCGACTATCGGCTGGTAGAGCAGACTGAGCTGATCGGTGCCGACCGCCTGGAGCAGCCCGTCGGCGAGGGCGGCGTCGCGGGTCCGCCGGTCGGTCATCGACGAGTCGTGCAGCCGCCAGCCGTGGCTACCGGATCTCTTCGACTCGTACATGGCCAGGTCTGCTCGGCGTTTGAGGTTTTCGGCGGTGTCGTCCGGGCGTGCGGTGGCCAGGCCGATGCTGGCCCGGATGGTGATCTCGTCACCGGCCACCGTCACCGGGTTGTCGGCCAGCACGGCGAGGATGCGTTCGGCCACCGCCACCGCCCGGTCGTCGTCGGCCATGTGGTCCAGCACGACGATGAACTCGTCGCCGCCGACGCGGGCGGCGATGTCCTCGTTGCGGGTCGCGCCGCGTACGAGCCGGGCGAACTCGACCAGGATGCGGTCGCCCACGTCGTGGCCGTACCGATCGTTGATCTGTTTGAAGCCGTCCAGATCGAGCAGCATGAGCGCCGGCTGGGCCCGGCGCTGCAGCGAGCGGTTGACGGCGTTCTGCAGTCCGGTGAGGTTGGTGAGGCCGGTGAGCGGGTCGGTGACGTTGAGCCGGCGGCTCTCCCGCAGCGAGACGATCTGCCGTACGGCGAGGGCGAAGGTCATGGTGGTCTCGGCGAGGATCAACCCACTCCAATGTTGTACGGGGTACCCACCCAGAGTGATCGTGACCAGCAGCGCGTTGCCGATCCCGACCGCGATGTACGGCAGATGAGCCGACCAGGCGGGCATCTGCGCGCGAGGAGAGGGATCGTGGGCGGCGGCCGAACCGGTACCGACCGCCATGGCGGCGACTGCCATCAGCAGCGAGGCGATCACCAGGGCGGCGTTCGCGAGGGGGGATCCCGCGGTGGTCTCGCCGCGCAACCGGATGGCGGTGAAGGCGACGTCGGCGATCGTGTAGAGCAGGATGCCCGCGATCAGCGTTGTCAACGGCGGTGTCAACTGGGTGACCGCGCCGCGCAGCACCACCGCGGTGACCGCCGCGAGTGCGACCAGGTTACCCAGCGGATAGCCGAGTTCGTAGATGAGATCCAAGCCGTCCGCGGTGCTGAGGGCCTTGTCGATCGCGAGGTACCAGATGAGCATGAAGCCGCTGCTCAAGATGATGACGACCTCGATGACGAAAGCCCACCTCTCGGTCTGGCGCAGCCGCAGGGCCGACACCGACAGAGCGGTGGCGGTCAGACAGCCGAACATCGCCAGCCCGCAGAGGACGGCGGCCCATTTCCACGCCGCGAGCCCGGTTACCGCGTTGATGGTGAAGGACGTCGTCGCGGCCAGCGACAGCGCCCGGCTGGCACCGGCGAGCCGCCAGGGCAGCGGGTTGGGACTGCGCCGGGCGGCTCGTACGCAGTAGGCGGTGCCGAGCAGATCCAGGAGCAGCAGTGACAGTCCGAGGATGGCGTTGCGGGCCCGGATGTCGGCGAAGGCCAGCACCTGTCCCATCAGGACCACCAGTATCAGCGCTCGCGCTGTCCTCGGCAGTCCGGTTCTCGGCATCCTCACCCAGTTCAGGTTGGCAGCGAAAACCGGACCCGGGTTCCACTCCCGGAAACTGCACCCACCTTGCAACTCCCGGCGACCCGTCCCGCTTGTCGTGGATGTCGATCAGTGCTGGGCGGCTTCGGCAGGTGTCCGTCGGGCCGATCCGAACTGCGTATATGTCACGAGTCCGCCGAGGGCGAGCGCTACTGCCGTTCCGGCTGCCGCGACGTCGTCCGGCGCTTGTAACTGCCAGGTCAGGACCCGGCCGAGGTTCGTTTCGGGCTGCGGGAACAGCACCGCGACCAGGGTCCACCCCAGCGGCAGGAACCAGGCGCGGGCGGAGCCCAGCACCGTGGCGCTCAGCGCGGTCAGGCCCAGTAGCCCCGCGGCGTCGCGGATCACCAGGACAGCGGGCCCGAAGCGGGCCCCGGTCGCTAGTGTGACCAGCAGCGGTGCCGTGACGACCAGCAGGGCTGTCAGCAGGTGCGCAGCCCGGCGCGGACGCCACGGCAGCGCGCCGGTGTTGTCGAGCTCGTCGTCGGGTCCGCTCAGAGTGGCGGTCAGAGCGGCTACCAGAATCAGCACGGTCATCACCACCATCTGTACGCCCACGGTTCGCGCGTCGGAGAAGAACGACCACAGGGCCCAGCAGCCGACTACGCCGGTAGCGACCGCGGCAAGCGCTTCCGGGGCGTACCGGGAACGCAGGTGAAGCACCAGCCACCTCATGGCCGTGCGCCGCCGAGCAGAATGCCGTCCGCCGCCGCGCAGTTCGTCGCGGCCGTGCGCAGCGCCGCCACCCGGGCCGCCGCCTCGTCGGCGGGCAGCTTCACCAGGGCCCGCCAGCGGGCGGTCGCGTCCTCGGCGAACCCTTGGTCGTCTTCGCCGTGCAACGCCGGTTCGCGGTCGAGGAGCCAGAACGCGGCGGCCATCGCGTCTTCACCTGCCGAGGTGTTCTCGCAGGACCAGGGGTTCCGGAACGCTTTGATCAGTACGTTGGCCGCCAGGTCCTCGCGGTCCTCGAGGTGGGCGTCCTGGCCGACGGTGATGTCGAGCAGCACGACGTCGGCCTCCCGTGGCGGGAAGACGTCGGGGGAGTAGGTGCTGGTGTCCTCGTGGACCCGGTTCGGTGCGCCCGGGACCGTCGCCAGCAGCGTCAGCGCCTCCCGAGCGGGGCCGGTCACCTCGGGCAACAGGCCGGCATGAACCCGGCTGAGGCACACCCGTGGCTCGTCAGCGGTGCACACGAGTTCCTGCGCTCTGGTGTCGACCGCGGTGACGACCCGATCCGTATGCGGCATGACCATGACACCGACTGCGAAGCCCAGGGCCACCGGCAGCAGCGCCGCCACCCGCAGCCGCCAGTCGGCGGAGATCAGCAGCAGCATCGCGGTGCCGGCGAGTCCGGCCAGCCAGAGAGCCTGTGCGGCGCTGGCCACGCCGGGCACCGTCTCGTACGGCTGGGGCATGTTCATGTCGAAGATCGGCGAGAGCAGCAGCGCCATCCAGCCGTTCGGGCTGGTGGCCCCGGGGATGAGCAGCAGCGCCGCCAGGCCCGCGACGCCCAGCAGCGGGGCGGTCACCGGCGAGGGCAGCAGACGGCCGACGGCCGACCCCAGCCAGACCGCGGTGACCTGTGCCAGCAGGCCGACGCCGACCACCGCGAAGACCGTACCCGGCAGGTACCGGGCGGTGCCGGCGATCCATAGTGCTCCGGCGAGTCCCATCGTGAGGTAGCCGGCCACCACCGCGATGGTCATCGCGAGGATGACCGGCATGATCCGCTGGGCCCGTGGTCGCGGGGTGGTGGCGAAGAGCTCCGCCACCGCGGAACGCTGCTCGCGGCGGGCCTGCCAGGCCCCGGCCGCGAGGGCCAGCGGCAACAGCAGCCCCAGATACAGGCGCATGGTCATGGCGAGCTGCATCCAGCCGTCGGCGAAATAGACCGCCTCGAGGAAGTAGATCAGCAGGGTGCCGGTCACCGCCAGGATCACGGCGGTGCCGATCGCCGCGGAACGCCGCAGCTCGATGAACAGGACGCGGCTCATCGGCCCGCCTCCGCCCGGGTGCGGCGCAGCATCGCCGAGTAGCCACGCTCGGCCGGGCTGTCGCCGGGATCGCCCGGGCCGCCCTGAGCGATCAGGTCGGGCGGGGTGCCCTGGAACACCACCCGGCCCTCGTTCATCATCACCACATCGGTGCACGCCGCCACCACGTCCTCGACGAGGTGGGTGGAGACCAGGACACAACTATCGGCACCGAGGTCGCGCAGTAGCTCGCGGAAGTCGAGGCGCTGCTCCGGGTCGAGACCGACGGTGGGCTCGTCGAGCAGCAACACGGCCGGGTCGTTGACGATGGCCTGGGCGATGCCGGCCCGGCGCAGCATGCCCCCGGACAGCGTCTTCATCCGCGCGTCGGCCTTCGCCGTGAGCCCTACCCGGTCCACGGCGCGCTGCACGGCACTCGGGACGACCTGTTTGGGCATCTCCTTCAGCCAGGCCATGTACTCCACGAACTCCCGGACCGTGAAACGCGGGTAGAAGCCGAACTGCTGAGGGAGATACCCCAGGCCGCGCCGGACTCTCCGCATGTCGGCGCGGGCGCTGATCTGCTCACCCAGCAGGGTCAGAGTTCCGCCGGCCGGTGCGACGGCGGTGGCCAGGGCACGCATCAGGGTCGTCTTGCCGGCGCCGTTCGGGCCGAGGAGCCCGTGTACGCCGGTGCCGAGGGCCAGGTCGAGGCCGTCGACGGCCAGGTGCCGCCGTCCGGCGCGGACCTGCAGGCCGGCGGCGTGCACAGCCCAGAAATGGGTGGCCGGGGCGGTTTCGGCCGCACTCACGATTCGCATCGTCGACTCGCAATCTCAGTTGTGGCTGGAGAGCCCGCGGAAGTGGTGGGAACGCATCGCGACGACACCGGCCAAGGCCAGGATGAGCAGCGCCCAGACGGGGGAACTCGCCGGCCGCAGCACCACCGGGAGGTCTGCGGTGAGCAGCGTCGGCAGCAGTACGGTCACCGACCAGGCACTGCCGAGCAGCAGCGCGGCGCGATTCACCCCGACGAACGTGCCCAGTGCGATGGTGGCGGTGGTGAAGGCGAGGCACGGCAGCAACGCCAGGGCGAGCGAGGCGCCGGAGCCGGAGCCGGAGCTGGCCAGGGCCAGAGCAGGGACGATGACGACCAAGACCGCGGCCGTACGGCGTAACAACATGGCGAGACCTGCTGCCGGCGTGGTGGCGAGCAGTTCCCATGCGGGATCGTGCCGGCGGCTCCAGGCGACGGCCACTCCCGGCAGAGGGGCCACCGGGGCCAGCAGCGTCACCAGCGACGGCATGCTCGGTGCGAGGGTCTGTAGCGCTACCGCGCAGCTCAGCGCCGCGACCGTCATGATCATCCAGGGCGACAGGTGCCATACGAGCCAGCGGCGGTGTGCCGCCCCGAAGCCTCGCCGCCGGGCCGGGGCGGGACCGGCGTCGATGCCGGCGTCGATGCCGGCGGCGACCTGTGCCAGCAGGTCGTGGCGTGGTGCGGGCAGGCTGTCGGCGACCAGGTCCCGGCAGTCGGCGCAGTTCTCCAGATGGATCTCCACCGCCCAGACCGTCACCTCGTCCAGGATCGCGTGCCGGTCGGCGTACCGCGCGATCGTCGCGGGGCTCGGATGCGGGGTCATGACAACGCCTCCCGGAGCGCGATCCGGGCCCGGCGGGCCCGCGTCTTCACCGTGTTCTCCGGGATCCCCAGCAGCAGCGAGGTCTCCCGTACCGACAACCCGTCGAGAGTCATCGCCCGCAGCACCTGACGGGCCTCCGCCGGCAGTTCCAGCAGCGCCTGTTCCAGTTCGTGGCTGATCCGCCCGGCGAGTGCCTCGTCCTCGGCGGCCGGAGCGACCGTCTCGGACAGTGCTATCGGCGGCCGTTGGGCCTGCCGGGCACGACGCCGGAACGCGTCGATCAACCGGTGCGCGGCGATGGTCCAGAGCCAGCTGACCGCGCTGCTCTCGACGCCCGCCGGAGCGAAGCCGCCGGCGGCCCGCCACACGGTCAGATAGGTCTCCTGCAGCACGTCGGCGACCACGTCGTCGTCGGCGCAGCGGCGCTGTAGACGGGCGAGCAGCCACGGCGAGGTGCGCCGATACAGCTCGGCGAACGCCTGCCGATCGCCTGCGGCGGTCCGGCGAACGAGTGTCGCCTCGTCCGGATCCTGATTCACATCCGTAAAGACGACCGCTCATACGTCGTGGTTTCATACCTTGATGTGACCTGGATCACGCCTTCGTTCTGATCATCCACCGGCTCGCCGACGTCACCCACGCCGCCCGGATCATCGTGCTGGAACACCGGCGTCTCATCGAGTCCGACACCCATCAGCAGTTGATGTCCACCGGCGGTGTGTACTCCCAGTAGTTCACGTTGCAGGCGGCCGGCTACCAGACCGGGCCCGCCGCTGCGGAGGGTGTGCCGTCTCGTCAAGAGAACACACCATGACCACGACCGAGGAGAGGTACATCGTGACGGCAGACGACGTGATCTGGAGTGAGGCAGACCGCTGGCGGGCGCTGCTCGACGAAAGGAACGGCACCGATCGTCTGGAGCTGACGTGCCGGATCCTCAAGATCACCGAAGAAGCGGGCGAGGTCACGCAGGCATGGCTCGGGGTACTGGGCCAGAACCCCCGCAAAGGGATCACCCACACGGTCGATGACGTGGTCGGTGAACTCGCCGACGTGGTGTTCACCGGCCTGGTAGCGATCGCCAGCCTGGGCGCCGACCCCCATGAAGCGGTCACCGCCGTCGCGGCGAAAGCCGCGAAGTACCGGTTGTCGCTCGACACCACGCCCGCGGATCCGCCCGGGGCCGGCACATGACGGACTGACCCCCGCCCCGGCAGCAGACCCACGACGGCGCGGCCCAGGTGGGGTGATCGGCCCAGACGTCTCTGTGCACGGAACACGGCCGGGGGCCGTGCGGGGCGAGGTCATGGTGTGGACGGCGGTCGCCTGGTGGTGTGCAGGAGGCGGTCGAGGCGGATCGCGAAGTAGCCGAGGCTCGCGAGGACGGTGACGACGAGCAGGTCGGTGATCGCCAGCGGCTGGGTGCCGAGCAGGGCTTGTAAGGGCGGCAGGTAGATGCCGGCGAGTTGCAGGGCGAGTGCGGCGGCGACGGCGGCGAGCAGCATCGGGTTGGCGCGGGTGCCGGGCCGGGCTCGGGAGCCGAGCGCGACGGCGAGTTGGGTGACGCCGAGGGCGAGGAAGGTCAGGGTCTGCCAGGGGCGGTCGGTGGCGTGCGCCCAGATGCCGACGCCGATGGTGACGGCTGCGATGACGGTGCCGACGCGAAGGATGCGTTGCCAGAGTCCGGCGCCGAGGATGGTCTCGGACGGCGGTCGCGGTGGCTTGTCCATGACGTCGGGGTCGACGGGTTCGCTGCCGAGGGCGAGTCCGGGCAGGCCGTGGGTGATCAGGTTGATCCAGAGGATCTGCGCGGGCAGCAGTGGCAGCGCCAAGCCGGCGAACGGTCCGGCGAGCATCACGGCGATCTCTGCGGCGCCTCCGGACAGGGCGTAGAGCAGGAAGCGGCGGATGTTGGCGTAGACGCGGCGTCCTTCTTCGGCGGCGGCGACGACGGTGGCGAGTTCGTCGTCGGCGAGGACCAGGTCGGCGGCCTGACGGGCGACTTCGGTGCCGCGTTTGCCCATGGCGACGCCGATGTCGGCGCGGTGCAGGGCGGGGCCGTCGTTGACGCCGTCACCGGTCATCGCGACGACCTGCCCGGCCGTACGCAGGGCGTCGATGATGGCGACCTTCTGCTGCGGGGTCGCCCGGGCGAAGACCCGCGCGCCTTCTCCGGCGCGTGCGCCAGGCTCATCGGTACGGCAGTCGACCACATCGTCACCGGCGCCGATGATGCCGAGTTCGACGGCGATCGCACCGGCGGTGGCCGGATGGTCACCGGTGATCAGCACCGGGGTGATGCCCGCGCGCTGACACGCGGCGATGGTCGCGGCGGCCGACGCCCGCGGCGGGTCGAGGATCGCGACCAGGCCCAGCAGGGTCAGACCACGCTCCGGGGCACCGAGGTCGGTGGCGGCCGGGTGGTCGGCCTGGGCCACCGCGAGGACCCGGTAACCGTCGCCGGCCAGCGCGTCCGCCCGAGCCGCCGCGCGGCCGATCAGCTCCGTGGGGTCGGCGAGGACCGCCGGTTGCAGGACTGCTTCTGGCGCGCCCTTGCAGACGATCCGGGTCGCGCCGTCGGGGAGCCGGTGGGTGGTCGACATGCGTTTGCGGACGCTGTCGAACGGTTCCTCACCGATGCGGGGGAACTGGCCTTGCAGGGTTGCGCGGTCGATGCCGAGTTTCGCAGCGGCGGTGAGCAGGGCGACCTCGGTGGGGTCACCGACCGGCAGCCAGTCCGGGTTGTCGCTGTCAGGCGCGTGCAGGGAGCCGTCGTTGCACAACACCGCGGCCCGCAGCAGCTGCGACAGGTCGGGGACGTCACCGCCGGCCACGACCGTACCCTCGCGTCTGATGTCGCCGTGTGGCGCGTAACCGGACCCTTCGACCTGGGCGTCTCCGGTGGGGGTCCACAGCTGTCGTAGGACCATCTGGCCCTCGGTGAGCGTGCCGGTCTTGTCGGTGGCCAGGACGGTGACCGAGCCGAGGGTCTCCACCGCGGGCAGGCGCCGGATGACGGCGTTGCGGGCGGTCATCCGGCGGGCGCCGAGCGCGAGGCTGAGCGTGACGACGGCCGGAAGCGATTCGGGGACGGCCGCGACGACCAGGGTGATCGCGGTGACGATCATCAGCTGGAGCGGCTGGCCGCGGAACACTCCGAGGGCCAGGACGATGGCGCACAGCACCAGGGCGCCGGCGGCCAGAAGCCGGCCGACCCCGGCCAGGCGGCGCTGCAACGGCGTCATGGCAGGCGCGGCGGTCATCATCGCGGCGATGCGGCCCATGGCGCTGGCCGCGCCGGTCGCGGTGATGACGGCCTGACCGCGCCCGCGGACGACCACCGTTCCCGCGGACACCTCCGCCGGCGGGCCGTCCGGGGCGGCGGATTTGTCGACCGGCGCGGACTCGCCGGTCAGTGCTGCTTCGTCGATCAGCAGGGCGCTGGCCTCGACGACGTGGGCGTCGGCGGGCACGATGTCGCCCTCAGCGAGGACGAGAAGATCACCGACGACCAGATCCGCGGCGGGTACCTCGCGTTGCGCGCCGTCACGCACTACCCGGGCGGCGGGTGCGGTCAGCGCGGAGAGTGCGGAGATCGCCCGCTCGGCTTTGACCTCCTGGATCACCCCGACCGTGGTGTTCACGACGATCACGAACAGGATCACCGACGCGTCGGTGAAATCGGCGGTGGCCAGCGTGAACCCGGCAGCGGCCAGCAGGACCAGCACGAGCGGGTCACGCAGTTGCGACACGACGCGGCGCCACAACGGCGGAGGCCGGCGGGCCGGCAGCACGTTACCGCCGTCGCGTACCAGTCGGTCCGCCGCCTGAGCCGAGGAGAGCCCGCCGGGTGGTCCTGCTGGTCGTGGCAGTGCGTCGAAGCTGGTGTTGCCGCTCGCCGGGACGTGGCGCTCCGGGTCGATGGTGTGGCTCATGCTGTTCATCCGTTCCTGCGAGCGGGCGGGTCCGCCGGCTCGCTGTAACCGTGGGCGGGCCGTGTCGGTCCTCGCTGGGTCACCGGTGTTCGATGGTCTGGTCCATCGGCAGGCGTGGCGCGCGTACCTGGCCCGCGGTGTCGGCGTCGAGGACCGCGAACCGGAGGATGAGGTACGGGTGGCCGAGGCCGGACAGCAGGTGCCGGACGGTTTCGCGGGTGGCGGTGACCTCGATGGCAGCGCTCGACGGCAGCACGGAGACACCGAGTTCGGTGGCCTTGAGCCACGCCGAGGACAGGGCCTCGCCGGCGCGTAGCCAGTCGAGGTCGCTGTCTCCGGGGCCGTACAGGATCGCGAAGACTGCTGTCCGGTCGTGGGTGTCCGCGATGGCCATGTCGCCGGGGTGGCCGAAGTCGCGGCCGGGCACCGTCGTCTGCGATGCCTTGTCCGGGATGGCCGTGGCGGGGATGCCGCTGCCCAGAGGGCGGGTACCGCCGGTCCAAAAGCGCAGTTCTGCCTGCCAGGTCTCGTCGTCGGACTCGATGCGCTGTGCGTGGTCCGAGGCGGCGGCGAGGTCGAGGACCTGGCGTGGGCGCAGCACGTGCAGCAACGTCTGCCGGGACCCGGCCGCGGCGACGATCGACCGCAGGGTGTCCGCGTCGATCGCCGCCCCGCTCACCGTGCGGCGGTCGGTGTGGCGCAGGGCGATGGTTTGCAGGTGCCGGATCGCTGCGGGTTCGACCGGAACCCGGCCGTCGACTCTTATCGTCGCGAGGTGTCCGGGCCTGGCGGTGTCGGGCAGCCGGTTCAGGGTGGCGTGCTGGCCGTCCGCAGCGAGGCTGATCAGGGCGTGGTGCAGGGCGGCGCCGCAGCTCAGGATCGCCAGGCGGCGGTCCGGGTCGGTGACCGGCAAGGCGCGGCTTTCGTCGAGGAACAGGTCGAGGTGATCGCTGTGCGCGCGCCATCGCCACGGTTGGGTGTTGTGGATCGATGGGGCGTGGCTCGCCGTGGTGGCGGCGCTCGTCAACGCCCGGGTCACTGCCCCGGCGTCGACGGTCCGTGGGGAAGTCATCGTGGTCTCCTCGACATGTGCGGTGCGGCGTACGGGATGTGCCGGGTCATGTCGTGGGCCAGGTCCAGTCGCGGATCTCGGGCAGGTCCTCGCCGGTACGGCGGACGTAGGCGCGGTGTTCTGCGCGTTTGTCGACCATCTGCTGGCGTAGTACGGCGGCACGCCGGGCGAGGCCGGGGACCCTGTCGATGACGTCCATGACGAGGTGGAAGCGGTCCATGTCGTTGACGACGAGCATGTCGAACGGTGTGGTGGTGGTGCCTTCCTCCTTGTAGCCGCGGACGTGCAGGTTGTGGTGGTTGGTGCGGCGGTAGGTCAGGCGGTGGATCAGCCACGGGTAGCCGTGGTAGGCCATGACGATCGGCCGGTCGGTGGTGAAGATGGCGTCGAACTCGGGGTCCGGCAGGCCGTGCGGGTGTTCGGAGACCGGTTGCAGGCGCATCAGGTCGACGACGTTGACCACCCGTACCTTCAGGTCGGGCAGATGCCGGCGCAGCAGATCGGTCGCGGCCAGGACCTCCAGGGTGGGAACGTCGCCGGCGGCGGCCAGCACGACGTCGGGGTCACCGTCGTCGTTGCTCGCCCAGTCCCAGATGCCGAGGCCGCGGGCGCAGTGCAGGGCGGCGTCGTCCATGTCGAGCCAGGTCGGCGCGGGTTGTTTGCCGGCGACGATGACGTTGATGTAGTCGCGGCTGCGCAGGCAGTGGTCGGCCACCGAGAGCAGGGTGTTGGCGTCCGGCGGCAGGTAGACCCGGACGACTTCGGCCTTCTTGTTGACGACGTGGTCGATGAAACCGGGGTCCTGGTGGGAGGTGCCGTTGTGGTCCTGGCGCCACACGTGTGAGGTGAGCAGGTAGTTCAGCGACGGTACGGGCCTGCGCCAGCCCAGGTGGCGGGTCGTCTTCAACCATTTGGCGTGCTGGTTGACCATCGAGTCGACGATGTGGACGAACGCCTCGTAGCAGGAGAACAGGCCGTGCCGGCCGGTCAGCAGGTAACCCTCCAGCCAGCCCTGACAGGTGGTCTCGGACAGGATCTCCATGACCCGGCCGTGCCGATCGAGGTGCTGGTCCACGTCGTCGACTCGGGCCTGCCACGCCTTGCCGGTGGTGTCCAGGACCGCGCCGAGCCGGTTCGACTCGGTCTCGTCCGGCCCGACGAGCCGGAAATTGCGGTGTACGGCGTTCGCGGTCATCACGTCGCGCAGCCAGCCGCCCAGTACCCGGGTCGCTTCGGCGGTCTCGCCGGCTTTGACCGCGTAGTCGCGGAAGGCGGGCAGTTCCAGGTCACGCGGGTACCGGCCGCCGTTGGTGTGCGGGTTCGCCGACATGCGCAGGTCACCGCGGGGCAGCCAGTCGACGACCCAGGATTGCGGGGCGCCGTCGGTGTCGAACAACTCCCCGGGCCGGTACGACATCATCCAGTCGTGCAGGGCCCCGAGGTGCGCGGCGTCGTCCCGGGCCGCGGTCAACGGAACCTGGTGAGCACGCCAGGTCCCCTCCACCGGTAGGCCGTCGACGACCTTCGGACCGGTCCAGCCCTTCGGGGTACGCAGCACGACCATCGGCCACCGTGGCCGGGCGGTGACATCGTCCTCGCGGGCGGCCCGCTGGATCTCGGTGATCTCGTCGAAGACCGTGTCGAGAGTGGCGGCGAGCAGCTGGTGGACGGTGTCCGGGTCGTCACCGTCGACGAGGTAGGGCTTGTGGCCGTACCCCTCGAGAAGGGCCTTGAGCTCTTCGTCGCCGATGAGGGCCAGGACCGTCGGGTTGGCGATCTTGTAGCCGTTGAGGTGCAGGATCGGCAGGACCGCGCCGTCACCGACCGGGTCGAGGAACTTGTTCGAATGCCACGACGCGGCCAGCGGCCCCGTCTCGGCCTCACCGTCGCCGATCACACACGCCACGACGAGATCGGGATTGTCCAAGGCGGCACCGTAGGCGTGTGACAGCGAATAGCCGAGCTCACCGCCCTCGTGGATCGAGCCGGGTGTCTCCGGGGCGACATGCGACGGGATGCCGCCGGGGAACGAGAACTGGGTGAACAGCCGCTGCATGCCCGTGACGTCCTGGGAGATCCGCGGGTATACCTCGGAGTAGGTGCCTTCCAGCCAGGTGTTCGCGACCAGGCCGGGACCTCCGTGACCTGGCCCGGTCACGTAGACGACCTCCCGCCCGCGGGCCGCGACGATCCGCGACAGATGGGCGTAGAGCAGATTCAGTCCGGGAGTGGTGCCCCAGTGCCCGAGCAGCCGCGGCTTGACCTGGGCCGGCTGCAGCGGCTCCCGCAGCAGCGGGTTACCCATCAGATAGATCTGCCCGACCGACAGATAGTTCGCGGCCCGCCAGTACCCGTCGATGCGGTGCAACTCGTCAGCGTCCAGCGGTTCACCCGCTGCGATGGGGAGGGTGCCGGTGTCGTTCGAGTGCGCGGTGCGGGTCGCGGTCATCAGGACCGCCGCCTTTCCTGTCATGCCGGCATGGGTGTCCAGCAGCGTGCCCGGGGCGCGTATCCGATCAGGTACGCGTCCTTTTGCCGTTGGCCGGCAGCACGGGCGGTGTGGTGATTGCTGCCGCGCTGTTCTCGCGGGCGACGAAGGTGCCGAGTTCGCCGATCGTGCTCATCGTCGAGGTGGGGACAGTCTGCGTGAGGAACGCACCTGATCACTGCGGAGGCGACGAGGCGCCGGGACCCTCGCAGTGGCCAAATACCAGGCCACCGGGGTCTCGGGCGACGCCTTGACCCTACGCCTGTTCACGTCGGCCGGTAGCGGGCGCCGGGTGGCCGGGCAGTCCAGGCGTAATGCGCGTACGGTCGGACTGTCGCCCGGGACCCCGGTGGCCGTTCGAGCCCCCCGTCCCGCCGACCTCTCCCACCGATCGTGGATCCTGCCACCGTCGACGTGGTCTCGAACGGCTTCGAGTCCCTACAGGATCACGGCTGCCGCCCTGAGTAGGTGGCGCCGCGATCCGATCGATCCGGGGGCGCGCTCGACGCGCCGCGGAACCTGCGCCATGAACACCGCAGAAGGAATGTGAGCGCGTTGGTCAACATCGCCGACGATCACGAATCCGCACCGACCGTGACCACTACTGAACGTCCAGAACGGGGAGCCAGGCACCAGACCAGCACCGCCACCGTCCCGGACACCGCCATCTCGATCACCGGCCGGACTGCCACCGCGACGCGATACCTGCTCGCCGGCATCCGGATCGCGCTGGGCTGGATCTTCCTGTGGGCTTTCCTCGACAAACTGTTCGGCCTCGGCCGCGGCACCCCCGCCGCGAACGCCTGGCTGGACGGCGGCAGCCCCACCGCCGGGTTTCTCGGCAAGGCAGCCAGCGGCCCCTTCGCCGGGGTCTACCACTCGATGGCCGGCAACACCGTCGTCGACGCGCTGTTCATGACGGCCCTGCTCGGCATCGGCACGGCGCTGATCCTCGGTATCGGCATGCGGCTCGCCGCGGCCTCGGGCGCACTGTTGACCGTCCTGATGTGGACCGCCGTCCTCCCGCCGGAGACCAACCCGTTCATGGACGACCACCTCATCTATGCCGCCGTCCTCATCCTGCTCGCGCTGCTCGGCGCCGGAACCACCTGGGGACTCGGCCGCCGATGGGCGGCGACTCCACTCGTACGACGCAACACCTGGCTCACGTAGCCCGAGCCCACGTCAACGTCGCGCCGGCCACCGCCGGTAGCCCGGCCGCGCCGTCACTACCAGAAGCCGCCAGGCCATGAGGCCATCGGAACCAGGCCCATCTCGCCCGCCCTTTCGAGCGGGATCCTCACGTCAGGAGCTCGACATGGTCGATCAGAAACCGGTACAGGATCATCGCATCGTCGTGGGCGTGGACAGCTCTGCCGGCTCGGTGGAAGCGCTGCGCTGGGCGCTGGCGTATGCCCGGCTGACCGGTGGGTCCGTCGAGGCTGTCGCCGCGTGGCAGGTGCCTCCCATGTACGTCTACGCCGCCGGCTGGACGCCTACTGGCATCGACGACGCCGGCATCATCAGGTACACCGAGAAGACTCTGGCCGAAACGGTGGCGCAGGCCCAGGACCAGCAGGACAGCCCCGTACCCGTCACCACCCGCGTCGTGCAGGGGCCCGCGGTGCAGGTCCTGGTCGAGGCCGGTAAGGGGGCGGAACTGATGGTTCTGGGCAGCCGCGGCCACGGTGCCTTCGCCGGCATGCTGCTCGGCTCGGTCAGTCAACACTGCGTCCAGCACGCCACCTGCCCCACCGTCGTCATCCCGAAGTAGACCGGCGCCCGGACCGGACGCATCGGGCACGTCAGCATTGTCGGCGACGGCAGGTGAAGAGGCTCAACCATGACCGCATCAGCAACCGCGCCGGAGAACACCACCGGTATCGAGGTGAACGCCCGGGAACCGGTCGCCGTGCTGCTCCGCGACCTGCGCACCTCACCACAGGGGCTGGCCGGCCGCGAAGCCGCCCGCCGGACCGTCGTGCACGGGCCCAACGAACTGGCCCGGCGCACCGGCCGGCGCTGGCCCGGCGAGTTGCTGTCGCAGTTCACCCAGCCCCTGGCCATCCTGCTGGCCGTCGCCGCCGGACTCGCCTGGGCCGGCGGCACCCCGGCACTCGCCGTCGCCGTGGTGGCGGTGATCCTGCTCAACGCGGGCTTCGCGTTCGTCCAGGAGATGCAGGCCGAACACGCCGTCGACGCCCTCGCCGCGTTCCTGCCCGCGACGGCCCGGGTGATCCGCGACGGCGCCCGGGCGGAGATCCCCGCCCGGGACCTGGTACCCGGTGACGTTCTGGTCATCGCCGAAGGTGACCGGGTCAGCGCCGACGCCCGACTCATCGACGGCGCGATCACCGTCGATGAGTCCGCGCTGACCGGCGAATCGGTGCCCGCGTCCCGCAGCGCTGAACCCACCGAGGTGACCGGCTCGCTGTTCGACGCCCACGACCTGGTCTTCAGCGGCACCACCTGCACCGGCGGCGAGGCCACCACCGTCGTGACCCGTACCGGCATGCACACCGAACTCGGCCGCATCGCCGCTCTGTCCCAACGAGGCTCCGCCCAGCCCAGCCCACTGGAGACCCAGGTACGCCGGGCGACGTGGATCATCGCGGTCGTCGCGGTCGCCGTCGGGGTGGCGTTCCTGCCCATCGGTGTCTGGGCAGGTCTCGGCTGGAGCGCCGCGATCAGCTTCTCCATCGGCCTGATCGTCGCCAACGTTCCCGAAGGCCTGCTGCCGACCATCACCCTCGCCCTGGCCGTCGGCGTCCGGGAACTCGCCCGCAAGGGCGCCGTCGTGAAACGCCTCTCCGCCGTGGAGACCCTCGGCTCGACCACTGTCATCTGCACCGACAAGACCGGCACCCTCACCGAGAACCGGATGACCGTCACCCGGATGTGGCTGCCCGGTATCGAACTCGGCGCCGGAGGGAAGATCGACGACCCGCGTGCCGCGGTTCTCGCCGCGGCGGCGGCCGCCTGCACCAGCGCCCAGCAACCGACCGACGCTTCACCCTCGGGCAGCGGTGACCCCACCGAACTGGCCCTGTTACGCCTGGCCGCACACCAGGGCGTCGCGGTGACAACTGCGGCACGTGCCGCCGCCCGCCGGACGATCTTCCACTTCGACGCCCACCTCAAACGCATGACCAGCGTCGACGCGACCGCCGGCGTCGTCGCTGTACACACCAAAGGGGCACCGGAGACGGTGCTGCCATGCTGCACCCCGTTGGACGAGCCGACCCGCCGCGAACTGCAACACACCATCGACCGGTACGCGGCAGACGGGCTGCGTGTCCTCGCCGTCGCGCACCGGATCTGTCCGGCGGGCGAACCCGCCCCGGTTCGCCGCGACGACGCCGAGACCGGCCTGACACTGCTCGGACTGATCGCGATGGCCGACCCCGCCCGTGAGGGTGTGGCCGAGGCGGTCGCCAGCGCCCACCGGGCCGGCATCCGCATCCACGTCATCACCGGCGACTATGGGCCCACCGCCGCAGCGATCGCCCACCAGGTCGGCATCGGCCGAACCGGTGGACGCATCGTGGCCGGTGAGGAACTCGACCGGCTCAGCGACGCCGACCTCGACCATCTCGTCGCCGGCGACGAGGAGATCGTGTTCGCGCGGGCTTCACCGGAGGCGAAACTGCGGATCTGCGAGGCCCTGCGCGCCGGCGGGAACATCGTGGCGATGACCGGCGACGGCGTCAACGACGCCCCCGCGCTGCGGCACGCCGACATCGGCGTGGCGATGGGCCGATCCGGCACGGACGTCGCCCGCGAAGCCGCGACGATGGTCCTGACCGACGACAACTTCGCCACCATCGTCACCGCCGTCGACGCGGGACGCCGGGTCTTCGCCAATGTCCGAAAGTTCGTGCTCTACATCTTCGCCCACGCCGTACCCGAAGTCGTTCCGTTCCTGGTCTTCGCCCTGTCCGGCGGCACGATCCCACTGCCGCTGACGGTATTGCAGATCCTGGCGATCGACCTCGGCACCGAGACACTGCCCGCCCTTGCACTGGGCCGCGAACCCGCCGAACCCGGCCTGATGGACCGCCCGCCCCGGCCACGCCGCACCGGCGTCATCGACCGTGGGCTGCTGCTACGCGCCTGGCTGCTGCTCGGCGGGATCTCGGCGCTGCTGGTCATGGGCGGCTACCTCTACACCCTCATGCGTGCCGGCTGGCATCCTGGCGACCCCACAGGGCCCGGCACCGCCCTGCACCAGGCCTACCTGCAGGCCACCACGATCACGTTCGCCGGAATCGTCGCCTGCCAGATCGGCACCGCCTTCGCGGCCCGCACCGACCGGGCGTCACTGTTCACCGTCGGCCTGTTCAGCAACCCCCTGCTGCTCTGGGGCATCCTCTTCGAACTGGTCTTCACCGCCGCCGTCATCTACACACCGTGGCTGCAGGACATCTTCGGCACCGCGGCACTCAGCCTCTCCCAGCTCGCGATCATCGCCCCGTTCCCGTTCATCGTCTGGGGCATCGACGAAGCGGCACGCTGGATGGCCCGGCACCGCACCTCGAGGAGGCCGACATGACGGTCTTCCCTATCACACCCGATCACACCCGGCCGGCGGATCACCACGCCGCGCCTCGAACCGGGAACCGGCTGCTCGGCGCCGGACTGATCCTGCTCGGTACCGCGGTCGGTGCGGTGGCGGTGCTGGGTCCGCTGGTGTCGGGTGTACTGCGGTACCGCAGTACACCCGACGAGCCTGAATCAGATCATCGGAGGCGACGCCGCCACGTTCGCGATCCGCGCCTGGCACAGCACCCCGCCGGCAGAGCTACCGGCTACCTCTACCGGCCGCTGTTTCGGCGGCACCTGGCCGACCTCGACTTGAAGCGCTGATCATGAGCCTCTCGCCGCCCGGCGCCGGAACACCGGATGCCGCCGATGCACCTGCCGGCAACGGGCCGGTGTCCGATGGCGTGATGCTGTACTGGCTGCCGCTCGGTGCCGGCGGTCATTGTGTGCGCCGCAACGGGCGCGTCTTCGAGCTGCTCGTCGCCCGTCACGAACGCCGGCAGGTCCGTGACCTCTACCACTCCGCGTTGGAAGTCCGCCTGGGCACGCGGCGTTTCGTCATCGAGATGACCCCGGTGCTGGGCGGTGGGGCCGCGAATCGCGGCGTCGTGTGCGAAGGCCCGGTCGGTTGCCGTCGGCTGCGCCGTTCAAAGCTGTTCCGGTACGAGATCAGGAGCTGGCGCGACGGCACCATCCCCGACGTGGCAGAGGCCGTGGCCAGCCCGAGCACTGTCAGCGTCGACGCCGGCCGCGCGCGAGAGGTCCTGCGGCTGGTACCGCTGGTTCCCACCCTTACCTGGGGCCGCGACGAAAGCCGCACCGGCGAGATGTGGAACTCCAACTCCCTCACGGCGTGGCTCCTGGCCCGCAGCGGCCACCACATGAACACCATCCGCCCACCCGAACGCGGACGCGCTCCCGGCTGGAACGCCGGCCTGGTGATTGCCGCCCGCCAGCAGAACACTTGAGCCTCGATCACGGCAGCCAGATCCCCGGTGGCCGAGGTTGTCGGTCAGGCTTCAGCCGTAGCTCGAGTCGCGTTGTGCTTGAGTGTCTGGCTGTGACCAGCCTGGCCTATCCCCCCACACTCCACGATGGCTATATTCGCGTGCGCCCGTGGCGTGACACGGATCTGAACTGCGTCGAGCAGGCCTCCCGCCGAACTGGACCGGCGCGACGTTCCGGGCCGACCGCGACGGCCTCACCTTGCGATTCGACGACACGATCGTGGAGAAACAGGCTCCGTGGGACTCGGAGGGCTCGGTCAGTTTCGACGTGCCCCGGCGGCCGTCCGGCGTGCTGTGGGCGGTCGTGATCGTCGGTGGCCTGGCCGGGGCGCTGGCTACCTGGCTGTTCACCGGCTGGGTGGCACGCCGGGTCGAAAGTCGCCCGGAGTTGCCCGTCCCCGCGGCCGTCGTCGCCGGCATCGCCCTGCTGATGTTGCTGCCCACCGCCGCATTCGCCTGGCTGTGGCCACTCGACGACAGCATGGCGTCCGGCGCGGAGCTCGGGTTGATCGGCCTGCACCTGTTGCTGTCCTGGACCCGGGTCCTGGTTCTGCTCACGGTCCTGGTTTTCGCGCTGCCGGCGGCGTTCCCACAGCCCAGGCGGTTGCTGGCCGCGGGGGTGGCGACTCTCGCCCTGGCGGCGGTGGTCTTCGCGGGGAGCGCCCGCGCCCTGTTTCCCGCGACGCCCGCGGTGACTGCCGGTTCGTGCGTCCCGGCGGTGCCGGCCGCCGACGATCCGCACAGTTCCTGGGCGTTCGTCTTCATCCGTTCGCAGACCATCGCCGAGCAACGCAACTACATCGAGGCGGCGATCAGCCGGAATCCCGGCGTCTACTCGTACGGTTTCGTCGCCGAGGATCCCGCTTCGCAGCCCTACCGCGACGCCTACCGCGACGGCCGCCCACTGCCCGCCGGTACCGGTACCGGCTCCGGCCTGCCGTACTTCTGGCAGGTCGACCTCAACAACCCCGGCGGCCTGATCGCCGGCTTGGCCGCCGAGGTCTCCGGCATGCCCGGAGTGATCGCCGTCCGCGCCTCCTGACGCGTTTCACTGCTTCCGCCCCGGGAGTTTCACCGGACGAAGAGCAGCGGTACGACAGAGGCCAAGAAGCGCGACATCGACGGCCGTTCGTCGATGTCCAAGGCCCGGCTCGAACACGCGTCGGCCCGCTGACCGGGCATCCGGCCCGGCCTCGCGGTGCCAAGCCGGATCATGCCGGCCACCGCGAACCAGGCAACCATCTGATCGTGGCCAGGCTGCATCGCCAGCGATGGTCGGTGGCGGCTACTCTCGCGGCATGACCACCGCGACTCCGTCTCACGAGTGCTGGTCATATGACGATCACCAAACCCTGGACGAGTACGCCACGGAGTTCCTGCGTGCCGGGCTCGCCGCTGGTGAACGGGTTTGGTACGTGCCCGGCCCCCGGTCCCGCACCGTCGCCGACTGGCTGCGCAGTGCCAGCCAGTCGGCGCGTCCGGACTCGGCTCGGATCATCGTCCGGCAGGACGCGTACACCGCCGGGTTGGTCGTCGACCCGGCCGAGCAGATCGCAACGTACGCGGCCGTGACGCAGGCCGCTCTCGCGGACGGCTTCACCGGCTTCCGAGTGGTCGCCGATGTCACGGCACTGGTGCGGACCCCCGAGCAGCGCGACGCGTTCGCCCGCTACGAGTACACCATCGGTCGCTACATGCGCGTCGCGCCGATGCGCGCGCTGTGCACCTACGACCGGCGCGAACTCGGCGCCCGGGTGGTCGACTCGCTGGCGTGCCTGCACGAGACGAGTCACGCCAGCGAGTTGACGTTTCAGCTGTACGCCGGCCTGACCCGAGCGGAGACGGTGCTCGACGGCGAGCTGGACATGGCCACCGAGGACCTTTTCAGCGACGCGTTGTGGCGTACCGATCTGGATCCGGCCGGCGGCGAGGTGACGGTGGACGCCCGTGGCCTGCGTTTCATCGACCACGGGTCTCTGCTCGCCGTGCAGCGTTACGCGCGAACGCGGCAGATCACCGCCGTGGTCCGTACCGGCCTGAGCTCCGCGGTTCGCCTTGCCGAGCTGCTTGAACTACCGAACGTGCGCGTGGAGATGGTGCAATGAGGACAGGAGCCGCCGCCGGGCACGCCGGTTATTACCACACGGCCGGTTGTTTCGGGTCGGACGAGGAACTGCTCGGCCTGGCCGTGCCCTTCCTGACGGACGGCGTCGTGAGCTGCGAACCCAGCGTGGTGGTCCTCGACGATCGCAATGCGGAGCTGGTACGGGCCGCGCTGCCGGCGGGTGCCGAAGTCACGTTTCTGCCGGGTGGTGCGGTGTACGAGCGGCCGGCCGCGGCCATCCGGGCGTACCGCAAGATTCTGGCCGGTCATGTGGCCGCCGGCGCGTCGCAGATCCGCATCTTCGGTGAACTGACCACGGTCACGCAGGGTGTGACCTGGGACTGGTGGGCCCGTTACGAATCCGCCATCAACCAGGCCTACGACGACTTCCCGTTGTGGAGCATCTGCGCCTACGACACACGCTCGACCCCGCGTGCCGCGCTGGCCGACGTCATGCGCACCCATCCCCGTACGGCCATGCCGGACGGGCAATACCTGCCCAACGCCGGTTTCACCGACCCGCACCTCTACCTGAGTGAACAGCGTCCCCTGGTCCCGGACCCCCTGCAGGCGAGCGAGCCCACCGTCGAGTTGCTGAACCCGACCCTGTCCGAAGCCCGCCAGGCAGTCCACGCAGCCGACCGCGGCCACGTCGCGTCCATGGAAGTGGAGGACCTGGTAGTGGCGGTCAGTGAGACGGTGGCCAATGCCCAGCGGCACGGCAGCGGCCCGGTCCAGCTGCGGCTGTGGAGCGGTACCGATCGTCTCGTCGCGACGATCACCGACGCCGGCGCCGGGCCCGACGACCCGTTCGCGGGCCTGCTGCCCGCCGGTGACGGCACGAACGGCGGGCTCGGACTGTGGATCGCCCACCAGTCCTGCAACCACGTCGCCCTGCACCGGCACGCTGACGGCTTCACGATCCGGCTGACCGCCGGCAACCCCCACCACTGACCGACCGCGTACGACGATCCAGCCCTGTCCCGACCGATCGGCGACGTGCGGTTCGACGTCACGGTGCCGGAACGTCAGCCGAATTTCGTCGGCGAGCGCGGCGACCTCGCCGGCAGCGCGACCGCCTGCTTCCGCTACACGCTCGAGTTGTACGCCGACACGACGTTCCAGGGAATCCACCCGGTGCGCTGACCGCGCCCGTTCCGGGGCCGGGCTCGGAGCGGGTCCGCGGGCTGTGGCCGGGGGAGCTACGGTGGGCGGATGTCTTCCAGACTGTCCCCTGCGGAATGGGTACGACGGCGCCGGGCCGATCTCGTCGACCGCCGGCTGGAGGTCGCCGGTGCGCGGGCGTTCGCCCGGCTCGACAGCCTCGGCGAGAGCTGGCACATCGTGGACTGGTCGGAGACCGGCCTGTCGCGCCGGCATGACGAGTCCGATCCGCTGGGCGCCCGCGCCGGTTTCCTGGCCGTCGGGCCCGGCGGAGTGTATGCGGTCACCGTCGCCGATCAGATGCTCTTCCGGGTCCTGATCGTCGGCGACGTGGTGCAGATCAACGGCAAGCGATTGGGGTACGTCGCCGAAGCCAAACGGGCCGCTAGCCGTGCCGCCACGGCCCTGTCCTCAGCGGCCGGGATCCCGGTGCCGGTCGTCCCGGTGCTGGCCTTCACCGGCGCGGGCACCCTGAGCACCCACGGCGTGACCACCACCTGCGCCATCGTCACCGAGCGTGAACTCGACAAGGTCCTCACGTCCAGCGGTCACCGGATCAGCCCGGACACGGCCACCCGCCTCGCCCGGATCGCCAGGGACTGCGCCCCGGCCGCCGGCCAGTCCCCTCCGGAGCGCTGACTCGGCAGGTCAGTCCGGCCGGCGTTCGCGGCCGGCGTCGAGCAGGCCGTCGACGAGCATCTCCGCCTCGTCTGCTGAGATCGCCATCGTGGTGCTGAGCAGTTCGACTGCCTGCGCGCGCTGTCCGGATTCCACGAGCCCCACGATCCGAAGCCAGGTGTACGCGTCAGCCATCGCATCGCTGTCCCCGCCGGGTGCCGCCGGCAATTCGTCGGGCGCAGCAGTGGCATCCGGATATCTCACGCCGGTGTCTTCGACGGGGCCGGCGGCACCGGATGCGGTCTCGCGCACGCGGGTGTCAGCGATCCGGTTGGCCGCGTCCAGCAGGCTGGGGTCCGCGGCGTCGACCCGCGCCTGCATCTCACGTACTTGGCCGTCCAGCAGGTCCCGGCTGTCGTTACGACGGCGCAGCGCCATCGTGATCACCGCGATGGCCACGACCGCAACGAGGAAACCCACCGCCAACTCCAGCAGGCTCACGTCGGTACCACCGGGACTCATGAGGTCAGGCCGCCTCGATCGCTTCGGTCTCCCACCACATGCAGGACATCGTAGTGCCGAGGTGGAGCAGCTCCGGGTCTCAGGCACGGCGAATGGAGAGCATTCAATCCGTCGGCGACTCGATCAACGACGCCTCTTGGACCCGCACCCGGATGGTAGTGGCGTGATCGGCGGAAGCGTCGAACGCATCACGGCGAGCCGAGATGGCGGGAACGAGACGGGCCCGGGTTGACTGACTGCGGGGCGGATTCAGCCGCCCGGGGGACTACTTCGGATTCGGCGGATCTGCGGTCGAGTCGGCGAGTGGAGGGAGACTGGTCTCGTCACTAGAGTCGCCGGTGTGACGAGAGAGCATTTCAATCTCATGGGTGCCCATGAGATCCGGATCCGGCTCGGCGGAGTGAGCCGCCAGCGTGCCTACATGATCACCACCCGGCCCGACTTCCCGAAACCGGTCGCTGACCTGTCACAGGGCAAAATCTGGCTCGCCGGCGAGGTCGAGAGGTGGATGGGTGTCCACCGCCGGCCGGCCGACAACGCTTGTACCGATGCAGTCGATGCCTGCCGGGCGGTCTGGTAGAGCTGGTTCATCATGGAGTCATGACGCGGAACCCGCTCCTGCCCGTGCTTGCCGGCTCCCGGGCCGTTCTGGTCGGCCGTGACGTACCCGAGCCGGACGTCGACTACGGCTCCGGCCGCGGCTGGGAGTCGGCCGAGCTGGCGACGACGCGGCTGAGTCAGGTCCTGGTCTCGCCGGCCCACCAGGCCTTCGAGATGACGGGCGTCACGGAGCTGGTCGGTAATCCATCCCCGGTCGAGGTGATGGAGGCGATGCGCCAGGCCGCCGCAGAGGCGTCCGACACCCTGCTGTTCTCCTTCTCCGCGACCGGCCCGATCAGCAACCAGTCCCAGCTGGCGACCGTCGCGCGGATCATGCAGAAGAGCGCGGCCACCCGCTTGGTGGTGCTGCTGGACTGCTCGGACTTCCCTTTCAGCGTGTCGCATTTCCTCCGCTTGGTCGACGCCGCCCCGAACCGCGTGTCGCTGCTCGCGGGCGAGCGAAGCATGCTGTTCGACACCGAGATCGACCCGTTGACCAGCAATCTCGCCGAGGCTATCGCGATCGGGGTTGAAGGCGGCCCTGAGGCGCTGGACCTGGTATCCCTGCGTGACGCGATCTGGGCCAAGTACATCGCGTTGCGGGAGACGGTCGACAACGAGTGGATCCTGGGTGAGAAGAGTCTGATCTGCCGTGGGGGAGAGCGGGTGGCGCTCGGCATCAACCCGGCGTTGCCGCCGGACGGGGCGGAGCCGCGCCGCGAAGTGTCCCGCAGCGTCGTACCACTCGGGAAAAGGAACATCCGTGAGAACCCTGATGTCAGGAATGCCGTGAGCCTGCTCATCAGAGCAATCCTGGCGGCGGCGCCGGCCTTATGGACGTCGAAGGTGGGCGCCGCGCCCGGCACCGTCAGTGTCCAAGAGCTGACGGCGGAGAACGAGGTACCGAAGCGCTACGTGTTGTTCCGAGCCGGCTCCGGTTGGCTGAGGGCGATCCATCACGGCGACAACTCTCCGCGGTCCACCCATACCCGTATTCACGTTGACGACGTCTACCAGCTCGCGCTGTTCCTGCGCCAGTTGCATGTGGACGGGGTATTCCCGGCACGGGGCTTCTCCGCGACAGCGGCCGTCAACGTCCCGTTCCCGCCGGGCAATGGGGGCATCGAGATCTACCTGCGGGCACTGATAGCGATGCAGGTTCCTGGGTGGACGGCGATCACGACCAGCGACCCGGCTGAAGTTCGCTGGAGGGCACAGGACCCCGAGGACCAGGGCCGGTCCGTCAGCATCGAGAAGCAGCCGGGAGACGAGGGCGGGGCCGTGACAGTGATCGGGACGACCGCGCTCGGAGTGGAGCAGCGGATCCTGCTGCCTCCCGAGGTGAGCCGGGACATCATGCACAGTGAACGGGCCGCCGACAACGTGCTCAAGGCCTTGACCACGATGGGGATCCTGCCGGTCGAGGCGCAATGGGGCAGTGCCTGAGCTGCGCCTCAGCAAATCCACAGTCGATTCGTCAGGGCGTGATGCGACGCTGCGACTCGCAATGCGGGCCGACGCCGGCGACATGTACCGGACGTGTCGGCCCACCGATCGTCAACGGGGACCGTCCCGCGAGAATCGAGGGCTGGGAATCACATGAAACGAGCACTGGCAATCTCTACGGCCGTGGCCACCATTCTGTTGGGAGCGATGCCGAGCGCCGCCCAAGCCGCCCGGCCCAAGTGGAGCAGCTCGGGTGTGAGTGGGGTGGAGGCCAAAGGCCAATACAGCAAGAGCGGGAGCCGTGTACACATCTACGGCACCCTGAAAGACACGGGGGGCGACAACAAGCAGGTCCGCCTCACGGTGCGTTTCAGCGGCGAGTGCTGCGCCCACAGCATCACGAACAAGAAGGGTGTCGGCAAGAGCGTCAAGGTTGACCTGACCTCGACACGGGCGGCACACCTGCATGTCAAGGAATGCAAGGGCGGCGGGCTCCACATCTGGACCTGCAGCAAGTGGAAGAAGATCTACTAAACCCTGCCAGCACGGTACGGGACCGGGCGCGGGCCTCGGGTGGGTCGCACGGCTGTCGAAGCCGATGTCGATCGACCCGGGGCCCGCGCCGCACATGGCCCGACGTCCTTGGCGGAGATTGCTACGGTCGTGACCGGACGGTCCATCGGGCGCTCTGCGGGGAGGTCGCGAGTTGGAGGAGGTGCGATTACTCGGGCCGGTGGAGATCGGTACCCGTACCGGATCGGTCCAGATAGGCGAGCCACGCCGGCTGGCAGTGCTGGCGGCCCTGGCGGTGGACACGGACCGGGTGGTGCCGACGACGACCCTGGTCGACCGGGTCTGGGGCGACGAGCCGCCCGGCCAGGCGGTGAAGACTCTCAGCACCTACATCACTAGGATCCGCCGGGTGCTGCACGAGTCCTTCCGGGATTCACCGGTGACCGTGGTCAACCAACCGGGTGGCTATCGGTTGACGGCCCGGCCCGACCAGGTGGACCTGTTCCGGTTCCGCGACCTCGTCGACGAGGCACGAGAGCAGGCCTGCCCCCGGGAGAAGCGGGCCATCGTCCTGCGGCAGGCTGTCGCGTTGCATCGCGGCGACCCGCTCACCGGGGCGAGCGGCGCGTGGGCGACCCGTACCCGGGAGCATCTGAACGGGGAACTGCTGGCGGCCCAAGCGGAGTGGGCCGAGGCGGAACTGGCCGTCGGCAACGCCGCGACGGTGCTGGCTCCGCTGGCCATCCTGACTGGCACCAATCCCCTGGTGGAGCCGTTGATCCTGGCGCTGGTGCGGGCGCTGGTGGCAGCCGGGCGTCCCACCGAGGCACTGGAACGGTGCCGTCTGCACCAGCAACGCCTCGTCACCGAGTACGGCACCGATCCCAGCCCACAACTGACGGCTCTCTACGCGTCGATACTGCGTTCCGACGATCTCGACGGACAGATCGGCCCGCCCCCGGCCGAGGCATCCCGGCCGGTGCCCGATCAGGACGGCCCGGGCCTTACCCGACCGCCCGCTCAGCTACCTCTCAGTGCTCGCGGCTTCGCCGGACGTGATGCCGAGCTTGCCGCGCTGGAGGGCATCAGCCGCTCCGGCGACGCGAACCCCGCAGCTCCGGCGGTCATCGCGATCTCCGGTATTGCCGGCATCGGGAAGCCGAACCCGGGAATCTGACACACTTTCGCGAACATCGACCTGTAAAACAGGTGACCCACGGCGGCAGCCGCCGACCATCGGTAATGGCTGGCCGCATCATGCGGCTGGCGCGCCGCATCCCCGTCGAGGGGCGTCCGGCTCAACGGCGTGTGCTCAGGACGTGGGTTGGTCACTGGGGAAAAAGACCTTCTCGGCCTGGTCGTGGTGGGTGTGCAGGTCCCAGTACAGCGGTGCGATCTCTTCGGGTGCGGTGGCGCCCGGCTGGCGGCCGATCCACGCGCCGATCGCGATGTGGCCGACCTGTACTCCTCGGGGTGCGGCGGCGGCGTGCAGACCGTGGGCCCAGCTGCGTAGCCACGCTGCGGCCGGGGCGACGTTGCCGAACATGTCGTGACCGAGCTCCGGGCGTACGGAGGAGGCGCCGGTGGTGAACAGGATCGTGCCTGATCCTCGGGCGAGCATCTCCGGGAGCACCTGGTTGACCGCCTCCACGGCGCCATGCACATAGAAGTCGAGCTGGATCTGCACGTTGTCGTGGGTCAGCTCGGTGGAGGAGGCCATCGGCAGCGTCGGGTTGGACGGCGAGTACTCGAGGACGTCGATCTGCCCGAATCGCTGTTTGACCGCTGCGAGGCCGGAGACGATCGATGGCCGGTCGAGGACGTCGGCGGCGAAGGCCGCCGCTTCGATGCCCTGGTCGGCCAGTGCGGCCACAACCGCCTCCAGCTTGGCCGGGGTACGCGACAGCAGCGCAACCTGGTGGCCCTCCTTGCCGAAGGTCTGGGCGATGGCGAGCCCCATTCCGGGACCGGCACCCATGATGGCGATGATCGGCATGACTTCTCCCTCGATGACAACAGCGTTGTGGACAGGGTGGTGAACAGCGGGTTCGGCCGGGCCGAGTGCCGCTGGGAATTCGTGAGGCGCAAGAGGTGCAGGCGGGGCGCCGCGTACAACTGCGCGGCAGTTTGCGGGGCCGGTCAGTGGCTGATCCGCAGCTCCTGCCGCGTGTATCGGTGGTCGTCGGCCTGAGCGAGCATGAACTGCGCGAGGTCGGCCCGGGAGATGCGCGAGCCGACCCGGTCCCCGGTTCCGCTCCCGGTGCTCACCTTGACCGTTCCCGTGCCGGGCTGGTCGTGGGGGGCGGTGACGACCACGATGGTCCAGTCCCGATCCGAGCCGCGAATGGCCTCGCCCACCTGAACCGTCTCGTTGACCATGGAGCGGGTGGCGGGCAGCCGCCCGAGCAGGGCGAAGCTCACGCTGCGTACCGCGCGCAGCAGGGGGTTGCGGGGCACCAAGATGCTCGGCCCCCAGCTGTAGACAAGCCTGCGGACGCCGTGGGTGCGCATCGCGGCCAGGATGGCGCCCGTTCCCGAGGCGAGGGGCAGATCCCGCGGCCCGCCGAACATCTTGGGGCTCAGCGCGGCGAGGACGGCGTCGGCGCCCCGAACGGCGTCGATGACGGCCGCCTTGTCGGTCAGTTCGCCCTGCGCGACCTCCAGCCGTTCGTGGCGCAGAGCGAGCTTCGCCGGATTGCGCATCAACGCCACCACGTCGTGCCCGGCGGCGAGCGCCTGCTCGACCAGGTGCGTGCCGGTGCGGCCGCTGGCCCCGACGATGGTCAGTTTCATCAAAGTCTCCCGAGCCTGGTCCGCGCGCCGAACAGCGGCACAACATCGCAACATGAGGACTGCCTCATGTTGTAAAGCCACCGTAGCACGGAAGTCGAGGCCCACCTCAAGTTGATAGGCTGTGGTGCATGTCCCCTGAACGCGCACCGGCCGCGACCCCCGCCTCCGCTCCCGCCCGGCCGCTGCGTCGCGACGCCCAGCGCAACCGCGACTCGCTGCTCGCCGCGGCTCGGGCTGTGTTCGCCGAGCAGGGGATGCAGGCGTCGCTGGAGCAGGTCGCCAAGCGTGCCGGGGTGGCCATCGGCACGCTCTACAACCACTTCCCCGCCCGGCTGGACCTGGTGCAGGAGGTCTTCGCCGACAAACTCGCGACCTGGGTCGCCGCCGCCGAGCAGGCCCTGAGCATGGACGACGCCTGGGACGGGCTGTGCCTGTTCCTGGAAACCATGTGCGAACTGCAGTCCCGCGACCGGGGCTTCAACGACTTCGCCTCGATCCGGCTGCCGGAGAACGCCTGCCTGGCCGGCCAGCAGACCCGGATCCATGAGCTCGGCGTGCGCATCGTCGAACGGGCGCGAGAGCAGGGCCGCCTGCGACCCGACCTGGTGCCCGAGGATCTCGCCTTCGTCATCTGGTCCCACAGCCGGATCATCGAGGCGACCGACGAGATCGCCCCGAACGCCTGGCGCCGCCACCTGTACCTCATGCTCGACGGCTTCCGCGCCGAGCGCGCCCACCCGCTGCCCGAACCGCCCCTGACCTCCGCACAGCTCTACCGCGCCATGCTCCGCCTCGGCGGCGCCGACCACGACACCGATTGACTACCCGGACCGCGATCGGCCCTGCGCTGGGACGGCGTCTCGGTGCACGTCTGCCCCGCGTCTCCTCCGCGTTGCGGTATCGCAAGCATGGGAAAGACCACCCTCGCCGTGCGCTGGGCGCACCTGGCCCGCAATCGGTTCCCCGGCGGCCAGCTCTACGTGAACCTCCGCGGCTTCGACCCCGACGGCATCATCACGGCCGACGACGCCGTGCGCCGTTTCCTCAGCGCTCTCGGCACACCGGCCCGCGACATCCCCTCCGATCCGGAGGAGCGCTGCGCCTTCTACCGTTCCCGGCTGGCCGGATCCCGGGTCCTGCTCGTGCTCGACAACGCCCGCGACGCCGCACACGTCCGGCCCCTGCTGCCCGGGGCGGCCTCCTGCCAGGTCGTGGTGACCAGCCGCAACCCGTTGACCGGACTGGTCGTCGCCGAAGGCGCACGTCCTCTCGTGCTCGGCGCCCTCGACGACACCCATTCCTACGCCGTCATCAGATTTCCTTCTGTGGATACTCCGGCCTTCAGGCCGGAGAGGAAACGGAACCCCTGCGGAGCAGGTCGGGGATAGCCGATCCGCCGTCAAGGCGGATAGGCGTCTACCACCCGCGACAAGCCCGCAAGATCGTTTCCAAACTATTGTGCTAACTTGTGAGCGTGACCTCAAGCGTGAAGCGGGCGTTCAAGTTCCGCTTCTACCCGGACCCGGAGCAGGCCGACCTGCTGAACCGGACGTTCGGGTGCGTGCGCAAGGTCTACAACCTGGCGTTGCAGGCCCGCACCGAGGGCTGGTACCAGCGCCAGGAGCGAGTCAACTACAACGCCACCAGCGCCATGCTGACCGCGTGGAAGAAGTCCGAGGAACTGGCCTTCCTCAACGAGGTGTCCTCCGTGCCCTTGCAGCAGTGCCTGCGGCACCTGCAAGGCGCGTTCTCCGCGTTCTGGGAGAAACGGACCCGCTACCCGCGCTTCAAGTCCAAGCGCAAGTCGCGGGCGTCGGCCGAGTTCACCCCGTCCGCGTTCCGCTTCAAGGACGGCAAGCTGACCCTGGCGAAGATGTCCGCTCCGCTGGACATCGTCTGGTCCAGGCCGCTGCCCGAGGGGCAGACACCGTCCACGGTGACGGTGTCGCGGGACTCGGCGGGCCGCTGGTTCGTGTCCCTGCTCTGCGAGGACATCCCGGCCCCGATGCCTGCCACCACGGCAGCGGTCGGGATCGACGCCGGGTTGACCCATCTGGTCACCCTGTCCACCGGGGAGAAGGTCGCCAACCCCCGCCACGAACGCACCGACCGCAAGCGGCTGGCCCGCGCGCAGCGAGAACTGGCCCGCAAGGACAAGGGCTCCAAGAACCGGGCCGAGGCCCGGCTCAAGGTTGCCCGCGTCCACGCCCGCATCACCGACCGGCGACGCGACATCCTGCACAAACTGACTACTCGGCTCGTTCGTGAGAACCAAACGATCGTGATCGAGGACCTGGCCGTACGCAACATGGTCAAGAACCACAGCCTGGCCCGCGCCATCAGCGACGCGGCCTGGCATGACTTCCGCTCCCTGCTGACCTACAAGGCCGAGTGGTACGGCCGGGACCTGGTCGTGATCGACCGCTGGTACCCGTCGTCCAAGGTCTGCTCGGCGTGCGGAGCCATCGCTGACAAGATGCCGCTGAACGTACGGGAATGGACGTGCCGGTGCGGCACGACCCACGACCGTGACGTGAACGCGGCACGCAACATTTTGGCCGCCGGGCTGGCGGTGTCTGCCTGTGGAGCCGGCGTAAGACCTCAACGGGGGAATCTCCGTTCGGGGCGGCAGGCTGTGAAGCAGGAACCCGGCGGGCGACCGCCGGAATCCCCGTCCTTTAGGACCCCGTTGGGGAACGGCCAAACCATCTGAATCCGCTTGTTGGCATGATTGTCGGGTTTGCCGGGTGGAAAGGGTTCAGGGTGTCGCTGGAAGCGTGGGATGACCGTGGGGTGCCGGAGTTGACCGCGCGGGTGGTGCGGGCGTCGTTCCCGAAGGGCACTCTCGCGGTGCGGATCCGAGACGCGCTCGGGCCGGTCTTTGGCGATTCGGCGTTCGCACTGGCGTTCCCGGCGGTGGGCCGTCCGGCGGCCTCGCCGGGGGTGTTGGCGCTGGTGTCGGTGCTGCAGTACGCGGAAGGGCTCAGCGACAGGCAGGCCGCTGACCAGGTCCGGGCCAGGATGGACTGGAAGTACCTGCTCGGTCTGGAACTCGATGATCCCGGTTTCGACTACACGATCCTTGGCGATTTCCGGGCCCGGCTGATCAAACATGGGCTGGAGGAGAAGGTCCTGGAGGTGATCCTGGACCACTGCTCGCGGCTGGGACTGCTGCGCGCCGGTGGCCGGCAACGCACCGACTCCACCCATGTGCTGGCAGCGGTGCGCACGTTGAACCGGATGGAGTTCGTCGGGGAAACCCTGCGGGCGGCCCTCGAAGTCCTGGCCAAGACCGCTCCACAGTGGCTCGCCCCACGCATCGATGCCGACTGGGCCGGGCGATACGGTGCCCGGATCGACTCGTACCGCTTCCCCAAGGGCGACGACGTGCGCATGCGGTGGGCTGAGCAGGTAGGGCGGGACGGCTATCTGATCCTGGACGCGGTCGCTGCACCCGGTGCGCCGGCATGGTTGCGGGAGATCCCGGCGGTCCAGGTCCTCGGCCAGGTGTGGGAGCAGCAGTACCAGCGTGCTGGTGAGGAGGTGCACTGGCGGGAGGGCAAAGACCTCCCGCCCAGTAGAAACCGGCTGGCCTCGCCGTACGACATCGACGCCCGCTACGGCCTCAAACGGGGTCTGGGCTGGTCCGGTTACAAGGTGCATTTCAGCGAGACCTGCGAGGCGGACCTGCCGCGGATCATCACTGGTGTGCTGACCACCGATGCCACAGTCACCGACACCGAGACAACCGGGACCATCCATCAGAACATGGCCTGCCGGCAACGAGTGCCGGGCGAACATGTGGTCGACGCCGGTTACGTCACCGCCGCGCACATCGTGACCGCTCGCGACGAACACGGTATCGATCTGCTCGGTCCGGTAGGACTGGATACCCACCAGGGCGAACGTTTCCCGCAGAGCGCCTTCCGCATCGACTGGCAGTCCAAGGCCGTGACCTGCCCGCAGGGCAAGACCAGTATCAGCTGGTCGGCCCAGCGCAAGAGCAGCGGCACCGAACTGGCACGAGTGCACTTCGCCGCCGGTGACTGCACGGGTTGCCCGGTCCGGGCCGAGTGCACCACTGCCAGCGTCAACAGTAAATGGGGTCGCAGCCTCACCCTGCTTCCCGCAGCTCAGCAGGAAGTCTTGGAGGCCAGACGTGGTGAACAGGTCACCGAGGCGTGGCAGCAGCGCTACCACATCCGCGCCGGAGTCGAGGCCACGATCTCCCAGGTCGTCCGGCACACCGGAATCCGGAGCACCCGATACACCGGTGCGGACAAGACCCACCTCGGTCACCTCCTCGCCGCTACCGCAGCCAACATCGTCCGCATCGACGCCTGGCTCACCGGAACACCACTCGGCCGAACCAGAACCAGCCACCTCACCCAACTCGACCTCGACCTCGCTGGCTGAAGGTCGTTACATACCGTTTTGGCGGGACTGTAACCCAAAAGGTGTTTTTGGCCTGATTCGCCGGACTTGAGGGTCGGCGGGATGGGCACTGTGAGTAATGGCATCAGGGATCACGAGCGCGCCGAAGAAGGTCACCGGAACGGACCGGACGCTGTCTCCGGAGCAGGTCGCCGTCGCGGCGATGATGGCTGACGCGAAGGCTCGCGGGCTGGAGCTGACCGGCCCGAACGGGTTATTGAAGCTGTTCACCAAGAATGTCTTGGAGACGGCATTGAATGAGGAGATGACCGAACATCTCGGTCACGAGAAGAATCGTGCCGAGGTGGGCCGGCCGTCGGTGAACGTGCGGAACGGCAGTCGCTCGAAGGTTGTCGTCTCTGATGCCGTCGGTGAAGTAGTCATTGATGTTCCCCGGGATCGGGAGGGGACATTCGAACCGAAGATCGTCCAAAAGCGCCAACGTCGTCTTTCTGAAGTGGACCAGGTGATATTGTCGCTTTATGCGAAGGGTTTGACTACTGGCGAGATCTCGGCGCATTTCGCGGAGATCTATGGTGCATCCGTTTCCAAGGAGACGGTATCGCGTATCACCGACAAGGTCCTCGATGAGCAGGCGCAGTGGTCGGCCCGGCCGTTGGACGCGGTCTACGCCGCCGTTTTCATCGACGCCGTCGTGGTCAAGGTTCGGGATGGCCAGGTCGCGAACCGGCCGATCTACGCGGCCATCGGCGTCACCCTGGACGGCTGCAAGGACGTACTGGGCCTGTGGGCCGGCGTCGGCGGAGAGGGGGCGAAGTTCTGGATGAGCGTGTTGGTCGATCTGAAGAACCGTGGCGTGCGGGACGCGTTCTTTGTGGTCTGTGACGGGTTGAAAGGCCTACCCGAAGTCGTGACGAACGTGTGGCCCCTGGCCGTGGTCCAGACCTGCATCATTCACCTGATCCGTAATACCTTCCGGCTGACGTCCCGCGCCGACGCCGACACGATAAAACGTGACATCAAGCCGATTTGCACCGCCCCGAACGCCGAAGCCGCACTCGCGGCACTGGACGATCTCGACGAGAAATGGGGGAAGAAATATCGGGCCATGATCCGGCTGTGGCGCAACGCCTGGAACGAGTTTATCCCGTTCCTGGATTACGATGTCGAGATCAGGAAAGTGATCTGTTCGACGAATGCCATCGAGTCGTTGAACGCCCGATATCGGCGGGCGGTCCGCGCCCGCGGGCATTTCCCGACCGAGCAGGCTGCGTTGAAGTGTTTGTACCTGGTCACACGCAGCCTGGACCCGACCGGAGCCGGCCGTACACGATGGACGATGCGGTGGAAACCTGCCATCGATGCCTTCGCCATCACCTTCAGTGACCGATGGCCAGGAGCCGAGACCTACTAACGAGAACGCCAAAAACACCGCTCGTGGTACACGCCCGTTTTGGCCGTTCCCCAACGGGGTCCTTTAGGGCGGGGAGAGGTCAAGGCAGAACGTCTCGGGTTGCGGCGCCTCGGAACGTGTCAAGGATTTGAGGCCAGCGAGAGTTATGCGGCTTGAGGTTCCGGCTCGGGTTTGTTGATCCAGACCTGTCCGGGCAGGTCGAGGATCTTCGGCAGGACCCGGTCGGTGCTGAACCGCTCCGGATGCGCTGCGCGGGCCGCGGCGAGGGTGTTCTCGCGGTCGGCGCGGACCGTGTGGTGGCGGCCGTGGTGGACCTCGGCGGGGGTGTGCAGGCCGATCCCGGAATGCCGGTGGCAGTTGTTGTACCAGGTCACGAAATCGGTCATGAACGTCCGGGCCTGGGCGAGGGACGCGAACCTGTCCGGGAAGACCGGCGTGTACTTCAACGTCTTGAACCAGGCCTCGCTGTACGGATTGTCGTTGGACACCTTCGGCCGGGAGTGTGACCGGGTCACGGTCAGATCTTCGAGCAGGTCAGCGACCGATTTCGAGGTCATCGACGTGCCCCGATCGGCGTGGACCACGTGCGGAACGCCGGGAACATCGAAGATCTCACGCATCATGTTCTCCGCGAGGGGCCCTGACTCCCGGGCATGGACACGGGCGCCGACGATGTATCGGGAGTAGATGTCGATCATCACGTAGGCGTCGAAGTAGGAACCTTTCACCGGGCCGGCAAGTTTCGTGATGTCCCAGCTGAACACCTGCCGCGGCGCGTCAGCGACCAGCTCCGGCCGGGTGCGGGCCGGATGCCGGGCCAGCCGGCGGCGCTCACGGACCTGCCGGTGCTCACGCAGGATCCGATACATCGTCGCGATCGAGCCGACATAAATACCCTGATCGAGCAGGGCGTCGTAGATCTGCGCCGGTGCCGCATCGACGAACTCCGGACCGTCCAGCACGGCCAGGACCCGGTCGCGTTCGGCCGGGGTCAACGCGTTCGCCGGCACCGGCTGCGGCGAACGTAACGGGCTCGGCCGACGGCGGTCGCGATCGGCGCTGGACCGGGCGATCCCGGTCATCACCGCCGCGACCCGAGTCGTCGTCCCCGCACCCGTCAACGCCTGGAAGGCGTCCATCAGCGCCTGCCGAGCCCGAACACGTCCGGACCGTCCGGCTCGCTCCTGGAGATGTCCTCCAAGAGCTCTTGCGCTTTTCCCATGATCGTCAGCGCCGTCTCCGTCCGCGCCAGCTTCGCCTGCGCCAGCTGCAGTTCCCGCCGCAGCCGTGCGATCTCGGCCTGCTCGATGCTGGGCCGCCCGACCGTCTCACCAGCCGGTTTGCCCTGCAACAACCCCGCGTCCCGGGACCGGCGCCACTCCGACATCAACGACGAGTACAAACCCTCGCGCCGCAGAAACGCCCCGCCCTGACCGGCCGCGACGGCCTGCTCGTAGCCGGCCAGCAATTCCAGCTTCTGCCCCGGCGTGAACGACCGGCGCGCCCGCGGCCCGTCAGCACGCGGACCCTTCTTGCGACCCATGACCCCATCCTGGGCCGTCACAACATCAACAGCACTACTCAACGAATCTCGATCCTGAACTCGCCCTGTCCGACGGACTTGCTATGAACCGCTGGCCTCAACTCACCCTGACAGACAGGGCCTGACTGCCGAACCCGCGCCCGTCCATCAGATCATCGACCGCTGCGCCGGCCTGCCACTGGCGCTCGCCCTGGTCTGCGCGCGGGCAGCAATCGCACCGGCCACCCCACTGGCCGAGCTGGCCACCGCTCTACGGGAAGCCGACGGCACCCTGGACGCGTTCGCCACCGATGATCCGACCACTGACGTCCGGGCCGTTCTGTCCTGGTCCTACCAGGCGGTCAGCCCGCCGGCGGCCCGGCTGTTCCGGCTCCTCGGACTGCATCCGGGCGCGGAGGTGTCCGTCGCCGCTGCCGCCAGCCTCAGCGGAGACACCGCAACCCGGATTCAGCCACTGCTCACCGAACTGGCCGCCGCCGGGCTTGTCGAAGAACACCGGCTGGGCCGCTTCACCTGCCATGACCTGTTGCGCGCGTTCGCCGGAGAACTCGCGGGTGAACGCAGCGAGCCCGTGGAGAGCAGAACCGCGATCCACCGGCTCCTCGACCACTACCTGCATACCGCCCACCGGGCTGCCGACCTGCAGTTCCCGAGCCGTACCGCCACTACGCTCGCGCCGGCACAACCCGGCGTCTCGATCGGCGCACTCTCGGACGGTCCGCACGGCGCCGCCTGGTTCACCGCCGAACACGAGAACCTCACCGCCGCCGTCCGGTACGCCGCCGCCCACCGCTTCGACACGCACGCTTGGCAGCTCACCTGGTCGTTGGCCACCTACCTGGACCGTCGCGGCCACTGGACCGACCTGCACCTCCTCGCCGTCGAGGCCACCGAGGCGGGCCACCGGCTCCACAACGACGACGCCCAGGCGAGAAGCCTACGGCTCCAGGCACGAGCCCAGCTGCGACTCGGTGACCCCTATGCTGCAGCGGACCTGCTGAGCCGGGCCCTCGCCTTCGACACCGGTGCGGCAGCCCGCGGCCACGCGTACTACGCGCTCGTCGAGGTGGCCATCGAACTGGGCGACACCGACGGCGCTCAGGCTCACCTGACCAGGGCGCTCGACGAGTTCCGCAAGGCCGGCGACGCGGTCTGGCAGGCCAATGTGCTCAGCGCCACGGGATGGCTCCACGTTCAGGCCCGACGCTACCGGCAAGCCGTGGTCGTCTGCAGCGAAGCGCTCGCGTTGCAGCAGCGCGTCGGCACTCCGCAGGAACAGGCGTCGTCGTTGGACACTCTCGGCCTCGCCCATCATCGGCTCGGTGATCTCGACGAGGCGACCGGCTTGTACGACCGGGCGATCGAGAGCTTCGAGCAGGCCGGGGATCTTCCCGGCCTCGCGGCAACCCTCACCCGCCGCGCCGATACTCACGCCAGCGCGGGCCACCCGACCGCGGCCCACGCCGACCGCGAACGCGCCGCCGGTATTCAGGAGCAGCTTCGTCTCGCATGAGGGCTGGCTTCTCGGTCCTCCTGCTCATCGTCAGGACGGCGGTAGTACCCGAGGCTGACGCCTTCGGAGAACCTCACGAGTTCTCGTCAGGCTGGCTGGCGCGGTAGGGAAGCCTGACCCCGAGGTCCGCTACGAGTTCCGCCGGCACGGTCGCGTCCTCCGGCCCCTCAAACGGCTGGGACCCGACGGCCACTTCATATCCATCCGGTGGGCTCGTCGGCGCGTTCACCCTGGCGTCGCTTCATCGACCTGCACGTCTACGCGCGGCATGCCGACGTGCTGTGCTGGCGGGATTAAGTTGATCAATGGTGGGGTAGTGGCGTGGCCTGTTTCGATCTGGAAGGCCGCCTGCCCTCGTGAATACGCACTCTTCCTGGTTGCTCCGTGCGTCCGTGACACTTGTTCTGGCCACCGCTTCGGTCACCGCGACCGCCTCGCCTGCTGCCGCGGCGGCGGGCGACTCCTTTTGGACCACCACACCAAGCCTGTTGGGGACCCCGGTCGTTTACGTCGAGGAGCATGTCGGTGCACGGTTCGACTCGGCGCTGCGTTCGTCGATCTCGTTCGTCGACAGGTACACCGGCTCGGACATGCGTCTGGGTAGATGCCGGACCGGATACCGCTGCATCCGGGTGGTCGAGAGCAATGCCACACAGGGCTACGGCGCTTGGACCAGTTGGACTTTCGGGCGGAAGACCTCGAAGATCCGTCTCTCAGGGGCACTCTCCCGCAAGGGATGGTATACGCGGCGGTCCATCATCGACCACGAACTCGGTCACGCCAACGGGGCCCCACACAACTCCCGATGCACTTCGCGGATGTGGCCCGACGACCGATGCCGCAACAATCGGCTGCCGGCCCGCACCTTCACGAAAGCCGAGCGCGTGAAGCTGGCCAGGTGGTGACCTTTCACCGACATAGACCCTGAACGGGTAGCACCCGCACGGACTGCCGGATCCCGCGGGTCACCGATGTTGTCGGTCCACCACTCGGCCACCCGGTCGATGCCGTGAACATCCACCCAGAGCCACCATCGGCACCTTGTTCGAGCGCAGCACCCGCTACGTCCTTCTCGTTCACCTGCCGCAAGGCCGTAACGCCGCCCATTTCCGCGACCAGCTCATCACCATGTTTCGACCCTTCCGGCAGAATTACGACAGTCGCTGGCCTGGGATCAGGGCGTCGAGAGGGGCCGGCATGCCGACTTCACCGCCGCTACCAGCACGCCGGTCTACTTGTGTGATGCGGCCAGCCGTTGCCAACGGGGTTCCAACGAAAACACCAACGGCCTGCTCCGCCAGTACTTCCCCAAGAGCAGCGACCTGAGCGCGCACACCGCCGACGACCCGACCGCGGTGGCGGCCGAACTCAACGACCGTCCCCGCAAGATCCTCGGCTGGGATACCCCCGTCCAGCAGTTCACCCGATTGCTCACCCAAGTCGCATGATCGAAAAATCCGCTTTTACCGAATTGAGTGCGTCCCGTTGTGGGCCCTCCGAGAGGCGCCATGACCGGGCATCTGCCCTTGTCGCAGTCATACTTGCCGTGATGAGGTTCAAGGGGTGGTGGCATGTGCTGCCAGACGAGGACCGGCAGCAATGGCTGATAGACCGGGCCGAGGCGGGACTACCTGAGGCCAAGGTCGTCTATATGAGCGCTGGTGTGCCCGGCTCGGAGACCCTAGGCGTAACGATCAACGTGCAACGGGAGGGGTGACCGGCTCTTGACGCGGCCGATCTTCTACCCCGCCGCGGCGCTTGGCGATCTCTCCCACTGGCTGCCGAGGGATGCGTGGGCGATCCACGATTAACGCACTGCCGAGTTGTGTGCGTCACAAAACGCTTTCGCCACGTTCTAGCTGGCGCCTACCGGCAATGCCCCATTGCGCCTCGACCGGCAGGATCCCCATCGTGGTCAAGGCCTCGACCACGTTGTCGGCGGCCCGTTCACTGTGCATGATGTCCCGGCTCACCTCGGGAGGCAGCAGGATCCGCTGCTCCACTCCGAGCGCGGTCGTCCCGATCACTGTCACGGCCCCGCCCTCGTCTCCCGGCTGCTTCTCGATGCTGACGGACCGGCCCTGGTCCTCGGGGTCCTGTGCCCTCCAGCGAACTTCAGCCGGGTCGCTGGTCGTGATCGCCGTCCACCCAGGAACCCGCATCGCTATCAGTGCCCGCAGGTAGATCTCGATGCCCCCATTGCCCGGCGGGAACGGGACGTTGACGGCCGCTGTCGCGGAGAAGCCCCGTGCCGGGAATACCCCGTCCACATGCAACTGGCGCACGCACAGTTCGTACTGGTCGTGTTCGTCGGCGTAGCCCAGAAAAATGCGGGAGTGGATACTCCGCAGCCGAGTGAAGCCGCCTTGATGGTTCACCTTCAGCCGACGTTGGCCGACTTTGATCAGCACGTAGCGTGTGGCTTCCTCGTTCTCCGCCGTCGGCTCCTTGACCGCGAAGGCGCCCGCCGCGAGGTCCGCCTCCGACGTCCATGACGCAGGCGCCGCTGCCCGGATTGCTGCGACGAGCACGACCGCGGCGGCAGTCTCGTCACTGTTACTCCTATCGGTGAGTGGTCCGACGCTGCGCCGCACTTCGCGGCGTTGTGGCTGCGCCCCGCTCGGCGGCAACGCCGGGTTGATGCCGAGCGCCACCCGATGTCCCGCGCGGCAGATCAGACTCTTCTCTCCCGGGATCCACTCGTTTTCGACCGCCTCCCGCAACTCGGTGTGCTTGGCCCGGACCGCGTCACGCAGCGTTGCCAGGTCCAGCGCTTCGGGGCCGCCGTCGACCCCGACGGCGAGAGCCTCGGCGAGATTGCTGGTCAACGGGTCGATCTCGCTGGTGAACAGCATGCTTCGCGCGCCCGCGAGCAGCGACACGCGGTCCGGTTCGGCGTCGACCATGCGGAGGAAGTGCGACACGGTCAACGCGAAGTCCGAGCAGTCCAGCAGCACCACCAGGCGGGTGGCCGCGCTGTCGCGCATGATCTGCGCGACGGTCGCCAGCTCGGACTGGTCGTTGATCGGGCCGGTCGCGCAGTAGGAGAACAGCAGGGTGTCGGACACCGCTGCGGCGGCCCCGCGCATCGCCTCGATGACCTCGGCCGGGGATGGATTACCGACCAGCTCCGCGACGCTCGTCATCTCGAAGGCCTGGTGGGCCGGCGAGACCAGGACCTGACTCAGCCGCTTCGTCGCCAGCTCGGCCGACTCCCAGCCGCGGCCGAAGCCATAGTCGACGTCCGGCTCGGGAACGTCACGGCCGACCAGAACGGCCCGGGAGCCGGCGAGCACGGGCAGGAGCGGGTTCCGCGTCATGACTCCATGATGAACCAGCTCCACCAGACCGCCCGGCAGGCATCGACATGAGCCAGACCCCAGCCCTGTTCACACCGCACGCCGCAACTCAACCGGAAAGGTTCAACGCGATCAACCACTGTCAATCGCGCTCCGCTCTCGCGGCATTGACCTCTACGATGTGCCCGCGTCAGGTCATCTTGGACATCCTGATGTGCCGCAGTCCGTGCGGTTGGCCACCGACTCCACGGTGTCCGTGTAGGGATCGAGGAGGAACCGGGCCACGAATGTCGGCTCGGTGATGGTCGTGTACGGATCGCCGGCGTCCATGACGTCAATCATGAGGGACAGCCTGCAACGTCCGAATCTGCCGCAGACAAAACGCGGAGCGTGCTTGGGTGCTGGTGGCGGATTGCCCATCGTGTTTTCGTGGCGGGATCCGTGTAGGGGCACCTCGATGCCGCGGAGAAAAGACTCGGTCGTCGCTGAGGTCGTTGCGGCAGGAGAGGCCGTCACCGGTCTTGGCCGTCTCTGGTCCAGGCGCGATGATCTGCGGCAGCGTGTGCGGTCCGGAAATGGGCCAGCACCGCACCGTGCTGTCAGCGGTTCGGGGTGCGCAGCACAGTGTCAAGCTTCCCGTCGCGGTCTGTGTCGAGATAGGTGAGGTCGGGCACCCCGTCACCGTCGAGGTCGACCTGCACCATGTCGGCGATGCCGTCACCGTCGAGGTCGGTGACTACCTCAATCGATCCGTCCGGGCGCCGACTGACAATGGAGTTAGCGGTGGTGGTGACTCGGCCTGCCGGTTCGGGGATGGGCGGCGTTCCGGGTGCGGAGGTTGGTAGGGGGTCGGGCCGGCTGGCGTACGCCCCGACCGGGCCGTCGGTGCCGGTCGGATCGATCTCCTCTTCAGAGGGGTAGACGTCGCCGTGCCAGGCCGGATCAGGATAGGTGCTCATCTTCCTGAGGTTCCCTGACCGAGCCGGCGGTAACCGTTGGCGCAGGAAGAAGCACACCGCTGTGCCGAGTACCGCGCCAACCCGGTTGCAGGGGTCGTACGCCCGAGCCTGGCAGACCGTTTGACCAGTACCGGAACGATCACTTCGCGGAAAGTCCAGAACACGCTGCCGCAACGTTGTTTGGTGTACGGATCTGCCGCTGATGACGCACGGTCGGTCATTGGCTTGGCCAGTCGGCACACGCGGTCAACGTGCCGGGCTTCCCTCCAGGAGCACACCCGTCCGCCCGCATGTTGCACATTTCTGCGCATTCCACCATGAAGGATCTTCGCTGTGGTCGACGTAGCAAGCGGCAGATTCAGGCAGTCGAAGCATTTGCCTCTATGAGTTCGGCGAATATCTCGGAGGGCTTCTTCCAATTGTGGATCTTACGGGGTCGGTCATTGATTTCGGAAGCCACCATTGCCAGGTATTTCGGATCTGATGTGATCGGGACGCCTTTCGGGAAGTACTCGCGCAGGATGCGGTTCGCGTTCTCGTTGCTGCCGCGCTGCCATGGTGAGTGCGGGCGGGCGAAGTAGACCGGCAGTCCGGCGGCGGTGATGCGGGCGTGTCCGGCCATCTCGGAGCCGCAGTCCCAGGTCAGCGAGCGGGCGATCTGTGGCGGCAGCGTTCCGGCGGCGGCGATCACCGCGTCGCCGACGGTCAGCGCGTCGCGTCCGGTCAGCGGGACCAGGACCAGCATCCGGGAGGTCCGCTCGACCAGGGTCGCGACTGCGGACCTGCCGGCCTTGCCGATCACGAGGTCGCCTTCCCAGTGGCCGGGCACCTGCCGGTCCTCGACCTCGGCGGGGCGTTCGTCGAGGTAGCGGGGCTCACGGATCCGCGGGGCCGGGGCCGGGCGGGGGCCCGAACGGCGGGCGGTCCGGCCGGTGCGCAGCTTCAGCAGTTCCCGAGCCAGGGTGGACACCGGCTGGGCGTAGACCCACTGGTAGATCGCTTCGTGTGACACCCGTACAGCCTGATCGTCGCGGTAGTCGCGCGGCAACCGGCCCGCGATCGACGCCGGCGACCAGCCGCCCTTGAGCAGCTGCGTGACCACCGTCCGCAGCCGTGATGACCGGTCGACCGCGTACGCCTTCGGCCGCAACCGACCGGTCAGCGCCGACTGGTCCGCAGTCACGGCCCGGTACTCCGCCCGGCCGCCGTGGCGGGCCACGTCCCGTGAGACCACCGACGGGTTCCGGCTGATCAGCCGGGCAATCTCCTTGAATTCCAGGCCCTCGGCCAAGCCACGGGAGATCTCTTCACGATCGACCAGGGTCAACATGTTGCGCACGGCGGGCATCCTGTCCCACCGACCCATCAAGATCAAATGCTACGACTGACTGAACTCGCCAGCCTCTTGGAAGTTGTCACCGCAAGAACATTCGGTCCCGCTCGGACTTCGATGCAAATGATGACTGGCGTGTCCTGGCCGGTCCGGCGTGAGCGGCCGGCGCCTCCAATTGATGCGCTGGCCCGCCCGCGCGTGAGCACGGGCAGCCATCGACTCTTCCCAGGTGCTGGCCATCGCGTCACGGTAGCGCTCCAGCAAGATCATTTCATTCTGCTGCCGCATACAACGCGCGGTCCGGGCTCAGCGCCACCGCACGCCGGCCCGTTCGACAGCACTCACCGTAGTCGCCCTCGGTGATACAGCGGGGTTGAGCCGCGGCTACGCCGACGAGCGACGGAGGTTGAACGGCAAGCCGTGAGCTGTGAGCTGCGGTCATGGGCTCTCGGCGAGGCGGGCCAGGGACGTTCGGGCGCTCTCGATCAGGGCGTCGCCGAGCGCGTCCAGGTCGTCGCAGGGACGCGACGGTATGTCGGCGTCGGTGCCGATGCCGGTCCGGAACAGCAAGTTCGAGTCGAGCACCTCCACGCTCGCGGAGCACACATCCTCGCCGTCCACGTTTCTCGCCTGCACGGTGAGGCGCGCGGCCCGTCCCAGATCCGGTACCTCCCGCGGGTTGCCTGTGGTCTCCTGGTTTCTCCAGGCAAGCCACGCACCGACCGCGTTGATGCTGTAGTCCATCTGCACCGAGCCGTAGCTGTCCCAGATACCGTTCTCGTTCTCGACGACGTAGGTGCAGGCGCCAGGCGTCAGGGACGGTTGCGGTCGCAGCTTGGGATCGCCGAGCCGAGTGGCGACGGCCGTAATGTCGAGACGAGAACAGGCGTCGCCGGTCTCACGGTAGCGTTCGTCGTTCCATGCGTGGGCGACCACGCCGCCCGCCGCGACGAGTGCGAGGATCGTCGCGGACGAGAGGGACGCGCCGATCCAGGCCGGCGCCAGGCTGGGCCGGGACGGCGGCGGGTCCCAGAACTCAGTCGAGGTATCGATCACCGCGAAACGGTATGCCACTCGGCGGCGGCGTGTGGACCTGCCTCGACTCCGGGTGGCCTGGCGAACAGGACCGCCATGAATACCAGGGCACAGACAACGGCAGTGGATGCCGGTCGAACCCACAGCAGGGTCTGTGCATGTCGCGGTGCTATTGAGAGGTTTTGCGGCTCTGAACAGCACGCCGAAGATCGGCGGACCACGCCGTACTCACCTACCTGCCGCAGTAATCGCGCGTTGCTTTGCGGGGTCGGCGGTACGGATTCACTTCTGTGGTGCACGACGCGTTTGCCGATGGTGGCGCTCACGCCGGGTTCAACTTTGACTTGGCCATACAGGGAGTCGTCACGTTCTCCGGCGTCGTCATACATGCTGGCCCGGACGATTTTAAGGATGATCTCGTCTACAAAGGGGCCGCCTTGCCAATCGAGAGCCGCTTCGGTGACGTGCTCCTCGGTGTCGATCACCGCGCCGGTGAGCGCGTCGACGTCGACGGTGAGCCTGCTGACGCCTTCGGCGCCGGTTCCTCGTACGGTCGTCTGTCAGGCGAGTTTGGCGGCGGCACCCTCGGCGGCGACCACGACGAGGCTGGTGCCCTCGACCGCGGTGACCTTCTTCAGCTGCTTCTTCGCCACCGTGGCGGCCGCTGCGGCGGTCAGTGTCGGGGTGATCGACAGCTCGCCGATCTCGGTGGATTGGGCGACCGAGGTGTAGACGGGCTGCCCGCCCGGGTCGGTGACGACGACCAGGTCGCCACCCTCGACAGGCAGGCCCTTGTAGGTACGGTCGTAGGCGACGTAGTTCAGGCCCTCCGCCTGGTACACCTGCTTCTGCTTGAAGGCATCGTGACCACTGGCTTTCAGTACGGCGGGGCGGCCGGCGATCAGGGCGTCGGCCTTGGCGGCCGCGACTGTGGCGTCGACCGGTCCGGAAGGCTGGGCTGTTGCCGGGGCAGTGACCGCGAACAGGGCTGACGCGGCGACGGTGCCGACTGCCAGCGAGATGGCCAAGGGGGTTCGGCGATCCACTCTGGAACTCCTCTTCCGCCCGGGGTGAGGGCGGGTGCAAGGTCCCGGGGCGCTTGAGGAGTTTCATTCATAGATGCAGATGTTTCGAATTAGGGGAAACCCTTGTGCCCAGCGTGGACGGCCGGGCGGAGGCTACTGCTTCCCGCCACCGCGTCAGGGCTTCGGGAACCTCACGAGTTCCTAAACATTGCTCGGCAGGCTGGCCAGCGCGGTAGGGAAACTCCCGCCGTATCGGACAGGAGGTTTTCATGCGTCGGAGTCTGGTGACCGTGGTCGCCCTGACTGCACTGTCGGCCTGCGGGTCGTCGCCTGCGACCACGACAGCCGCGCCGCCGAAAGTGGCGACGTTGCAGAGCGCTGCCGCTGCCCAATCCAGCGCCGCGCCGAAGAAGGAACGGCCCCGGGAGACGATCGGAATGACCGCGGAGGACCAGGAAGCCCTGCTCGGGCCCTACCTGAAGTGTATGCGGGAGCAGGGCTACGACCCGATACTCGCCCGCAAGAACGGCGACAGCGCCAACAGTGCGGCCGGTGATGAGGCCAACCGGATCTGCGAACCCCAGTACCTTCCGCTGCCGCCGTGGGAACGCGACCCGGCCAACCCGGAAGCCCGCGATTTCGCCGTCGGCGTTGTCAAATGTCTGAAGGGCAAAGGCGTCGAGTACGTAGCGGTCGGCGACGACGGCGTCGGTATCTCCCTGGGCGGTGACCAGAACGACTCCCGTTCGATCAGCCTCGGCCTGGACCACATGTCCGAATGCGAACGCGAAGTCGCGGCCAAGTCCTAGCGCCTGCCGTCCGTCTGGCCGCCGCCCGAAAGGCGGCGGCCAGACGGCGTTGTTCAGGCGGCCGCCAAAGCCTGAGTCGGAGTCAGCCGGGCCGCGCGCACGCACGGGTAGACGCCGGCGAGAACGCCGATGACGATCGCGCCGCCCACGCCGAAGGCCGCCGACTGCGCCGGAAGCACGACCGGCCAGCCCTGCCAAGTGGCGTAGCCGACCGTGGCCAGCAGGCCGAGTACCGTCCCGGCCGTTCCGCCCGCCGTGGCCAGCACCACCGACTCGGTGAGGAACTGGCTCCGGATCTGGCCACGGGTGGCACCCAGAGCCCGGCGCAGGCCGATCTCCGAGCGGCGTTCCAGCACTGAGACGACCATCGTGTTGGCGACTCCGATCCCGCCGACCACCAGCGCGACCGCGGCCAGCGCCAGGAACAGCACCGAGAAGTTGCTCTCGGTGGCCCGTTTCGCGGCCAGCGCGTCCGACGGCCTGGTGACGACCACCTGGCCCGGTCGTTCGGGGTGGATCGATTCGGCGAGCACCGCTCGTACCGCCTCGATCTGGTCCTCCTCGGCTTGGAGGTAGAGAACCGTGGGATGGCCGTCGAAGCCCAGTTCGGAACGGGCCGCGTTCCATCCGACCAGCACCGACCGGTCGATGTCCGGCGACAGCGGGGTCGGCGCCAGGATGCCGACCACGGTGAACCAGCGCTCGCCGACCACTACCTGTGGGCCGGACCCGGCTGGCGGCAGGCTCGTGATCCCCAGCCTGGTCGCCGCCACCGAACCGAGAACCACTGCGGGGAAACGTTCGGTGGCCGCCGTCAGCCACCAGCCCGTCTCGACGTGCGCGTTGATCACCGGTAGCAGGTCGACCCGGGCCGCCAGCACGGTCAGGCCCTTGCCGTCGGTGGGATCGGTGCGGTCGTTACGGCGTACCAGCGAATGGGTGTTGCCCACCGCGCTCGCCGCCTGCACCGGGCCGATCCGCCGGGCCATGGCCACCGCCGACTCCGGCAGCTGGGCCGGCGGATCCTGATCCGGTGCGGGCATCGCCTGAAGTGTGTTCGTGCCCAGCGCGGCCAGCTCCGCCACCAGCGCGGCCTGACTCGACGCGGGGATACCGGTCACCACGATCATGGTGGCGATCCCGATCGCGATGCCCAGCCCCGACAGCAGCGCCCGGCCGGGCCGCGTCCGCAATCCGATCAGCCCGAGAGCGAGCAGATCACCCAGCGCCAGCCGGACCGGCTTGATCGACCCGGTCATCGCATCGCCTTCCGCACCAGACGGCCGTCCCGGATCTCGACTCGTCGCGGCGCCGTGGCCGCGATGCCGGCATCATGGGTGATCAGAACGATGGTGACGCCCTCGGTGTTCAAGCGTGTGAACAGGCCCATCACGGCCTGGCCGGTCACGGTGTCGAGTGCGCCGGTCGGTTCGTCGGCCAGCACCAGCGACGGCCGGTTGACCAGGGCGCGGGCGATCGCGACGCGCTGCCGTTCGCCGCCGGACAGCTGATGCGGCCGATGCCCGGCCCGGTGTGCGAGCCCTACCCGGTCCAGTGCCCGCAGGGCGCGGGCCGCCCGCTCCCGGCGGGGGACACCGGCGTAGAGCAGGCCGGTGGCCACGTTGTCGGCGGCGCTCAACCCGTCGGCCAGATGAAACCGCTGAAACACGAACCCGATCTCCCTGGCCCGCAGCGCCGACAGCCGCCGGTCGCTCAGCGCGGCGACGTCGTGCCCGGCGATCCGGACGCTGCCCGAGGTCGGCCGGTCCAGGGTCCCGATGATGTTGAGCAGTGTCGACTTCCCGGATCCCGACGGCCCGACGATGGCCAGCATCTCCCCGGCCCGGACACACAGATCCACCCCGGCCAGTGCGGTGACCCGGCCCGGATAGACCATGCCTGCCCCGCGAACGTCGAGTACCGGTTCACCGGCGGGGGTCATTCGGCCACCGCCACTTCGGTGTCCTCGGCCAGGGCCGGGCCGGCTATCTCGACCCAGCCCTGGGCGAACATTCCGGTGGTGACCGCTACCAGGCCGGTCGGTGTCTGGACGGCGTAACCGCCTTCACTCAGGGCTATCAGAGCCTCTACCGGGGCAGCCAGTACATCGGTGCGGATCTCACCGGCGAAACCGACCTGAACGTCGGCAGAGTCGATCTTCGAGATGGCAGCCGGGTTGTTCACGATCACCGTGACGGACAGACTCGGGGCCTCACTGCCGACGGAACCCTCCGGTGTGCTCAGGGCGCGGCCTACCGAGAGCACCCGCCCAGGTGTGCTCTTGTCGTCGGGGAGGGTCACGGTGACTTTCGCGCCGCGTTCGATCGATGCGGACTCGGCCAGTTCGGCAGCCACGGTGATCACCTTGCGGGTCGGGGTGACCGACATGAGCGGGCCGTTCGCCGATGCGCCCGGCTGTACGAAGACCGAGTCCACCCGTACCGCTCCGGAAAGGATTTCGACGTCGCCGACCGCGACGGCACCGGTCACCGGCAGACCGAGATCCTCCTGCCATTTCTTGATCGCCTTGATCATGCGAGCAGTGAGCACCCCTTCGTCGCTGCGAACCGTCACCCGTGGCGGCCGCACCGCTGCCGCCGCCGAGGCTGTCTGGGAAGGTGGCCGGACCCGTTCGCCGGGGGAGGGCTGAGGACCGATCGGGTAGCCGAGAGCGGTCAGGTTCTCGGCGATGATCCGTACGTCCCGGCCGACCAGCCCCTCACCGGTCAGGGTCCGGTACAGCGGCATCTCCCCGTAGAACAGCGGCACCGGCCGGTCGTCGGCCCGGTACAACTGGCGGCCTCGCCGGATCTGAGCGCCCGCCTCCGGAAGCCAGGTGACTGTCGCTTCGCGGTGGCCGGCGAGCGCGCGCGGAGTGCCGTACCCAATCGTTCCGGTCATGGTCTTGGAAGTGTTGAGGTCGCGTCGCGCGAGCTTGACGGTGGTGGCGGTGGCGGCCGTCGGGGGTGTCTCCGGTGGCCGGGTGGACGACTGCCGGACTGCCAGGAAAGCGGCCCCGGCGACCAGGATCGCGATTCCCGCGGCGAGCCGGCGCCGGAAGCGCGGCGGGGCATCGTGGTTCTCGAGCATGCCGAGGAGCGTCGGCCAGGATGTTTAGAAACCTGTTAGGTCTGTTCGCGAAACGGGATCCGGTGGGGGCGCGGACCTATAGTCGCCGCCATGTGCGCTCACGTTCTGGTGGCAGACGACGACCCGCGGCAGGCCGAGTTGGTCCGCCGGTACCTGACGGCCGACGGCCACGAGACGGTCGTCGTCCATGACGGGCGGGCCGCCCTCGACCTGGCTCGCCGTCTGCGGCCCGACCTGCTGGTCCTCGACGTGATGATGCCGGAGCTGGATGGTCTGCACGTGTGCCGGACGCTCCGGGCGGAGTCGGACATCCTGGTGCTGATGCTGACCGCCCGGACCAGCGAGGACGACCTGCTGCTGGGTCTGGAGCTGGGCGCCGACGACTACCTGACGAAGCCGTACGGCCCGCGGGAGCTGATGGCCCGGGTTCGGACCCTGCTGCGCCGGGCGTCCAAACCGGCCTCGGAACCGGCGGCGCGACGGGTCGGCCGGGTGGGGCTGGATCCGGTACGCCACCTCGTGACCGTCGACGACGAGCCGATCGAGTGCACCCGCGGCGAGTTCGCGATCCTGACCGCCATGTCGGAGCAGCCCGACCGGGTGTTCACCCGCGCCCAACTGCTGCATCACACCCGCGGCATCGACCGTAGTTCGACCGAGCGAACGATCGACGTACACGTGTTGAATCTGCGCCGCAAGATCGAGACCGATCCGCAGCGGCCGGCCCAGTTGATCACCGTGTACGGCGTCGGCTACAAACTGGCCCACGGGTGAGCCCCGGACGGGTGCCGTGGCGGCACAGTCTGGTGATCCGGCTGCTGGCCGCCTCGGTGCTGATCGCCATCGCCGCCATCGCCGCGACGGCCTGGCTGGCGACCCGCACCGCGACCCGCGCGATCAATCAGGAGCAGGGCCGGTCGCTCACCGGGGACAAGGGTGTCTACGACATGCTGGTCGCGTACGCGGCCGGGCATCCAGACTGGTCCGAGGCTCCCGAACTGGTCCACCAGCGGGCCGCCGAGCTGGGACGGCGAATAACCCTGATGACCGAGGACCGTGAGGTGATCATCGATTCCGGCCCGGGCCCGTCGCTGCGGGCAGCCCGTCCGTCGGCGGTGATCGACCCGCTCAACCTGGACCTGGGCCTGACCGGCGGCACCGAACGGATCGACGAACGGGCTGTCGGACCCTATCTGCTGCCCGCGAGCGAGCGCGCCGAACTGCGCGACTACGCCCGCAGGATGCTGAACTGCCTGACCCGAGAAGGCGTGGGGGCTCGGATCATGGAGTCGCCGACCGGCCGGCCCAGCGTGCAGGTCATCTCGCCTGATCCGGACGGCGCGCGGCCCCGGTGCGGGGCCGATCTGGACGTGACCGCCACCGCCACCGAACGCAAGGCGCTGCGCACACTCGGCACCATGACCAGCGCCTGTCTCGGTGGCGTTAACGGCGGCATCCTGATGGTGTCGCCACAGTTCAGTGACTACATTCTCAGCAATGCCAACGGGGATCGTACGGTGGTCTCGGTGATCCCGGGCGGTGTCTCCTCCGAAACCGGCACGACCCGGATCAGGTCGTGTCTGGAGAAGTCGCGCCGCACCCAGCTTCAGCCGTACGTCGCCCCGCCGGCCCTGCTCTTCGTCACCGACCCGGACACCGGCGCCGATCGCACCACCTTCACCCTCTCTCGCGGCAACACGATCCGGATCGTCGCCGTCACGGGGGCCGTCCTGCTCGCCACCATCCTGGTCACCGTGCTGGCCGGCCGCCGCCTGGTCAGGCCGCTGCGGGCCCTCGCGGAAGCGGCCGGCGGCTCCGGTCCGGTCATCGTCACCGGCCGTGACGAGATCGGGCACCTGGCGAGAGCGCTGAACGACTCAGCCGAACGCCGGGACCGTGCCGAGGCACAGCGGCGGGCCATGGTCGCCGACGTCGCACACGAGCTGCGGACCCCGCTCACCAACATCCGCGGCTGGCTGGAGGCCGCCCAGGACGACATCGCCCCGACCGACGCCCAACTGGTGGCGCTGCTGCATGAGGAGGCGTTGTTGTTGCAGCACGTCATCGAAGACCTCAGCGATCTGGCCGCGGTCGACGCCGGCACCCTTCGGGTGCATCCGGAGGAGATTCCGGTGCGAGACGTGGTCGGCCAGGTCGTGGACATCCACGTGGGCACGGCACACACCGCGGGGGTACGTCTGGAGACGGTCGCCGTGGGTGATCCGGTGCTGTTCGCCGATCCGGTCCGCATACGGCAGGTGGTCGGGAACCTGGTGTCCAACGCCATCCGTTACACCCCGCCCGGCGGCACGGTCACGGTCACCGTGCAGGAACAGGCCATCCTGGTGCGCGACACCGGAATCGGCATCAGCGCGGAGCACCTGCCCCGGGTGTTCGACCGGTTCTGGCGGGCCGACGAGTCCCGTAGCCGTACCACCGGTGGCAGTGGATTGGGTCTTGCCATCACCCGGAAGCTGGTCGAGGCCCACGGCGGTGCCATCTCGGTGGAGAGCACCCCTGGCCAGGGAACCCTCTTCACCGTCCGGCTGCCGCCCGGTGCATGATCCGTGTCCGTTTGAGATGTCTTGACGGGGACCGTTCATCGCTGACTGTCGGTTCCGGGTTCGGCGGGTGGGTGCCGTAGGGCGAGGGTCGCGTGGACCTGGGCGAGCTGGGTGGTGGCGGTCAACATCGCCAGGTCGGCGCCGGGGACGTACGGCTCCTCCGAATGATCGTCTTCGTTGATGTTGGTGTGATAGTCGACGAGGCAGACCTGGTAGAGACGCTCGGCCTCGTCGGTGAGTTCGGCGGCGCGGGCGGCGTGCTCATCAGGAGTCATGCCGATCATGGTGCCATCCCGGCCCGGACGATCCGGTCAGCCTCGGCCGCCGTCAAAAGCCGGCCGGTGCGGGCAGGTGTACCTCGAACTGGCAGCCGGGGCCGGTGTTGCGGACGCCGACCCGGCCACCGTGGGCTTCGACGAGGCCGCGCACGATCGCCAGGCCGAGACCACCGCCGCCGGAACCGTCGGTGCCGGGTGTGCGGGCGCGTTCGCCGCGGAACGCGACGTCGAAGACCCGGCCCAGGTCGCTGTCGGGGATGCCGCCGCACGTGTCGGAGACGGCGAGCCACACGCTGCCGTGTTCGTGGCCGGCGGCGATGTGCACGGTCCCGTCCGCGGGTGTGTACCGCACCGAGTTGATCAGCAGGTTGCTGACGATGCGGGTGAGTTCGCGTTCGCCGGCCCAGACCAGCGGCCAGTGGGAGTCCGCGGCCACCAGCCGGATACGCCGGGACGCCGCCAGCGGGGCGACACCGGCGATGGCGTCGGACACGATCTCGCTCAGCGGAACCCGGGTGGGCACCAGGTGCAGTGCGCCGGCGTTGATGCGGGACAGTTCGAACAGGTCGTCGACCAGCTGCGTCATCCGGTCGGTCTCGATGCGGATCCGCCGGTGGTATTCGTCGACGGTGTCCGGGTCGTCGATGACGCGGTCCTCGAGGGCCTCGGCCATCGCCCGGAGCCCGGCCAGTGGGGTGCGCAGGTCGTGCGAGACCCAGGCGACGAGTTCCCGCCGCCCGGCCTCCAGATGCCGTTCGCGGTCCCGGGCCGCTTGGGCCCACACGGCGGAGGCGGCGAGCCGGCTTCCGAACACGGCGCCGACGGCGAGACTGATCACCGCGGAGGCGGTTACGGTGACCAGGACGACCCACAGGTCGTGCGCGGACAGGAACATCGCGTGGGCGACGGTGGCGACACCGGCGACCACGGCGAGCACGGTGACGGCGAGCAGGACCAGGACGTGGACGAGGATGGACCGGCCGCGCAGCAGCCGCAGCGCACCCGCGCCGGCCAGCCCGACCACGCCTCCGGCGGCCAGGGCGTAGAGCCCGATGAGCATCGTGTCGTTCACCGGCGGTGCCCGTCGACGAGGGGCTCGTAGCTGTACCCGACGCCCCAGACGGTGCGGATGCGGACCGGTTCGGCCGGGTCGTGCTCGATCTTCTCGCGCAGCCGGCGGACGTGGACGGTGACGGTCGACTGGTCGCCGAACTGCCATCCCCAGACCTTGTCCAGCAGATCGGAACGGGTCCAGGCCCGGCCGGGGTGACGCATCAGGAAGACCAGCAGGTCGAACTCCCGGCCGGTCAGCGCCAGCGGAGCGCCGTCGCGTTCAGCGACACGCCGTGCGGTGTCGACGCTCAGGTCCGCCTCCCGCAGCATCGCGGCCGGGCCCGGATTCACCGCCTGACCGCCGGTGCGGCGGAGCACCGACTGGATCCGCAGGACCAGCTCACGAGGGGAGAACGGCTTGGTCACGTAGTCGTCGGCGCCGACCTCCAGCCCGAGGACCCGATCGGCTTCCTCGCCCAGGGCGGTGAGCATGATGACCGGCAGGCCGGGCAGTTGCCGGCGGATCCGGCGGCACACCTCGAGACCGTCGATGCCGGGCATCATCAGGTCCAGCACCACGAGGTCGGGGCACTGGGCGGCGATCGCCGCGAGCCCGTCGGCGCCGTCGGCGGCCAGTCGCACCTCACAGCCGGCCTGTTCCAGGTAGCGCCGGACGACGTCACTGACCGTGGCGTCGTCGTCGACCACCAGCACCCGATGTCCCATGCCTGGCCACGCTACCCATCACCGGGCCGGTCGACGTCCTCGCCGGGCCTTTCGGAATCCTTACGGCCCCGCGTCAGGCGGGCGATCGCGGCGCCCACCGCGAGTAGAACCGGCATCCAGAGGAAGTCGTGGACGATCAGCACTCCGGCCAGGAACGTCAGTACACCGGCCGGTGCCAGATCCGGGTCGTCGAGGGCACCGGTGACGGCGTACCCGATGATCAGAATTCCGGTGAGGGCCAGGACGGTCCGTGTTCTGCTCATGACGCCAGCACGGTGATCCGGCCGACCCATTTGGTCTGCAGAACGCCGGGCCGGTTCGGGGCGATCAGCCGTGCCGGGTAGCCGTGATCCAGGTGCAGCGGTTCGCCGCCCAACCGCAGCGCGACCAGGGTGAGCGGGTCACCGATGTGCTCGGCGGGCACGGTCGTGGACCGGTACCGCCCGCCCGTCTGCAGCGATTCCACCAGCACCGCGACCTGGTCCGGGTCGTCACCGGCCAGTGCGACCAGGTCACGTAGCCGCACTCCGGTCCACTGCCCGGTGGCGCTCCAGCCCTCGACGCAGGCGATCGGCAGTTCCGCGGTGTGCTGGGGCAGCGCCGCGAGGGCGGCGAGGTCCAGGTGCAGCTGTCGCCGTGTGCCGGTGACCACCAGCCGGTACGACGGATCCACCGCCAGGGCGGCGACCCCGGCTCGGCCGGCGGTCTTGTTGACCGGCAAGCCCTGCGGGCCGGCGCCGGGACCGAGGACCGCGAGGGCGGACAGCGGCCGGACGGTCTGGCCGGCCGTGGTCAGAGTGATCAACCCGGCGGCGGCCCCTACCGCGCCGAGGATCCGGCGCCGGTTCGGGTCCGCGACGGCGACGGTGCGGGCGGTGCGAACGACCGGCAGTTGCACGGCGATGTGCACCAGCAGCGCGCCGACCACCAGCCAGGCCACCCAGTAGTGCCCGGCGGTGAAGAAGAACGGCATCGGCGCATACCAGCGGGCGACGTTCAGGACACCGCTGACCACCTGGAACAGGGCGGCGGCGACAAGTACCCCGACGCTCGCGCGTTCCGCCGCGTGGGCGATCGACCGGATCGGCGGCCAGACGAACAGGCGTGGATACACCGACCACAGTTTCGCGCCGAGCAACGGCACCGTGGCCAGCCCGGTCGCCACGTGCACGCCCTGCGTGAACCGGTAGAGCCCGACGGGCCGCGACGGCCACCAGAACCAGCCCGGCGGGTGCTGGACCAGATGACTGATCAGGCCGGTCGCGAAGCAGACGGCGAAACTCACCCCGAGCGCGATACCGAGCAGGCTGGTGAGCCGGGTCGATCGCAGCGCCGAGCCGAAGCGTCCGGGGCGGAACGGTCCCCGCCGCAGTGCCTCCGGCGGCGCGGGCACCGGGGCCCGCAACCATCGGCTCAACAGGCGGTCAGAGTGGCGAACCATCGACCGGCCTCCGTCCCGGTGCTGAGGACGCGCATGTCGGCCGCCGAGGCCAGGGTGGGAAGGTCGTCGACCGGAACACAGGCCCACGGCAGGGGACCGCCCTGCCCGGCCGGGGTCTGCACCGTCGCGATGCCGGACCAGGCGGGAGTGCCGGGCGGCGCCAGTTCGGCGTGCAGGCGCCCGCCGGGTCCCAGCAGCTCGCGACATCGGAGCAGGAGCCGGTGCGGGTCACCGCCGATGCCGATGTTGCCGTCGGCCAGCAGCAGGTGCGGCCAGCGGCCGGTGCCGGGCACCGGGTCGAAGACGTCGCGTTGCAGCGCGATCGCGCCGCGGCGGCGGGCCAGGCGGACCGCGGTGGCGCTGATGTCGATGCCGAGCGCCGGGTGCCCGGCGCCGGTCAGCGCGCCGGTGAGCCGGCCGGGACCGCAGCCGACGTCGAGGGTCGCGCCGGTGCAGCGGTCGAGCAGCGCCGCGTCGCCGGCGAGGACGTCCTGGCACCAGGCGGTCGGGTCGAACCGGAGCATGCTGCCGCTGGCATGCCGGGCGGTGAACGCGGCGGGAACGCCGGCCACCGCCCGGTTGATGGCGGCGTCGAAGACCGCGATGGCGGTCACCGGGCGACCGTCGCCGGTGCCGGCAGTTCGGTGGCGACGGCACGAGCGAAACGGCTGTCCGCCGGGCATCGGGCGGCCACCTCGTAGGCGTCGGCCGCGGTGTCCACATCACGCAGGGGCGGCAGCAGGTGTAAGCGCAGACCACGGCGGCGCAGCGCGGTCAGTGTCTGCCGTCCGGTGGCCGGCGTGGAGGTGGGGATGGCACGCAGGATCTCGGCATGACCGGGATCGCGCAGGCCCAGTGCCCACCAGCCGCCGTCGTCGGCCGGCCCCAGCACCGCGTCCACGCCGCTGAGCAGCCGCAGCGCCCGGTCGAGGTGATCGGCGGTGAGTTGTGGGGTGTCCATGCCGATCAGGACGGTGGCGGTACCCGGGGCCCGGGTGTCGGCGAACGCGTTGGCGAGGCGGTCGCCGAGCGGGCCGCCGCGCTGAGCGACCGTCGTCCAGCCCGCCGGCACCGGATAGGCGCCGTCGACGACCAGGATCCGGGCGCCGGACGCGGCTGTCGCGACCGTGTCGATGGTGTCGGCCAATGCGGCGGCGGCGATCACGGCCGCCTGGCCGGGAGTGCACGGTGGGCACAGTCGCGTCTTGACCCGCCCCGGCACCGGGGCCTTGGCCATCACCAGGATCTGGGCGGCGCTCATCGGGCCAGCACCGCGCTCATGTCGCGGACGGCCCGGACCGTGCCGAGGACGGTGCCGGTCACCTTGGAGCGGGTGCCGGCTGCCCGTGGGTGGTAGTCGACGTCCATCTCGACCACCCGCCACCCGGCCCGCCCCGCCTCGATCAGCAACTCCAGCGGATAACCGAACCGGCGGTCGCGCAGTCCCAGCGCCAGCAGATCGTCGCGGCGTACCGCCCGGATCGGCCCGATGTCGTGCACGTCGAGACCGGTCGTGCGGCGCAGCCGGCGGGCGAGAACGGCGTTGGCGACCCGCGCGTGCAGCGGCCACACCCCGGCCGCCACCGGACGACGCCGGCCGGTGCCCAACTGGGCCACACCGCGCCGGACCGGATCGGCCAGCCGGGGCAGCTGCGCCGGATCGAAGGAGCCGTCGGCGTCCATCACGCACACCACCCCGTCATCCGGGCCGGCCGCCAGCACACCGGCGTGCACCGCCGCCCCGTATCCGGGTTCGGTCACACTGATCACCTCGGCGCCGTACGCGCGGGCCACCGCGGCCGAGCCGTCGGTCGAGCCGTTGTCCACCACGATCGGCCGGTAGCCGGCCGGCATCCGGGACAGCAGGCCGGGCAGGGCCGCGGCCTCGTTCCGGCAGGGAAGCACCACATCGGTCATACAGCGGACGCTAGAACGCGATCGGCCGGCAAATCCTTACCTGGCGATGACGAGATCTTACGAAACGATGACGTGCCCCGGGAGTTCTTACGATCCGCTGACGGCCCGCCGTGACGTGGGCTTTCGGCCCGGTTCTGGTTCTACCGTCGGCGCCGTGACCCACGTACTCGTGACCGGTGGAGCCGGTTTCATCGGAACCCATGTCGTAGCCGCCCTGCATGACGCCGGCCATCAGGTGACCGTCGTCGACGCGGGCCATCCCGGCGCGCATCGCACGCCACTGCCGGACACCGTGGCGGGAGCCCCGCTGCACCGGTTCGATCTGCGCGACCAGGCGGCGGTCGCGGGTGTCCTTGCCGGTGTCGACGTCGTGGTTCACCAGGCCGCCATGGTGGGACTCGGGGTGGACCTCGACGACCTGCCCGAGTACGTCGGCTGCAACGACCTCGGCACCGCCGTCCTGCTCACCGAGATGGCCCGCGCCGGCATCCACCGGCTCGTACTGGCCAGTTCCATGGTCGTCTACGGCGAAGGCGCCTACACCTGCCCGCGGCACGGCGCGGTACACCCCGCGCCACGGACGGTCGCGGACCTGACCGCCGGACGGTTCGAGCCACCGTGCGCCACCTGCGGCACCCCGTTGGAACCCGGCCTGGTCGGCGAGGAGACACCCTTGGACCCCCGCAGCGTGTACGCCGCGACGAAGGTCGCCCAGGAACACCTGACCGCGGCGTGGTCCCGGCAGACCGGCGGCACCACCGTGGCGCTGCGATACCACAACGTGTACGGGCCGGGAATGCCCCGCGACACCCCGTACAGCGGCGTCGCCGCGATCTTCCGGTCCGCGCTGCAAGCCGGCCGGCCGCCGCGCGTGTTCGAGGACGGCGGGCAGCGCCGCGACTTCGTGCACGTCCGCGACGTGGCGGCCGCCAACCTCGCCGCGGTGAACGCGACCGGTACGCGTACCGGCTGGCGCGCCTACAACATCGCCTCCGGCCGTCCGGCCACCGTCGGGCAGATGGCCGCCGAACTGGCCCGAGCCGCGGGCGGCCCGCCTCCGGTCGTCACCGGCGAGTTCCGGCTCGGCGACGTCCGGCACGTGGTCGCCTCGCCGTCCCGGGCCCGGACCGAACTGGGGCTGTCGGCCACCGTGAGCCTCGCCGACGGCATCACCGAGTTCGCCTCCGCCGCACTGCGCGGATGAACCGCCGGACCCGGCCGGCCCGCGCCGACCTGATCGCCGCCGCCCTCGCCGCCGGACTGTTCGCGGTGGCCGCGATCACCGGCGGGGTGCTGTACCTGCTGGGCCGGCCGGTGCACGCCAGCACCGCGCCCCTGTTCGCGCACTGGCTGCCGCACATCGGCCCCGGCACACCGTTCGCCCTGCTGACAGCCGTGCTGGTCTGGTGGCGAGGGCCGGCGCTGGCGGCCCGGCTCTCCTGGCGGCCGTTGCTGGCCCTGTCCTACCTGACCGCCGTGGCCTGGACGTCGTCACTCGCGCTGATCGACGGCTGGCAGCGTGGTGTCGCCGGCCGGCTGACCACCGAGCACGAATACCTGCACGAGGTCCCCGGCATCACCGACATCCCCGCCACCCTGGCCGGATTCACCACCCGCATCCTCGACTTCCAGCCGGACTCCTGGACCACCCATGTGTCGGCTCATCCGCCGGGTGCCCTGCTCGTCTTCGTCTGGCTCGACCGGGCCGGACTCGGCGGCGGCGCCTGGGCCGGTGTGCTGTGCGTCCTGGTGGCGGGCCTGGTAGCGGTCGCGGTACCGCACACGGTCCGGGTGCTCGGTACCGACGAGGCGGCCCGCGCCGTGGTGCCGTTCACGGTGCTGTTCCCCGGTGCGGTCTGGGCCGGGGTATCGGCGGACGGACTGTTCGCGGGCGTGACGGCCACCGGTGTCGCCCTGCTGGCACACGCCGTAGCCCGCGGGCGTGCGACGGCCGCGGTCGCCGGGGGAGTGCTGCTGGCGTTCGGCTGCTACCTGTCGTACGGCCTCGTCCTGATCGGTGTCGTCGCCCTGGCCGTCGTCGTCCTGGCCGGCGCGCACCGGCGTACCGCGGGCTGGGCGCTGGCCGGGGCGGCGCCGATCGTGGTCGCGTTCACCGCGGCCGGGTTCTCCTGGCTGACCGGCTACCACCTGATCGTCGAGCGCTACTACCAGGGTGTCGCCGCCGACCGTTCCTACGGCTACTGGGTCTGGGCCAACCTCGCGCTGTTGGCCGTCGCCGCCGGTCCCGCCGCGGCGGTGATCCTGCGCCGAGCGGTGACGGCCGCGCGCCCGCGTGCCCGCGACGCCGTCTGGGTTCTGCCGCTCGCCGCCACGACGGCGATCATCGCCGCTGACCTGTCGGGATACAGCAAAGCCGAGGTGGAACGGATCTGGCTGCCCTTCACGGTGTGGCTGATGTCCGGTGCGGCTCTGATCCCGCCCGCCGACCGGCGTATCTGGCTCGCGGTGCAGGCGGCGGTGGCCCTGGCGGTCAACCACCTGGTCCTGACGGTCTGGTAGCCGCTCCACCAGTTATCGCCGACCTGCATCAACATCGGCCAAAGCTGTTCCTGACGCCCGCCGCGTCAGCGGTGCAGGTAGGCGGCCAGGCCGCCGAGTTCCTCACTGGCGATGAAGACCGACCGCACGTTGATGATCGCTTCCTCGACGTGCGCGTGGCAGCCCCAGGCCGCGTCGCCCCACGAGTCGGCGACCTTGAGTTCGGCCGGTGCGCCGCATCCGGCGGCGCCGCCGAGCTGGCAGCGTTCCGGGTGCGGGGCGGCGGCCTGTGCGGCCGCGGCGGCGCGCATCTGCGCGGTGAGTTCGGCGGCGGCGGTGGCGCGCTGCTCGGCGTCGGCGCGCAGGCGCTGTTCGGAACGGACCGTCCGGGCCAGTTCGTCGTGGGCGGCTCTGGCCCGGGCCTCGGCGGTCTGTTTCGCCTGTTCGATGTGGTGGCGCTCGATGGCCAGCGCGGCGGTGCCGGCGAACAGGTGGGCGAGGGCTAGGTCGGTGTCCTGCGGGACGCGGGGTGTGCGGTGGTACATGGCGAAGGTGCCCAGCAGGGCACCATCCCGGGCCAGGATCGGGGTGGACCAGCAGGCGGCGAGTTCGGCCTGCTCGGCCAGGTCCCGGAAGTCGGTCCAGAACGGGTCGGTGGTGATGTCGGTGACGATGACCGGCTCACGGCGGTGGGCGGCGGTGCCGCAGGAGCCGACGCCTTCGCCGGTGGCGATGCCGTCGATGGCCTGGTTGTAGAAGTCGGGCAGGCTGGGCGCGGCACCGTGCCGCAGGTGCCGGCCGTCGGGGTCGGCGAGCAGGACGGAGACGAGCACCTCCCGCGGGGCCAGGGTCTCGATGCTGCGGGCCATCCCGTCGAGCACCTCGGCCAGCGGCGCCTGGCGGGCGATCTGTTCGAGCAGGGCCCGGTGTTCGGCCGTCAGTCGCTGGGCGTGTTTGACCTGGGTGGTCTCCACGCCGATCATCCGGATCCCGGTCACCGTGCCGCCGACGTCGCGGTGGGGCTCGTAGGTGAAGTCGAAGAACGTCTCCCGCACGTGCGGGCCGGTGCCCAGCAGCACCCGGGCGTCCCGGCCGGTGTACGGCTCCCCGGTGCGGTAGACCTGGTCCAGCAGGGCGAGGAAGCCCTGGTCGGCCAGTTCCGGTAGGAGTTCGGCGAGCGGTATCCCGGTGCGGGCCCGGTCGGCGCCGATGGCGGCGAAGAACGCCGGGTTCGCGCTCTCCACCACGTGCGAGGGCCCGGTGAGCGCGGCGAAGACGGCGATGGACTGCCCGAACAGGGTCCGCATGTCGTCGGTGCCCGATACCGCTGTCATGCTGTGGCCTGCCCGTCGTCGTGATGGTTGCTCAACGGCAAATGATGGTGGTCAGACTACGCAGGGGTCGGCGTACCGCATCTCGGCCTCCGCCTCCCCGGCGAGATGTGACGGCCATCACATCCACTGTGGTGCAACCTTTTTCGTGGTTGTCACCGTTCCACCTCCGTCAAAGGAGGCTGACGATCTTGAATGTCGAGGAAGAGGAAGGGTTTCGCCAGTTCGTCGCGGCTCAGCTGGGCCCGCTGCGCAAACTGGCCTACCTGACTTGCGGTAACTGGCACACGGCCGAAGACGCCGTGGCCACCGCCTTGGCCAAGCTGTACCCGCGCTGGCCCAAGCTCGACCGTCCCGACCTGTACGCCAAGACGATGGTGTACCGGGCCGCAGTCGACGAGGTGCGCCGGCCCTGGCGCCGGGAACGTTCGGCCGGCGACGAGATACCGGAGGTCGTCCTGCACGACCCGTCGACTGCCACCGACGACCGGATCCGGATCCAGGCGGCCTTGCGTGCCGTGCCCCGCAAGCAGCGGGTCGCGCTGATCCTTCGCTACTACCTCGGGATGAGCCTCGAGGAGAGCGCGGGGGTCCTCGGGGTCTCCGTCGGCACTGCCAAGAGCCAGACGTCGCGAGGGCTGTCGCGCCTTCGTGAGGTTCTGGCCACCGAGAGAATCGACCTGCAGGTCGCGGATGTTGAGGAGTTGTCCCGTGCGGTTGCATGAGGTGGTGGATCTGGCGACGTCGGGCGCGCCGCCGGACCGGAACACGATCGACGAGATCGTCGGCAAGGGCCGCAGGGTGCAGCGTCGCCGGCGGGCCGGTTTCGCCGGTGCGGGCGCGGCGCTGGCCGTGGTCGCGGTGACCGCCGCGGTCACCGTTCCGTCGATCTTCGGGGGGACGGGTCAGGGCACGGTCGTCGACGCCGCGGCCCCGTCGGCCGGCACTCCGAAGACGGCCACGGCCGCGTGGGAGTTCCCGGCCGACCCGTTCCAGTTCACGTTCGGTGCCTTCGACGCCGGCCGCTGGCACGTGGCGGCGCCGGTCGTGGCGTCGACGTCGTACCAGATCGCGTCGGTCTACCTGGACGGCCGCACCACGAACGACCGGGCGGCCACCGACGAGGAGATCGCCCGGGCCGGCGACAAGCGTGGCGGCCCACCGGAACCGACGATCTACGCCTATCTGGTGCTGTACCGGCCGGGCGCGTTCAACCCCGCCGGTCTGACCGGGGCCACCGAGCTGACGGTCGACGGCAAGCAGGCGTACCAGGTCGGGGACCCCGGCGACGGCGGTATGGCCCGACGGACGCTCGCCTGGGCGTACGCCCCGGACGCGTGGGCGGTCCTGACGACCCACTCGGACTCCGCGGAGGACCCGTCCGACGCGGAGCTGCAGAAGATCGTCGCGGGCCTCAAGCCGTCCCAGGCGGCCCCGGCCAAGCTGCCGTTCACCCTCGACTACGTACCGGCCGGCTACCAGCCCGTCGAACTCGGCTCGCACGCCATGTCCGGTCTCAACGGCATCGCGGCGGCCCGGAACGGCGACTACGGTGGCGCGATCTTCGCGAACCCGGCACCGCCCACCACGAAACTGATCGAGCCGTACGGCGGCGCTGACGGTGAGAGCCTTCCCGGCAGCTTCCAGATCTTCGTGGTGCCGCAGCAGAACTCGAACCAGACGACCGGCAACACGACGATCAAGTGCGGCAACGGCTTCTGCACCCACCGCAGCCCGGACGGTAAGACCAGCATCCAGGTGGCGAGCGACGGACGTCTCTCCGACGCCGAGATGACCAAGATCCTCAAGGGTCTGAAGCTGAAGAACGTGAAGGACGACTCCACCTGGGCGGACGCGGCCACCGCGCTCGTCAAGTGATCCTCGTCTGAGGGCAACGGCCGGGCCCGCACGGGCCCGGCCGTTGCCCTCAGGAACGCCGGGTGATCACGGCGATGCCCACCGCCGAGGCCAGGAACGTGAACGCCAGCAACGCCCACCCGGTGGCACCCATCGTCACAGCCGCCGTCACGACGGTCGGCGCGGCCATCGCGCCCAGCGCGTATCCGGTGCCGTACATGCCCTGGTAGGCACCGATCCGGTCGGGCGGCGCGAGATCGAAACTGAGACTCCATCCGGCCGCGCTCGACGTGATCTCGGCCAGCGTGTGCACGGCCGCGGCCGCGAACAGCACCACGACCGCCACGATCACGCTCACCTGCCCGGCCGCGGCCCACAGACCGCAGGCGGCGGCCATCAGCCACCCGGCGTGCATCATCACCCGGCCCGCGCCCTGGACATCGCCGGTACCGCGGCTGAGCCGGACCTGCAACGCGATCACCAGCACCGTGTTGACCAGCAGCAGCGGCGACACCAGCACGTCGGGCGCCGTGGTGTGCCGCACGACCCACAACGGCATGGCGACCTCGAACAGCCCGAACTGCATGCCGAACACACCGCTGAGCACGGTGACGGCAAGGAACCGCCCGTCGCGATACGGCGACCGCGACCGGACCGCGGGCCCGCCGTCCGAATTCGGTTCAGTGCCGGGCCGGGCGTCGATCCGGTCGGCGGGCAGCCCGACGAGCAGCACCGCCGAGACGAGATAGAGGGCACCGGCCGCCGCCATCGTCACCCGGTAGGCGCCCCCGGTGCCGATCGCCAGCGGGATCGCCGCCACCGAGGTGCCCACGGCGATGCCGATGTTCGTCACGGTGCGCATGGTCGCGCGGATCCGGACCCGCTCCGCCCCCGGGAACGCCCGGCCGACCGCCGCCGCGCGCACCGACGACCCACCCTGCTGAGCGAGGGTGACCAGCGAGGAGACGACGATCAACGTCACCAGATCATCGACCCGGAGGTACGCCACCAGAGCGCATGCCTGGACCAGGTGCAGCACGATCAGCATCTGCCGGGAACTCCACCGGTCGGCGAGGTGACCGAACCCGAGCGAGGCCACGACACCGACCCCACCGGCCACGGTGAGCCCGATTCCCGCCGTCACCGCCGGAATCCCGACGACGGTGGTGAGGTAGAGCATCGTCAGAGTGAAGAAGGCGCCACGTCCCACCGTGTCCACCAGGGTGACCGTGAGCAGGCGCCGCAACAGGGCGTCCCGGCGGACGAGGGAGCGTAACGGAACAGCAGTCGTTGTCACGGCTCTGTTCTGCCGTACCGCGGGTGCCAGGCCAATCGATGTAGCGTACTGCTTAATGATCAGGTACCAACTGGCGCCGGGCGACGTGTCGGAGATCCGGTTCGGGATCTCCCCGCTCAGCGAACTCGGCCTGGGACTGCGCGCGGTGCGCTTCCCGGAGGCTTCGCCCCGTATTGGCCACGGATGCGCGCCGTCATGCAGGCCGACATCCTGTACCGCGGGCACGTGGCCTCCTCCGCCGGCCTGTCCCCGCACGTGTCGTTCGACGGACAGAACCTGGACGTACGCCTGAGCAGCCCCGACGCCCGTCGACGACACCCTGCCTCCCACGATCATGTACGCGGCCCGTGGCCAGGGCGCCATGTGGTCGGCCGGCGCCCGCCCCGACGCCGGCGCCGTCCGCGAACTGCTCGGAGGCACCCGCGCCGCCCTGCTGATCGCCCTCGGCGAACCGGGTTCCTCCACCGAACTGGCCCTGCGCCTGGGCATCACCACGTCCGCGGTCAACCAGCACCTGCGCCTGCTCGAACGCGCCGGCCTGCTCAACCGCGCCCGCTACGGCCGCAGCGTCCTCTACTACCGCAGCGACCTCGGCGAGGCCTTAGCCGCCGCTGACCCCTAGCTGCTACGTACATGTATGCGTATAGTTAAGTCATGCCCAACAAAACCATCTATGTGTCCGACGACGATCTGCCACTGTTCCAGCGAGCGCAGGAGATCGCCGGAGGCAAGCTGTCCACGGCCATCGCCGCCGCGCTGCGCCGCTACGTCGAGATCGAGGAGGGCCGCCAGCAGGGCTACGAGGAGATCGTCGTCCGCGTCGGCCCCGGCCTCGGCCGCAAACAGCGCTTCTCCGGCATGCTGCTGGCCGAGATGGAACTCAGCGGCAACGAACGCGACGAGACCTACCGCGTCTACCGCACCCGCACCGAGAAGTTCGTCGTCCACCACGAGCGTTCCGAAGCCCACGTGAACACCGGCCCGAACGCCGAGAAGTACCGCACCGGCTGGCGCGCGTGGGTCGGCGACTGGAGCGCCGACCAGTCCTGGACCCGGATTCCGGCCGACTCCACCCTGCACATCACCGAAAACCTCGACGCGCTGCGCGAGTTCATTCCGGGCGGACTGTACGACCTGGTCCTCGACGCCGTCGACCAGCCCACCATCGAAGACCTGGACATCTGACCAAGGGTCGCGCTGCTCGGTTCGAACGGCGCCGGCAAGGCCACCCTGGCACGGATCCTCGCCACACTGCTGAAACCGGACCACGGTACGGCGACCGTCAACGGCTTCGCCGTGCTGACCGTGGGATGCGCCGCCGCCTCGACATCGGCATGGGCCTGATCGGCGATCCGCCGGTGATCGTCCTCGACGAGCCGACCGCCGGCCTCGCCCCGGAGTCCCGCCGCGAGGTCTGGCAGGTGATCAAAAACTCGCCGAAGGCGGCACGACCATCCTGCTCACCACCCAGCACCTCGAAGCGGTCTTCCTGGCGACGGTCGGAAAGGGGCAGCGATGAGCACGCATGTCATGCACGACACCTAGGTGATGCTCGGGCGTTCCCTCCGACATGTCACCCGCAGCATCGACACCATCATCACCGTCACCATCACGCCGATCGCGTTCCTGCTGCTGTTCCGCTTCGTGTTCGCCGGCGCTATCGAGGCCGGCGCCGGCGACTACACGAACTACCTGATGCCCGGCATCCTGGTGCGGTTCACGCCGGCGCTGACTTGGCTGGCGGTGATCCCGGGCCTGTCGTTGTCCTCTGCCGCCGAAAGATCGCCTGAAGCCGGCCGGTCATCAGAACCAGGAGGGCGGCCACCACCACATACGCTTCGGCGGCGTGGCGGCCAGCTTCGCCATGAAGGCGGCGTCCGCGGCGACCCGTGCAGCGGCTTCGGCGGCGAAATCGGCCTCGGTCATCAGATGAATGGGAATCGGTTCCGACACGTGCGGCAGCACGGGCTGGTTCGGGGAACTGTTCTCTCCGGGGAACCGGCCGTCACTGTCCGGGAACAGGACCTGCTGCAGACGCATGCCGTCTCTGCCGTACGCCTCGCGGGCGACCGCCGGACCACCAGTCGACGACCAGGTGGCCACGTCACGGATCAGCACCCGGCCCGAGGACAGGACTGCCTGCTCCCCGTCGGCGAGGACCCGCCCCTCGGCGACCAGCCGGCCCAACTCCTCCAGAGGCCTCCCGGAGGAGTCGTAGGCCAGCAACTCGGGCCGCCCGAAGCTGGTCAGGCCCACTGTGTAGGAGAACAGCGGACCCCGGTCGCCCGCGTTGGGGACCAGAATGACGATTCCCCATCCGCGGTCCTTCATCAACTGCTCGCGGTCCCGGCGGTCGGGATCGGGCTCGAATGGCAATGTGGCCTCACTGGGAAAGACGGATCGGGGCGCGACGCCATGGTAGAGGCAGCCGGAAGTTGTCCGGTCACCGATTCGGCTGATGAGCCGATCGGTGTCTGGCGTGTCGTCATCCGCCGGTGACCGTGTGCCGTTGAGTGATGGCGCGGTCGGGCTTGTGGACGAGGAACCGGCCGCGACCAGTTCCATTCCTCGTCCACGGAGACACCGATCCGTGACTGAACAGCCGTACACCCCGACCCCTCACAGCGGCCCATCCGCGGCGCCCGTACCAGTCCAGCCGACTTACGGCCCCTCGACAGTTCCCGGCATGACCACGATGGTGGCTGCTCCGGCGAAGATGAGCCTGCACAAGAAGTTCGCGCTGGCCTATGTCGGCGTTCTCGTTGGTCTGACCGTCATCGGCATCGCTGCCGGTGGAGATGGAGAGACTCCCGCCGGAGTACCCGTTGCGGCAGCCACCACCATGACCGTTGCGGAGCCGGTCACGGTTTTGACCGTCTCCGAGCAGAACGCTGTCGAAATGGCATCCGACTACCTGGAATACAGTGCGTTCTCCCGTTCCGGCCTGATCAATCAGCTCGAATACGATGGTTTCACCACCGACCAGGCCGACCACGGCACCACTCAAGTGGGGCTGTAGCGCCGGTCAGTGGGTTCGGCGGGTGGGGAGGCCGGCCAGCAGGGCGTCGAGGGCGTCGGTGTCGGCCCAGCCGTTCACCGACACGTCGCCGGAGGCGGTGACGATCACTTCGAGGCGGTCGGGGCCGGACACGTCCCGTAGACGGTCGGTGAGGTGCCGGAACTCCTGGTTGGACGAACCCAGCCACGGGCGCTCGTGATCGACGAGGTCCTGCCGGAACGGGCCCGCCACCAGCAGGTCCGTGTGGTCCAGGAGGGCGGCCACGGCACGGTTTCCTTCGACTGCTTGGGTACGGAGGTCCGCGTACTCGTACCCGGTGAAGGTCATCACCGTCAGTCCCGCGGCCTGGACACCGGCCGCGATGACGGCCAGACCGGCGGGCTGTTCGAACGGTTCGCCGCCGAGCAGGGTGACTCCGCTGGTGCCGGCCGCCACCACCCGGGCCACCAGGTCGGCGGGGTCGGTCAGGGTGCCGCCCCGCGTACCGAACAGGTGGGGGTTGAAACAGCCCGCGCAGCGGATCGTGCAGCCCTGCACCCAGATCGCGGTCCGCTCGCCGGGGCCCTCGGCGGTGGTCTGCTCCAAAACCCGGGCCACCCGGACCGGCTCAGACATTTCCGGCCCGGTCCAGCACCCGGGCGACCCGGACCGGCTCAGACATCGACGATACGTCCGAACGGCTGATCCTGGACGTGCTGCGGAGTCGCCGGGGGAGTGCAGGTCAGCCGGTCCCGGACCGCCACGAACTCGTGCGGGGCCAGCCCGGCGGTGGCCAGGAAATCGGCGACCGAATGGAAACCACCGCGCGCCAGCCGGGCCGAGACGACGGTGGCGGCACGTTCCGCGCTGAAACCGGGCAGGGCGGCGAACTCGTCCGGGCCGGCCCGGTTCACGTCGACCAGCCCGGACGGCTGCGGCGGCGGCGCGGGATGGTCGAACAGGTTCCGCGGGCCGAATTGTTCGCCGAACGCGGGTACCGGATCCGCCGGAACCGGCGACGGTGCATCGGGATAGGGCGGCGGGAGAGAGTGACCCGGCGTCGTGGTCGCGGCCTGCTGGAAAGCGGGACCGGCGGGAGCGATGTAGGGCTGCGGCGCCGGGTAGGGCGAGGCGGGCGGCGTACCAAAGGTGGGCGTGGGGTAGGCCGGTGTCGCATAGAACTGGCCCGGCGCCGGGACCAGACCCTGCACCTGCGGCGGCAGCGGAGCCTGAGCGGGCCACGGCATCGGCTGCTGCGGCGGCAGATACCACGGGTGCTGAGCGGCCCGCCACCGCAACCACTCGGCGTTGATGATCAGCGCGTGCACCACCGAGATCATCCACGTGAACAGCACGCCCAGGGCCAGGAGCATCGACCAGACCGAGTCGTCCGGAACCTCGGGACCGACGAAGAAAAAGACGTTGGCCAGCACCGAGTAGACGATCCCGGAGACCCACCACATCGGACGCCGCGCCCGGATCCCGACGTAGCAGAACCCGGCCGCGCTCAGGCAGCCGAAACTCAGGATCGGCAGCAGCAGCCAGGCACTGTTCCCGATCCGCCACCACACCCGGCTCGGCCCGCGGGCCGGCTTGACCCCGTGGGGGTGACCGTCAGGCGGGGTCCACGTCACGGTTCACCTGCTGATCCTGCACGAACGAGGTCTGGCGCGTGTAGTCGCTGGTGAAGGCGCTGTTCTGCACCTTGCCGTCGATCAGGTCCTCCAGCACGGCGATGTAGTCGAGGCAGTGGTCGCCGAGGATGTCCAGGGTCTCGGCGCTGACCGTGCCGTCGGGGTTGACGGTGACCACGATCCGGGGCTTGCCGGTCACGTCCGCTCCACCTCGAAGACCAGCCGCACTCCGGCGTTGTCGTCGACCGTCTCGGACTCCAGCCGCAGTCCGGCGGCGGGTGCCTGATCGCGCAGCCGCTCCAGCACGGTCTGCTGCACCCGGCGGCCGTAGGCGGCGTCTGTCGCGGTCACCAGCTCGACCGCGCGGGCCTGGTCGGCGCCGGTGAAGTGGGCACCCCAGATGCCCTCGGTGTCGCAGGCGAAAGTGGCGCCGACCTCGCCCCACACGGCGGTCATCCGGTCGTCCGCGGTCGTCACCGTGGCGCCGGTGTCGCGCAGCGCGTCAGCCAGCAGGGTGACGTCGCGCATCCGGGTCCGGACCTGGCAGACGCCGTCGGCGCCACGGTCGGAAGCGGCTTTGATCGCGGCCGCACCGGCCACTGCCAGCGGCACCAGAAGTAGTGTCACACTCACGGCGAACCCCCGTTCCTCGTCGGTGTGCCGACACCTTACCGCCCGGACATGTCCCAGTCGTCGGTGCCGGTTGCCGAAACCGCCCTGGTGCGAGCCCAGCCGCGCAGCGCGTCGAGGCGTTCGGCCTGGGTGACGCTCAGCGGCACGATGCTCATCACCGCGCGCACCAGGTCGTCGCGGCTCAGCGGACGCCGTTCGGAGAAGGCGTCGAACAGCCCGGCGGTGACGGCCTGTTCGATCTCGGCGCCGGAGTACCCCTCGGTCAGCCCGGACAGTTCGAGGAACAGTTCGTCGCCCTCCGGTAGTCCACCGGCGGCCCGGGGATGGCGCATCGCCCGCCGCAGATGCACCTGCCACACCGCGATCCGCTCGGCCCGGGTGGGCAGGTCGACGAAGAACGTCTCGTCGAACCGGCCCTTGCGCAGCAGTTCCGACGGCAGGCCCTCGAAGTCGTTGGCGGTGGCGATCACGAACACCGGATGCTGTTTCTCCTGCATCCAGGTGAGGAAGGTGCCGAACACCCGGGAGCCGGTGCCGGAGTCACCCGTCCCGGACGCGAACCCCTTCTCGATCTCGTCGATCCACAGCACACACGGCGCGATCGCCTCGGCCGTACGCAGCGCGGTCCGCATGTTGTGCTCGCTGGATCCGACCAGACCGGAGAAGACCCGGCCGATGTCCAGGCGCAGCAGCGGCAGGTTCCAGACGGCGGCGACGGCTTTCGCGGTCAGTGACTTGCCGCAGCCGGGCACACCGGTGATCAGCACCCCGCGCGGGACGGGCAGCCCGTAGTCGGCGGCGTCGGCGAGCCACGATCCGTTGCGTTTGACCAGCCAGGCCTTCAGCTTCTCCAGACCGCCGACGTCGTCGAGCACGGTGTCGGTGGTGACGATCTCCAGCAAGCCCGACTTTCGTACGGTCTGACGCTTCTCGTCGTGCACGATGTCCAGGTCGTCCAGGTCCAGCACCGGGCTGTTGACCATGGCCCGGGCGTACGCGTTCTCCGCCTCCTGCATCGTCAGCCCGGCCGCCGCGGCGACGAACCGTTCACGCCCCGTCTCGTCCAGGTCGACCCGCAGCCGGCCGCTGGCCGTGTTCGAGCTGATCATCGTTTCCAGCAGCACCCGCCGCTGGGTCTCGCCGGGCAGCGGGTAGTCGACGATCGTGACGTCCTTGGACAGCTCGGCCGGGATCGCCAGAACCGGGGAGAGCAGCACCAGCGTGCGCGGGTGCAGGCCGCTGCGGAACACCTGGGCGATGTCGCGCAGCAGCCGGACCGGCTCCATGTTCTGCGGGTACTGCCCGTCCTGCAGCAGCGGATGCAGGTCACGGAAGACGAAGACGGCCGGCTCCTCGATGCGCTGGATCGCCTGCAGCGCGTCGACCGGTCGCAGACCGCCGGCTCGGGGCTGCCCGTCCTGGTGGATCAGGCCGCGGGTGGCCGTCCACGTCCACACCCCGCGCGGAATCCGCACCTGGTCGGTGTCCCGGGCGATCGCCGCGATCTCGTGCAGGGCCCGCTGCTCTTCGAACGACTCCAGGTAGAGGATCGGGAACCGGGCCTTCAGCAGTTGCGCGAAGGTCGCCGCGAAGGACCTGTGGTTCATGCCGCCATGTTCGCACGACCGGCAAGGGAATTCCCGCTTGTGGCTGCCGCGCGAAATGTGCGGGCATAGCACGACTCCCCTGAGCCTGATGAGATCTATCAGCTTCGATGGTTGCGCCGGTAATTTTCGACTCCGAAAGCCGTTTGGGGGCAAACGGCTCCTCTTCCACACCGATCGAGAGGAACAGGGGACGTGACACTCCACCGCACGTCAGCAGCGAGCGCGGGCCTCCTCGCGCTGGGGCTGAGCGCGATCGTCGGTTACGGCACGCCCGCCGTCGCCGCCGAGCCCACCGGCACCATCCTGGCCGCCGGTTCACCGGACGCCATCGAGGGCAGCTACATCGTCGTCCTCAAGGACGGCACCACCACGACGGCCACCACACTCGCCGGCCGGTACGACGGCACGGTCGAAGAGGTCTACGCGAAGGCGATCAAGGGCTTCGAAACCAGGATCGATGCCGACGACGCGGCGAAACTGGCCGCCGACCCGGCCGTCGCCTACGTCGAACAGAACCAGATCATCCGCCTGGCCGCCGGCACCCAGACCGGCGCCACCTGGGGCCTGGACCGGATCGACCAGGCGAGCCTGCCGCTGTCGACCACCTACACGTACCCGAACACCGCGTCGAGCGTGCACGCCTACATCATCGACACCGGCATCCTGACCACGCACTCGCAGTTCGGCGGGCGCGCGACCAGCGGTTACGACTTCGTCGACAGCGACAGCAACGCCACCGACTGCAACGGCCACGGCACTCACGTCGCCGGTACCGTCGGCGGCTCCACCTACGGCGTGGCCAAACAAGTGCAGCTCGTCGCGGTCCGGGTCCTCGACTGCGAGGGCAGCGGCACCACGGCCGGCGTCATCTCCGGCATCAACTGGGTCACCAGCAACGCGATCAAACCGGCCGTGGCGAACATGAGCCTCGGCGGCGCCGCCAGCACCACCCTCGACACCGCCGTGTCGAACTCGATCGCGGCCGGCATCACCTACGGCGTCGCGGCCGGCAACGACAACGCCAACGCGTCCAGTTACTCCCCGGCCCGTGTCACCAGCGCCATCACGGTCGGCGCGACCGCCAGCACGGACGCCCGCGCCAGCTACTCCAACTACGGCAGCGTCCTGGACATCTTCGCGCCCGGCACGTCGATCACCTCGGCCTGGTACACCAGCACCACCGCGACCAGCACCATCAGCGGCACCTCGATGGCCACCCCGCACGTCGTCGGCGCGGCCGCCCTGGTCCTGCAGGACAACCCGTCCTACACCCCCGCCCAGGTCGCCTCGACCCTGACCACCAACGCGGTCGCCAGCAAGGTCACCAGCCCCGGCACCGGCTCGCCGAACCTGCTCCTGCAGGTCGGCACCGGCGGCGGAGGCGAGACCCCCACCCCCACCGGCTGCACCGGCACCAACGGCACCGCCGTCAGCATCCCCGACGCCGGTTCCGCGGTGACCAGCTCGATCACCGTCTCCGGCTGCGGCCGCTCGGCCTCGTCGGCCTCGTCGATCGCGGTCGACATCACCCACACCTACCGCGGTGACCTGACCATCGCACTGGTCGCCCCGGACGGCACCAGCTACGCGCTGAAGGCCAGCAGCAGCTCGGACAGCACCGACAACGTCAACACCACCTACACCGCGAACCTGTCCAGCGAGGCTGCCGACGGCACCTGGCAGCTCAAGGTCCAGGACGTCTACTCCTCGGACACCGGCACCATCAACTCCTGGACCCTCACGGTCTGACCCCGTTCCCCCGAAGTGATCGGGCCCGGCGACCACTCGCCGGGCCCGATCACCATTGGGTGGCCGCCGGTAAGGCCGACGCCCTCGCGCCCCGAAACGCCGGGGCCTTGCGGAAACGCCGTCCGTGGCATAGCCCCGGGGTGACCGACGAGGACGCCCTGACCGCTCGGTTTCGACGGCATCCGGGTGTCGGTCGATGACGTCACCACCGCGGAGTCCGCGCTGGCCAGGCTCGCGGATTTCACCGGCATCGAAGGCCTGGACCCTTCGGCGACGGCGATCCACTCGGCGTTCCATTTCCGTCCCGCGGACCGCTGACCCGGTCGTTCTCCGGCGGCGCGGGGTCCGGGCGCCTCGGCGTGGGGGTGACACACTCTGATCATGGGTTTGTTCACATTGCCGGAAGCGCGACTCGAACTCGTGAAACTACGGCCCGTCATCGCCGAGATCATCACTCTCCGTGCCGACATGGTGGAACTCTCCGCGGCCCTGGTACCCGGCGGTGAACCCACCACGCTCGGCGGCCTGCCGGAGCGCAAATTCACCGAGGCCCGTCTCAACGAACTGATGACCGAGATCCAGCAGACCGGCGCCGCACTCAAGGGCGTCGCCCCACTGCTGCTGGACTTCCCCGCCGATCTCGACGGCGTTCCCGTTCTGCTGTGCTGGCTCGAAGGCGACGCCGACATCACCTGGTACCACCGCGCCGACCTCGGCTTCGGCGGCCGTCGCCCACTCCCCGAAACCACCTAGTTCAACCGAGATCCAAACCCTTTTCCGGTACGCCCCACGAAACGGTCCCGTCCACACCGCGCGAGATGGCAGCTGGTCACGGCCGACGACGCGGCCGCCGGGCCGAATGCGGTGGCCGCCGCTACGCCAGCCGAATGCGGTGGTCCCGGCACACCGGCCGAATGCGGTGGCCGCGGGGGCGTCGGCCGAATGCGACGACTGACCGCGGGCCGGGCCGAATGCGGTGACCCGGTGGGCGCACGGCTGAATGCGGCGGCTGTCGGCCGCCGGGTTCTGACCGGCCGGGCGCCGGGCTGAATGGGGGACCGCTGGGCGGTGAGCATCGCATTCGGCCCGGCGGTCGCGGGTCGGCCGTTCGCCGGGAACCGCCTCGCGGGGCGAGGCGGGACCGTTTTGTGGGGCGTACCGGAGAAGGGTCTAGGAAGTCACCGGGAGAGGGACGCCAGACGCCTCTGGTCGGCGGGGCGGCGGATCGCGCAGCGGACCTCGGGCCAGCGGGCGGGGCGTTCGTAGACGAGTTCGAGACCGTCTTCGGTGTCCCATTGTTCGCCGATCTGGCGGAAGCCGAAACCGGTGGCCAGCGAGCGCGAGGCGACGTTGTCGGGGGAGATGCTGACCCGGACCCGGTTGACGCGGGGGTCGCGGATCGCCCGGGACAGCAGATCATCGAGGGCGGTCCGGGCATAACCGTGACCGCGGTGGTCGGGGTCGATGCCGTAACCGATCTCGACCACGCCGGTGGAATCCGGTGGGCCGTGGAATCCGGCGGCGCCGACCGCCTTGTTGAGCGAACCGGCCCAGATCAGACCGGTCACCCAGGCTGCGGCGCGTGGATCAGCGTCGCATTGGGCGGCACGCATGCGCCAGACCGGGCCGCATTCGGGGCCGAGAAGGTAGGGGGTGACCGGAACCGGAATGACGGTAGCGGCGGTGGCCGCATCGCCGTCGGCTAGCGCGTGGAACGCCGCGGGGGTCAGATGCAGGATGCGTACGTCGGGGTGTGACTGTGACACCGGGGAAGAGTGCCACAAACCCGGCGACTGCGACCCTTCTCATTAGGAGCGTCACAGTCGCCGGAATCACACTTTCCTAAACTGTGAGCGTCCAGGTGCTCAGATAGCCGGTGTCGCCGGAGTAGTTGTCCTTCACACTCAGGCTCCAGGTGCCGTTCGCGGTCTCGCTCGACAGGTTCGCGGTGTAGGTGGTGTCGACGTTCGCGGCACTGTCCGAACTGCTGGCCGCCTTGAGGATGTAATAGCTGCCGTCGGGGGCGTAAAGCCAGATCGACAGGTCGCCGCGGAAGGTGTGCACGACGTTGACGTAGACCGTCGACGTCGCCGACGCCGCCGTGCGGGAGCAACCCGAAATGGTGATCGAGCTGGCCACCGCCGCGCCCGCGTCCGGAACAGTCACGTCGGTCCCGTTACTGCCGGTGCACGTGCCTCCGGTCGCGGTGACCGTCGGTGATGCGGTAGCGGTCGGTGACGTCGTGATCGTCGGGGATGTCGTGGTTCCGCCGCCGATCACCGTCACCACCGTGACCGTGCTGTTGGTGCACGCCGCGGCATAGGTGGTCAGCGCGGACTTCTCGGCGGTGTCCACGGTCAGGCCCCAGCGGGTCTTCACCGCGGTCCACTCGGTGATGTAACGGCAGCGCACGCTCGCCAGCGACGGGATCCACTCGGCCGGATCCTGATCACTCTTGGACTGGTTGACGTTATCGGTCACCGCGACCAGGGGCCGGGCGTCGCCGATGTCGTTGGCGTAGGCCTCCCGCTGCGCCGACGTCCAGTTCCGGGACCCGGAGTCCCACGACTCGGCCAGCGGCACCATGTGGTCGATGTCCAGGTCCGACGGGTCGGTCCAGGTCTCGCCGTCATAGTAGGAGAGCCAGGCGCCGCCACTGAGCGCACATCCCGAGCCGACGCTCGGCGCGGTGGTGGCCTCGGCGATCAGCACCTCGTAACGGGTGTTGCAGCCGTCGCTGTCGGCGTCGATCCAGTGGTTGAACAGGTCCCGGTCGTAGCCGGTGCGCACCTCGGTGGCCACCGGCAGGTTGGCGACCATCGTGCGCAGCGGCTGCGAGACGGTGGCCGCCGCGGCGGGCCCGGCCGTCACGACGACGGCCACCAGCCCACTCGCCAGGGCTGCCGCGGCGGTGATGACGAGGGCTAGACGTTTCCGGATCATGGGGGTTTCTCCGGTTCCTCAGGGGGTTTCTGAGATTCTGAGCCCTCACCGGGTCCGGATTGCATCGATCAACGGAAATGTTTCATGCCAGCTGGGCCATCGGGGCCGCGGTATGCCACGGCCCCCGGCCCACGCCCGACCGCTGACGTGAGCTGCGGGCCGTGGGTCAGATGCGGATGTCGATGTCGTTGAAGGCGACCTCTGCGGGGAGCTGGTCGGAGGTGTTCAGGACGCCCAGGACGATGCGGCCCTCGGTGAAGGGCGAGTCCTGCCAGGTTCCGAGCTTTTCGCCGTCGTGAGTGAAGGTCAGCTCGTCGCCCTCGGCGGTGACGCCGACGGTGATCGGGTCGCCCTGTGCCGCCGGTGCGGCGTAGTGGAATGTCGTCAGTTCGGTCATGTCGCTGCCGTCGTCGAGGCCGTGGGTCATCAGGCGGTAGCCGTCGGCGCAGACCGCCAAGAGGTGGCCCGCCTCCGTGTCGGATGACGCACTGAACTTGCCGAAACGCAGCCACACCGCCGCACAGCCCTCCCCGGTCAGCAGCCGGGTCGTCACCGTGACGGTGAAGTCGCGGAAGGTCCGGCGTGGTCCGAGGCAGCGATACGGCCCGGGCGACTTCTTCGTCACCACCAGAGCGCCGTCGAAGGAGCAGGATGCCTTGTTCGTCTTGTCCTGCACCACCCGCCAGTTCTTCTGAGCGGTCAGCGGGTCGGCGACGGCCGACTCCCTCTCGGGCGCCTTCTCCGCCGTGCCGGAGGGGGAGACCGGCGGCTGGGAGGCCGCTCCGGAAACGCCCTGGCGGGTGTCGTCACGGTTGACCGGGATGAGGCCGGAGGCGATCCCCGCGAGCAAGGACACCGCGACGACCGCGGTGAAGGCCAGCACGACGGAGGCCGTCCGGCCGAGACCTTGCCGGGGCTTCGGCGTTTCGGCTGGCGGCCGGGCCTCGACCCATCTGGTCGTCTCCGACCCGGGAACACCGGCGGCGTGCACGGCCACCGTGGGACCGGCCTCGTCGACTGGAGCCTCGTCGACCGGGGGCTGCCGCGGATGGAACCGGGTCGTCACCGAAGCCGGGCTCGCCACGGCATGCCTGTCGTCGGCGGCCTGGGCGTCGGCCACCGCCTCGCGCAGTGCCGGCCGCTGGTTCAGTACGGACGTGGCGTCACCAGCACGTTGTGGGCCGGAGTGCAGAAGCCGGTCCAGCAGTTCCCGGGCGGTGGGCCGGTCCGCCGGGTCCTTGGCTAGGGCCTGTTCGACGAGGCCCCGCAACGATCCGGGTAACCCGTCCAGGTTCGGTGGCATGGTCATGATGCGGACCGCGACCATGTGCGGCATGTCGGCGGCGAACGGGCTGCGGCCGGTCCCGGCGTAGGCGATCACCGCGCCCCAGGCGAAGATGTCGGCGGCCGGGGTCAGGGAACGGGCGGAGTCCTCGTCGAAGCGTTCCGGGGCCATGTAGGTCACCGTGCCGACCACTTGACCGGCGCGGGTGAGCTCGGTGGCCTGCTCGACCGCGCGGGCGATCCCGAAGTCGATCACTTTCGGGCTGCCCGGGGCGAGCAGGACGTTGCCGGGTTTGAGGTCGCGGTGGATGACCCCGGCGCCGTGGATCGCGGTGAGGGCCGTCGCCACACCGATGGCCAGACCGTGCAGGTTGGGTGTGCTCAGCGGCCCCTGCTCGGCGACGACCGTGGCGAGGCTGGGGCCGTCGACGTACTCCACGACCAGGTACGGCTGCTCATGCTCGGGGTCGGCGTCGAGGACCTCGGCGGTGCAGAACGGCGGCACGGCCTGCGCCCGCTCGACCTCGCTGCGGAACCGCTGCCGGAACTGCGGATCGTCGGCCAGCCCCGCCTTGATGACCTTCACCGCGACACGGCGGCCCTCCGGGTTCACGGCCAGATAGACCGTGCCCATGCCGCCCTCACCGAGCCGCCCGATCAGCTCGTAACGTCCCATGTGCCGTGGGTCGCCCGGCTTCAACGGACTGCCGTCCACCGGCCCGGTGGGATCGGTCATCAGATTCCTTTCGTGGACAATCCGGCCTTCGGGCCGGGGAGGAAACGGAGTGCCCTGCGGTGCAAGTCGGGGATAGTCGAGGCGGGTCGGCGTGTGCGCCGGATCCCCCGCAGGACCACTATCGGACAGGCGTGCTATCTAATGTGGATGAGCACCCTCGTGAAGCGGGCGTACAAGTTCCGCTTCTATCCGACGTCCGAGCAGGCCGACCTGCTGGTGCGGACGTTCGGGTGTGTGCGCAAGGTCTACAACCTGGCACTGGAAGCCCGTACCGCTGCCTGGTCCGAGCGCCACGAACGGGTGAACTACGCGGCGACCAGTGCGATGTTGACGGTGTGGAAGAAGTCGGAGGAGTCGGCGTTTCTGAACGAGGTTTCGTGTGTGCCGTTGCAGCAGTGTCTGCGGCATCTGCAGGGCGGGTTCGTGGCGTTTTGGGAGAAGCGGGCTCGTTATCCGCGGTTCAAGTCCAAACGCCGGTCGAAGGCGTCGGCGGAGTTCACCGCCTCGGCCTTCCGCTGGCGTGACGGTGAACTGACCCTGGCCAAGATGACCACACCTCTGAAAATCGTGTGGTCGCGGCCGGTGCCGCAAGCGTGTACGCCGTCGACCGTGACGGTGTCGCGCGACAGCGCTGGTCGCTGGTTCGTGTCGCTGCTGTTCGACGACACCATCGCCACCCTGCCCGCCACCGACACGGCGGTCGCGATTGATGTCGGCCTGAACCATCTGATCACCCTGTCGACCGGGGAGAAGATCGACAATCCCCGCCACGAACGCGCCGACCGTAAGAGACTGGCCCGCGCGCAGCGTGTGCTGGCCCGTAAGGAGAAAGGTTCCAGGAATCGGGACAAGGCCCGGCTCAAGGTCGCCCGGATCCATGCCCGGACCGCTGACCGGCGGCGTGACCATCTGCATCAGCTGACGACTCGACTCGTGCGTGAGACACAAACGCTCGTGATCGAGGACCTGCCCGTCCGCAACATGGTCAAAAACCACCGTCTGGCCAGGAGCATCTCCGACGCAGCCTGGTCGCTGTTCCGGGAACTGCTGACCTACAAATGCAGCTGGTATGGGCGGGACCTGGTCGTGATCGACCGCTGGTACCCGTCGACGAAACTCTGCTCGCACTGCGGGCACCTCATGGACAAGCTGCCGCTGGACGTACGAACGTGGGCATGCCCCGGATGCGGTGTCAGCCACGACCGCGACGTCAACGCGGCGAGAAACATTTTGGCCGCCGGGCTGGCGGTTGCTGCCTGTGGAGCTGGTGTAAGACCTCAACGGGGAAACCTCCGTGCGGGGCGGCAGGCTGTGAATCAGGAAACCCGGCGGGCGACCGCCGGAATCCCCGCCCCTTGAAGGCGGGGAGGATGTCAAGCGCTGTTCACCTGTGTCGCTTCCTGATTCGCTGTCCCCAGCCGGGGCGCCCACGTGGCCGGGGCCTCATCGGCCCCACCGTCGGCAAGGACCACGACATTAGCGCCTGCCGTCGAGTCCGCCGCCACGACCATCGCCCCGTCCGGTCCGCCGTCTCCCCGTCCCTCCCGGACGGTCAGGCCGTGCCGGCGCAGTTCCCGCACGGTCGTCACCAGACGGCGGGCGACCGGCGGTTCCGCGTCGACGACCAGCGTGACCTGGTAGGCCGCCGCCAGCTCTGCGGCCGTTCGCAGCACGGCGTCCGCCCGGGTGGCGCCGAGACGGGCGATCACGACACCGGCCGGCGCCGGGAGAGCCGCGACGAGGGTGATGACCGTGCCGGTCAGCGGCGTGCCACCCGGCTGCCCGTCGGCCATCACGACCAGGTCGGGTTCCCCCGAGCGGACGATGTCGGCTAGGTCGTCGGCGGGATTGCTGCTGAACCGGGCCACCACCGGCACGTCCGGGCCGTTCCCGGCGCGTGCCGCCAGAGCGGTCAGTTCGGTCATCGCCTGGTTCATCTCCAGCAGGCCGTTGCCGATCTCCAGCGGGGCGGCCGGGTACGGCACCAACCGGGCCAGTGCGAGAGTCGCCGGCCGGCGGGACCGGACCAGCGCGGTCGCCAGGTCCAGGACCGCTGCGGCGCGGGCCTCCGCGTCCGGCACCACCACCAGCGCCTTGTACCCGGCGGTGCCGCGCAGTGCCGCCCGTTCCGCTTCGGCGACGTCACGGTCGGCGATGCGCCTCGGGTAGATCCACCCGAGCAGCGGGCCGGCCATCATGGTGGTGACCAGGGCCATCACCACCATCATCGAGAAGATCTGCTGGTCGATGATGGCCAGTTGCAACCCGACGGACAGGATGACGATCTCGGTCAGGCCGCGGGTGTTCATCAGCGTCGCCAGAGCGCCGGCCTGCCGTGCCCCGACCCGGTTCAGCCTGGCTCCGGCGTACGCGCCGATGAACTTTCCGCTGATCGCCACGAGCAGGATCAGCGCCAGTTCCAGCAGTGCGCTGCCGTCGACGGTGGAGAGGTCGACCTGCAGGCCGGCGACCACGAAGAACACCGGTAGCAGCAGGAGCACACTGACCTGTTCCAGACGTTCGAGGATCTCGTGGCGCAGCGCCTCACCACCGGCCCGCGGCATCACCGCCCCGAACACGAACGCGCCGAAGATGGCGTGCAGACCCATGATCTCGGTGAGGTAGCAGGAGATCATCAGCCCGGCGAGGATCACGGCCAGGACGTCGGGGGTGAGCCGCCCGGCACGCTCGCGGGCCACCACCAGGCGCCGCAGCAGCGGCCGGACCCAGCGGAACATCACGACCAGGAACGGGATGATGCCGAGCACCTGCCAGGGCAGGCCGCCGTCGGCGGTGCCGACCGCCACGACCACCGCCAGCAGGGACCAGGCGATCACGTCGTCGACCGCCGCACTGGCCAGGGCCAGGCCGCCGACCTCGGTGCGGATCAGGCCCCGGTCGGCGACGATTCTGGCCAGCACCGGGAACGCGGTGACCGCCATGGCCGCACCGAGGAACAGGGTGAACGGCAGGATGTCGGTGACGTCGTGGCGTCCGGCCAGCCACAGCGCCAGCACGGCGCCGAGCCCGAGCGGTGCCAGGATCGAGCCGATCGAGACGCTGACCGCGATCCGCTGCCGGCCGCGGACCAGGGTCTGGTCCAGCTCGTAGCCGACGATGAACATGAACAGCACCAGGCCGACGTTGGCCAGTCCGGCCAGTGCGGGACGGACGTCGGCCGGGAACAGCCGGTCACTGACCAGGGTGCCGAAGATGCTCGGCCCGATCAGGATGCCGGCGATGATCTCGCCGATGACCGGCGGCTGGCCGATCTTGCGGGCCAGCGCGCCCAGGGCCCGCGCCAGCACGATGATGACCGCCAGGCCGAGCAGCAGCTGACCCACCGCGTGTGAGGTCACGGCTGGATCCCGTCGATGCGGTCGGCGAGGGTGGCGGCGTCCGGCCGCTGGTCCGCCGGGCCGAGGCACTCCCGTACCAGGTCGGCGACCGGTCCGGGCAGGCTGTCGCTGACCCGTGGGGTGGTGGACAGCACGCGGCGCAGGGCGAGCAGGCCGTCGGACTCGGGCAGATCCCCGTAGACGCCGGTCCCGGTCGTCACCCGGTGCAGCACGACACCCAGTGACCACACGTCGCCGGCCGGACCCGGGGCACCGCCCAGCAGCAGGGCCGGGTCGACGTACTCGATCGCGTCGAGACCACCCATCCCGGTGACCGTGACCCCCGCGGCGAACACCTGGGACAGCCCCAGGTCGGAGAGCCTGCCGCCGTCCGGATGAAGCAGCACGTTGCCCGGTTTGATGTCGCGGTGCGCGATGCCCGCCGCGTGCAGGGCCGCGGCGGCCCGCGCGGCAGCGGCCAGCGCCCGTAGACCCTGGACCGTGGTGTACGGCTCGGCCGGGTCGGCGAGTGACCCGGCGGGCAGGTACTCCATCGAGTAGAAGAAGACGCCGTCCTGCTGTCCCGCGTCGATCGGGGTCACCAGGTACGGGGAGCGCACCGCCGCGAACGCGGCCAGCTCCCGGGTGGCCCGGCGGAACGCCACGTCGCTGGACTCGGCGTGCAGCACCTTGACGGCGACGAACTCGACGTCCACCGGCAGCCGGCGCGGGCGCCGGGCTAGAAAGAAGTGCCCGTGGTTGCCGGAGCCGAGCGGTCGGATGAAGTCGTAGTCTGCGATTCCCTGCACCTGTTGATGTCCCTCACGTCTACGTGTTGCGGTGAGACTCGTAGCGGAACCATCGCGGTCCCATGTCGATCCGGGTGCCCGGGGTGATCACGGCGGGCACGCCGGGGGTGAGCTGTTCGGGCCCGGCGGCGCCGGGGCGGTGCAGCAAGGTGCCGTTCGCCGAGTTCAGGTCCACCACGGCGACGTGCCACCCGGTGAGCCGCACCCGCACGTGGCGGCGGGACACGCCGCTGGCCGGGCCGGTGATCCGCATCGGGTTGGCCCGCTGCGCGGCGACGTCGTCGTCGGTGTCGGGCTCCCGGCCCACCACGTAGTCGGTGTCCAGGCGCAGCGTGCTGCCGTCGTCGAGCAGCAGCACCCCCAGCGGCGGCCGCGGCCCGAGCCGGGACACCTGGGTCAGTTGGGCCATCGAGATGCCGCAGATCTGGCAGTACCGCTGATCCGGGTCGTTGAAGTGGTCGTCGCGGCAGTACACCCCTTCGACCAGGGCCTGGGTAGCGGGCGGCGGTTCGGGGGCGGGACCGGGATCGGGAGCATATCCGGGCAGCAGGAGGACTGCCTCGAACGGAACCGCCCGGTCGGGCCGGCGGGCCGGCATCACGGCCCGGCCGGCGGGGGCCACCGGCTGGTCCATCGGCGTCACCGGCTGTGCCGGCTGTGCCTCGAGGCCGGCGCCGCTGACCACCCCGGCTTCGAGAGAGGTCCGCGGATCCGGCGCCCCACTGCCCGGCAGACTGAGCCGTAACGTCGACAACGGGCCGTCGATCGTCCGGAACTGCAGCATCGGCCCCTGCAACTCGACCGTGCCCTGCCTGCCGTCCGCCACAGCGGCCGCGCTCCCGCGTACCAGAACGGCGGGGTTCTCACCCAGAGCGGCGACCGCGCAATCCGGACCATCGCCGCCGAGCCGACCGGCCAGCCGCGCGATCAGCACCGAGCCGTCGGCGCCCTCGGCCTCGGCGGCGACCTCCCGGACGAGCGCCAGCAGAGCGTCGGTCTGGGCGCCGCCGTCCGCGCAGACCGCGAGCAGCGGGCCGGTCCGGATGACCAGCCCGGCGCCCGGCAGTGGTTGTACCCGCATGCTCACACCAGCCTCCCGCCCCGGAACCGCCAGCGCAGGAACGGCACCCGCATCGGCCCGTTCGCGGCAAGCCAGACCGCCACCCAGACCACCCCGAAGTGCGTGGCGAAGGCCCATCCCGCAGGCGCCGCCCCGATCAGCGGAACCGCACCGGCCTTCAGCAGGATCCAGAGCAGCAGCCCTTCCGGTACGCCGGTGAGCAGTCCGAACAGCGTCGGCCAATCTTTCTCCCAGCGGAACTGCATCAGCAGGTGGTACAGCAGCTCCCAGCCGACGCCGATCACCGCGACCGCCGCCAGCACCACGAACGCGTCCCGATGGCTCAGGGGCAGCAGCGGGACCAGGACGAGGGTGATCAGTGAGCCGACCAGCGCGATCAGGAAGAACCTGGTCTGGATGCGGCCGATCAGGATCGGGACCATGCGGCACTTCCTTCCACCGGCCGGTTGAGGCTCCAGCGAATCCACTGGGCGGTCGAGCGCAGCGGCCCGAGCCGGGGTGCCCAGCCGCGCCGGGCCAGGTCGTCGGCGATCTCCTGCGCCGCCACCTGCAGTCCGAGGAACGTGTCGACGCCGGGGAAGTAGCCGCCGAGGGTCGCGGTTCCGGAGGCGTACAGGGCGCCGTCGCCGTTGGCCGTGCCCTTGACCTCGAACGTCCGCTCGACCTCGAGGCGGCCCAGCGGGTTGCGCCCGGCTCCACCGTTGGTGAGCAGATCGTTGAGCAGCCGGTGGTCGGCGATGTCGGCTTCCAGCCCGGTGCAGTCGATGATGAAGTCGGAAGCGATCCGCTGCACGCCGTCGTCGCGCTGCACGATGCTGGTCAGCCGGTTGCCCGGCTGCACCTGTTCGACCAGGCCCCGGTAGGCGCGGTACCAGCCGCCGTCCCGTCCGGCCTGCATCTGCTGCTGCCACCGGCGCCGTTTCGGGGTGTTGGTGCCGCCCATGCGCCGGTACTCGGCGGCCCGCTCCTCGCCGTCCAGCTTCCGCATCTTCGCCTTGAGCTGCCCGCCCCACACCGACTTCGGATAGTTGAAGCCCTGGTAGGCGAACCCGTGCCCGCCCTTACGCCGCGACCAGCGGTGCGGGCCGTGCGAGCCGGTCACGAACGTCCGGAAGACGTGCTCGATCTCGGTCCGCAGACCGAATTTCTCGCGGTCGTCCATCAGCCGCTGCAGCACCCGCGACGCGACGATCCCGCCGCCGCGCACCATCACGGTGCCGGGCGTGGTCTTCAGGTACTCGTACACGTGCTCGTGCGGCTCGTAGGCGTTGACCACGTGGTGGAAGTCGCCGTGTGTCTCCCGGAACGCCTGCAGGTCGGGCAGGAACTTCAGCCCCGGATAGCCGACGGCGATGTGCACGAACCGAGACCGGTAGGCGACACGTTTGGTCGCGGTGGTCCCGGCCGGCGGGGTGAGGATGGTGAAGTAGCCGCCGCCGGCCCGGCGGCGGACCATCCGGACCACACCCTTGACGAGCATCTCCGGGTACGCGATCCGCGCCGACTCCCGTTGCAGGCTGGCGAACACCGCCCCGGCCCGTGGGGTCCAGTAGTCGGCGAAGATCGGCTCACCGAGCACGTGCAGTAGCGGCCGGAGACTGCGGTCCTGCCAGGCCTCCGACAGCGCGTACGACGGAAAGCCCCAGATGTTGTCCGGCCGCGACGAGGAATCCGACCGGATCCGCTCCGGCACCGGAATCTGCGACACCCGGGTCAGATACTGATAGGTCTGCCACGGATGGTCGATGTTCGACAGCACGGCGATCTGGTCCGTCGGCACCCCGGCGATTCGCAGGTAGTCGACGGTGACGAACGACCCGATCCCACCGCCGACGGTGACGAACGGTATGTCGCGCACCTCGATGCCCGACTCCTGAACCATCGCGTCCGTCCACAGGGGACCTTCCAGGAGCCGCGGTGTCAGCTCCCCGGGCATGCCGGTGTCTCTGGATTCCATTGGTGTTCTTTCCCATCGACACATTTACCTGTCGCTCGACGGGCACATGATTACCACAGCCCAGCAAAGTCCCGGCGCCCGCGTGGCGCCGGCCCGTCAGAAACCGAGAGCCGTCGCAGTCCGGTGATAGAGCGCCGCTTCGGCCTGAATCGTGGAACTGTCGAGACCGGGGCGTTCGTTGGTGGTGACCATCCGGAACAGCAGCGCCCGCGCCACCGCCGACACCGGAACCCCCAGCCTGGCCGGCAGGTCGGGCGGGCCGTCGTGCCAGCACAGGGCGTCGGCGACGATCATGCCCTCGGCGAACGACACCGGCCGCCAATAGGGGGACACGTCGATCACCGCGGGTGGCAGGAGCGGCGCGAAAAGGATGTTTCCGGCCAGGTCCCCGTGGATCAACTGGGCGGGTTCCCGCTCGTCCGCGGAATCCAGGGCCCCGCGCAGTCGTGCCGCCAGCGCGGTGAACTCCGGCCGGAAGACGGCGTCCGATTCCGCCCACGCCACTCGGTCGGCGGTCGCCCAGCGATCCTGCCGGGTGCCGACGAACAGCGGTCGCTTCAGATGCGCGACCGCCCGCGATCACGTCCATGATGCGGGCCGGCCCCAGCCGGGGGTCGTGTTCCCGCAGCACCTGAGCAGCGGCCATCGAGCCGTGGGGGAGCACGTCGTCGACGAGGCGCTGCACCTCGGCGGGAAGAGACATCCAGAACTCGCGGTCGGTGGTCACCCGGCGATTGTCGTCGCAGCTGTGAGGCCGTGCACTTCGCCTTGCAGCCGGGGCGGCCGGGCGGTTGGGTCTGGGAGGCGCGTATCGGCTCGTTTGAGGAGACTGGTTTTGACGACGGGAGAACCGGCGGTGACGGAAGCGGGGCCGGCTCGGACGGCGGTGGTCACCGGCGCGAGTCGTGGATTCGGGCGGGCGCTCGCCCTGGAACTCGCTGATCGCGGGTGGCACGTCATCGCCGGTGTCCGCGAAGGATCACTCGACCACCCGCGGATCCGGACCGTCGTCCATGACGTGCGCGACCCGGTCGACGCGGCGCTGTTCGGGGACGGGCCGATCGACGTGCTCGTCAACAACGCCGGGATCGGGGCTCCGGCCGAGCCGATCGAGATCGCTGACCCGGCCACGATCCTGAGTGCGGTGGACGTCAACGTCGCCGGGCCGATGCGGCTCGTTCAGGCGCTGCTGCCGCTGCTGGAGAAGACGCCCGACCCGCTGATCGTCAACGTCACGTCGCGGCTCGGGTCGCTGAGCGCCCAGGCTGAGGGGCGGTTCGCGGACCGGCGGAGCAGTTACGCCTACCGGATCTCGAAAGCCGCCCAGAACATGCTGACGATCGCTCTGGCCCAGGAGTTGGCCGGGCAGGTGCGCTGCTGGGCCGTGCATCCGGGGGCGCTCACCACGGCGATGGCCTCGATCGACGCCGACACCTCGCCGGAGAGGGCGGCGGCCCGGCTGGCTGAGTTGATCGAGCGGGGCGGGCCGGAGTCCCCGAGCTATCTGTCGCTGGACGGTCCGAGGCTGCGCTGGTAGACGTACTAGAGCTGGGGGTTGATCAAGATTTTGGGGCCGGTCGCGCTGCCCGCCGGACGGCGACCGGCCAGGATCTCGGCGGCTGAACCCAGGCCGACCGTCGCGGCGACCAGCGGGCGCGGGTCGACCGAACCGGACGCGAAAGCCGCGATCGCCGGGGCCAGACCGGCCGACGCGCCCAGGATGCCGACCGTGGTGACGTCCTTGAGCACCGCGTCGCGCGTGTCGATCAGGCTGGGGGTGCCGGACAGGCCGATGTAGACGACACGACGGCCGGGTTCGACCAGGGATACGGCGAGTCCGGGCAGTTCGGGACCGTTGGAAGCGTCGACGACCGCGTCCCACGGCAGATCCGGCAGCGTCTCGCGAGTCCACGCGTCGTCGCGGCCCGCGCGCTCACCGAGCAGATGCACCTCGATACCGCGAGCCCGCGCCAGCATGGCGGTGAGCAGGCCGATCGTGCCGGTACCGAGGATCAGTAGACGTTCGCCGGGGGCGAGGGCGGCGGCGTCGACACAGCGCTGGGCGTTGCCGGCCGGTTCGACGAGCGCTCCGGCGGTGGCGTCGACGGTGTCGGGGAGCGCGTGCAGGTAGGCGGCCGGGAACGCCAGCTGCTCGGCCAGCGCCCCGGCGAGACCGTCGCGGATGCCGAGCTCGTGCCGGTCCGGGCAGACGTGGTGACGGCCGGCGATGCAGCGGCGGCAGTGTCCGCAACCGATCATCGTGTCGCCGGTGACGCGGCGGCCGGCCCACGACTCGTCGACACCGGGGCCGACCGCGCGCACGGTGCCGGACCACTCGTGCCCCGGCCGCAGCGGATAGGACGAGACACCGCTGTGCAGGTAGCTCATCTCGCCGGTGAACAGCTCCACGTCGGTGCCGCAGACCCCGGCCCGTTCCACGTCGACGATCACCTGGCCGACTGCGGCGACCGGTTCGGGCACCTGCTGGACCTCGGCCTTGCCGGGCCCGGTGAGTACCAGCGCACGCATCATGATCACGATCTTAGGACCTGCTCGCGGGATCGTCCGGCGGCCGCCCCCGCGACCACCTGGACCAGGCCCAGCGCGATCACCATGACCAGGGCCGATCGCCAGCCGCCGGTGCGTTCGGCCAGCACGCCCGCCGCGACCGGGCCGGCGGCCGCCAGCAGGTAGCCGAACGACTGCGCCATTCCCGACAGTCGGGTGGTCGCCGCGTCGGTGGTTCCGCCCAGGCTGATCAGTGTCAACGCGGTTACCAGGGCGGCGCCCTGACCGATTCCGGCTATCGCTGCCCACAGCACTGCCAGATGCGGGGTCAGTAGTAGCCCGGTTACCGCCAGGACCATCGGGAGGCTCGCCATTACCGCGCCCAGTCGCGGCCAGCCGTTCAACAGCAATGGAATAGCCAGCCCGCCGACGATGCCCATGCCCTGAAACACGAACAAATGCACCCCCGCCGTCCGCTCCGGCACCCCGTTCGCGACCTCGATCGTCGGCAACCACGTGACCAGCACGTAGAAGCTCGTCGACTGCAACCCCATGAACGCGGTGATCCACCAAGCCCGAGGCTGCCGCCACACCGCGACATCGCCGGTTGTCCGAATCGGCTCACGCTCCGGCACGCTACGGGCCCGCGGTGCCCAGGCCGCCGCGACGACCAGCGCCGGCAGACCCCACACCCCGAGCGCCAGCCGCCAGTCCACCGCGTCCGCGATCGGCACCGCCACCGCCGAAGCCGTAGCGGCCGCCACCGTGAGAAACGCGGTATAGGACCCGGTAGCCCGCGACATGTTCGCCGCGTAGTCGCGCTTCACGATGGCCGGCACGAGCACGTTCCCGACCGAAATCGCACACCCGATGATCACGGTTCCCACCCACAGCCCCACCACCCCCGTCCAGGACCGCACGACCGCGCCGACCGCGAGCACCAGCAGCGCCACCAGCACCGCCCGTTCCATCCCGAGCCGCCCGGAAGCCCGATGGATTTGAGGCGACACCACCGCGAACGCCAGCAACGGCAGCGCTCCCAACAGCCCCAGAGCACTCTCGCCAAGCCCCACACCTACGCCGACCTGCGGAAGCACCGGCCCCACCGCGGTGATGGCGGGCCGCAGACAGAGTGCGACGAGAAAAACGGCCGCCGCCGGAAGTAGGCGCTTCACGCCCGCGAGCCTCTTACGGGAAGAGCGAAAAGGTCAAGATCCATCCTTTCGGTACGCCCGGCCACAGCCCCGTTTCCGTCCCGCGAGGTACGCGATCCGCCCGGACCGCCGGGGCGCCCGCCTCCGCGAAAACGCACCCTGACCGCGGAGCGTGCCGAGGTGAAGCATCCGGCACCGCCGGGCGGCGGCTGGCGTAGGCAGCCGCCTCCTTGCGATCTCTCCTCGATCACCTGGATGACCGCCATCTATGGTGAATGGCGGAAGTCAAGGTGGCTGCCGCCTGAACCCATTGGCCAGAGGCATTGGAAATGGTGACGCCAACCGTATCTGGTAAGATGCGCGTCGCCCATCCCGATAATTGTCACCACAAAGGACGCAAAATGCAGGACGACGGAAGAACTCCAGTTTATTCGGCCGCCGATACGGTCGCCGTCGTACTGGACTTCCTGACCTTTCTGACGACCCTGCACCGCGACCGTGACCATCTCTATATGCCCCCGCCGGGAGGGTGGCCCGGTTACACGCCTGAGAACTGTGCCGATTTCAAGTCCGATCTCGTCGTCGAAGTGATGAGGAACCTCCCGTTCCTCGGCGGCGAGGCGACCCGGCACGACAGTTTGGGGCAAATTCACTACAAATGTTGCCTGCTTGACTACACCACGTTCGATCGCGAGGAACTCACGGAGCAGGAAGACCTCTGGGAGAGGGAGGACGAAGAGAGCGACGACGAGTCTGCGCCCGACCACGTCTTCATCCTCGCTGCTGGTTACGAGAGTGGCGGCCGGACTGTTTTCATCGACGCGCTGGAGGGCAAAGCCGTCGAAGCGGAGATCCGAGGTGGGAATGAAAACTCCATCTGGGATCTCAAAGAATACTTCGAGGACTTGAAGAACAAGTACCGGAATCTGGAGATCGTCCCCATCCCGCACGCCGAGATGAAAGTGATCACAATAGCGGACCTGCATCGTTTTGAGTCAGACGAAACGGTGAGCGAGGAAGAAGTTCTGATGCAAAGCGATCGCTGGTGGGGTAGCGACCTGGATATTAGATACACTCGGCAGCTCTACCGGGAGTTCGGGTGGCCGAATGATTTCCAGAGGGACGAGGCGTTCCGCGAACTCTGCAAGGTGATGGATGAGCGGATGGCCCGATAAGCAGAAGTCTCATCGGTGGGTGGTTCGAGGGCCCGCCCCGTGTGGAGATAATGCTCGATATGAACCCCCGATATGACGAGATTCTGGAACCGCTGCGCCAGGCGTACGATGCTCGCGCGGCCTGGCGGGACGGGACCACCAAGGAACCGTGGAAGTTGGCGGAGCGCCAGGCGTTCCGCGACCGGCTGGCGCCGGGTGCGCGGGTGCTGGAGGTCGGTGCGGGTACCGGGCAGGACAGCGCCTCCTTTCGGAAGGAGGGATTTGCCGTCGTCGCGGCTGATCTGTCGCCGGTGATGGTCGAGCACTGCCGGGCCAAGGGCATCGAAGCTCACGTGATGGACTTCCTGCACCTGGACTTGCCGGCCGGCTCCTTCGACGCGGTGTTCGCGATGAACTGCCTGCTGCATGTGCCCAACCGTGACCTGCCCGCGGTCCTGGAGTCGATCCGAGCGGTTCTGAGTCCCGGTGGTCTCTTCTTCGTCGGGGTGTACGGCGGCGAAAGTGCCGAGGGTCCTCTCGACGATGACCAGCACGTGCCGCCGCGCTTCTTCTCGTCGCGAACCGACGAACAGTTACTCGGCTTCGCCGTCGCCGCGCGGTTCGACGTGGTGGATTTCCATCCGGTCGATACCGGGCGTGGCTTCCGCTTCCAGTCGTTGACCCTGCGACGTCCGAGCGCCGGCTGATCGGGCCTTGCGGAGGTCCTGCGCCGGGTCAGAGCAGTGGGGACAGCCAGACCGCGGACGGGGTGGCCAGGAGCAGGCCGAGCAGGAACAAGGCCGCGGCGATGGTACGGCCGGTGCGGATCGAGTTCTGGTGGGTGGCGAGTGTTCCGGCTCGGGTGCCGGGAGTCAGGATCGTCAGGCCCAGACGGGACGGGCGCAGGCCGCGGGCGGTCACCCGTCCGGTGGCGAAGACGGGGACGGCTCGCGGTACCCGTACCTCGATCAGGCGGAGCCGGTCGTTCTTTCGCATGTCGTTCAAGATCGAAGCGGGGACGATCGGCGGGGGCGGGACCTGTTCCACGGTCGTGGTGATCGTGATCCGGGGCTCGGTCTGAATCGGATCATGGAGGGCGCCGGGGGCCACCAGCCGCGGGTCGACGGGGACGTGGTGGCCACGGTCGGCGATCACCGGCCAGGTGGGGGACTCGATCTCCAGGAGGACGTCGTGGTCCGAGTCGGCTGTCGCGCGGCTGGGTGTGCGGAGCACGGTCAGCCGGAACCATGTGCAGTCCTCGCCGCTCAGTGGTGCCGTCTGGGGTCCGGCGGGGCCGTATTCGGTGGTGGCCTCGAACGCCACCGGGCCGACAGCCCCGGCTGGGGCGGGGCGGCGGCGGCGCAGGATCCAGAGTGCGCGCAGATCGCTGAGCATGAGCAGGACGAAGATTCCGGAGGCGGCGATCAGGAGCCCGCCGATGCAGAACGCCACAGTCGCGACGGCCATCACGCCGCCACAGTAGGCGGGTGGGACAACCCGTGTGTTCGCAGCCGGTCACGGCCGGGATCTCTGCTGGTGAGGTGCTGCCTTGATCTGGGATCGATAGGTCTCGTAGGCCGGTTTGGGGAGGTAGCCGCCGGTGCAGAGGCCGAAAGTGCCGAGTGGGGAGTCCGCGGCGGAGTCGGCGTCGGAGAGTGCGAAGAGCTCGAACTGCGCGGCCCCAGCGGCGGCGGATGCGTCGATCAACGCGGTCAGGGAGGAGACCTGGCCGGTGGGTGTGCGGTGTGCCCCGCTCGGGCTGCCGGCTTCGGCGATGTGGATCGGCAGACCGGTGGGGAAGTGTGCTTCGGCAAGGCGGTGGCGGAGGTGGCCCAGCGCGTGCAGGGTGGCGCCGTGCACGTCGTCGTGGGGGGAGAAGCCGTCCGGGTAGAGGCCGAGGCCCACATAGTCGACGTGTGCGGCGAAATCGGCGTACGGAATCGCGTTGAGGGATCTCCAGAAGTCGTCGTCGCCGCCGAGCCATTCGGCGGGTTCGGCGAGGGAGAAGCCGACCTGGACGCCCTCGCTCACGCGGGTGCGTGCGTGGGGCAGGCCTTCGGTGAGGGCGGCGAGCACGCCGGGTGAGCTGCCGTCGATGTGCGGAATGGGAAAGTTCGGTTCGAGGGTCACCTGGAGATATCTGACGAGGTGGCCGTAGCGGTCCAGGGCCCGGTCGATGAAGGCGAGCCAGCCATCGAGGTCGGCGACCGGTGGCAGGTAGCTGAGCACGAGGTCCAGTTCGCGGCCGCCGGTGACGTACCAGTCGTCGGGCATGGTCAGGTGGTCGAGGTCGCCGGAGGCGCCGATCTGCTGTTCCAGGGCGGTATTGCCGCCGCACCAGCGGACATATTCGCGGATCACGAACGGCTGCCCGCCGGACAGGTCGTCGATCAGTGGGCCGATCCGAAGTGGATCAGCGGGGTCGGCGCAGGTGGCTCCGGCGCGGCTGCCGATGTAGATACCGAACCTCATGCGAGCACCTCCAGGTCGCCGCCGGTGAGCCGGTCGGCGGTCTCGGTCAGCCAGGTGATCTCGGTGGCCAGTACGCGCAGCCAGTAGTGGGCCTCGATCATCTGGATTTCGGGTAGGCCGGGCGGGAGCGCCGGTGTTTCGCGGCGCAGGCGTTCGGCGCGAGCGCGCAGCACGGCGATCGCTTCGGCGGCGGGCAGGATTCCCAGGTACGCCACGGCGGTGAGGAAATCGGCCGAGGCGGGCGCCGTTTCGGTGAGTGCTTCGCGAACCCGGGAACGGAACAGGGTGATCCCGGCATCGGTGGGACGGTAGATGGTCCTGGCCGGGCGGCCGGCGACGCTTTCCGGGGTGCCGGCGAGGAGAAGACCGCCGTCGGCCAGCGATTTCAACAGTGTGACCACGCTGCTGCGGCGGATTTTGAGGTGTGGGTAGCGGGCCTCCAAGCGGCTGGTGACTTCGTAGGCGTGGGCGGGCTGCTCGACGAGCAGCCCGAGGATCGGCAGCACGAGACTGTTGCGGGCGGCGTCCAACGGCATAGCGCCCACCCTATAGGCGTATACGTCTAATGGCTAGGCCGGGCCGGCACGAGCCCGTGGATCGACTCGCGAACGATGTCAGCGGGATGACCCGTGATGGTGGCCATACCTCCTATGCGTGCGGGTGATTTCCGGGTTGTTGCAGGCTTTGATTGGGTGTCGGTGACGGCGATCACAGCAGGGGGCTCGGGAGATGAAGCTCGATCACATCGGTGTGAGTGTGGGTGACCTGGCGGCGGCTGAGGGCTGGTACACGGCTGCGTTCGGGCTGCGGGTCGAACTGCGGCTGCGAGTCGAACCGGTTGACCTGGACATCGTGATGCTCATCCACGACGAGTACGGGTACCGGTTCGAACTGCTGCACCGGCCGGGAAGCGTCGCGGCGCCACCGGCCGGGTCGGCGGCGGCTGCCGTTCTGGCTCGGGGCTACGGGCACGTGGCTTTCGGCGTACCCAGGCTGCAGTCCGCTTTTGATCGGCTCCTGGAACTCGGGGCGCAACCGGTGATGGCACCGTGCCCGTCGCCGGAACCCGGCGTGAACATGGCCTACGTCGCCGATCCCGAAGGCAACCTGATCGAACTCGTGGAGCGTGCCCGATGACGGACCTGACCGGAAAGGTGGCGCTGATCAGCGGCACCGGCAGGGGAGTGGGCCGCGCGGCGGCCCTCGAGTTCGTGGCGCGTGGCGCCATGGTCTTCGGCGCGGACCTGGACGCCGCGGCGAACGCCGAAACCGAACGGCTTGCCGAATCTCAGCTACGGCTAGCCGTAGCTGAGAAAGGTCAAATGCGCTCGCTGGCTCCGGTCGATCTCGGGAACCAGGTCGGCGCGGACGCGTGGACAGCCGCGGCCGTCGAGGCTTTCGGCGGCATCGACATCCTCTACAACAACGCGTCTGCCCTGCGCCACGGCCCGATCGACACCATCCCCGAAGCCGACTGGTACTTCACCATCCAGAACGAACTCCACCTGGTCTTCCACTGCGTCCGCGCCGCCTGGCCACACCTGGTCGCCCGCGGCGGCGGGGTGATCATCAACGTGGCGTCGGTGGCCGCGAAACGCGGCGTGGCGTTCACCCCGATGGCTCCGCACGGCGCCGCCAAAGGCGCTGTCCTGGCGCTGACCAGGCATTTGGCTGCGCAGGGCGCCGACGTCGGCATCCGCGCCAACACCATCTCACCCGGCATGATCCGCACCCCGGAGACCGCGCAATTCGTCGACGACCCGGACGGCCCGGTGCCGGGACTGCTGGCCCAGACCCCGTCGCGGCGGGTCGGTGAACCCGCCGACGTGGCGAAACTGGCCGCGTTCCTGGCCGGCGACGACGCCACGTTCATCAACGGCGCCGACATCGCGATCGACGGCGGCGTCTCCGCGATGGGCGGCTGATCATGGACCTCGTCCTCCCCGGCGATCCGGGCTGGGAGCAGGCCCGCGTGGGCCGGGTCTTCAACGCCCGCCGTCCCGGCCGTCAGCCCGCCGCCGTTCTCCGGGCCAAGACCGAAAGAGATCTGATTGCTGGGGTACGGCTGGCCAAGTCACGTGGCTGGAGGATCGCCATCCGGTCCGGTGGCCACAGTTGGGCCGCGTGGAGTGTCCGCGACGACGCCCTGCTGATCGACCTGGGCGACTTCCGGGAGATGTCGTACGACCCGGAGAGCACCATCGTGTCGGTGACCCCGCCGGTCAAGGGCGGTGCCGAGCTGCGCCCGTACCTGGCCCTGCACGGCCGCTTCTTCGGCGGCGGCCACTGCCCGACCGTGGGTGTCGGCGGGTTCCTGCTGCAGGGCGGCCAGGGCTACAACGCCCGCGGATGGGGCTGGGCCGCCGAGAGCATCGTCGCCATCGACGTGGTGACCGCCGCCGGTGACCTGGTCCGGGCTTCAGCGACCGAGAACAGCGACCTGTTCTGGGCCGCCCGCGGCTCCGGCCCCGGCTTCTTCGGGCTGGTCACCCGCTTCCACTTGCAGACCCGCCCGCTCCCGAAGGTGATCGCCGAGACCGTCCACGTGTACCCGTTCGAGCTGTTCGACCAGGTGATGACGTGGCTGCACACGATTCATGCCACGATCTCGCCGGACGTGGAGATCGTCGCGGTGTCCGCCGATGGAGTTCTGGCGGTGACCGGTCTTGCTCTCGTCGACTCGCAGCAGGAGGCCGTCGCGGCTCTCGCTCCGCTGGAGACGTGCCCGGTCATCGACCACACGCTGCACCGGCAGACCGCTGTCCCGTCGTCGTTCGAGTCGCATGCGGCCCGGCAGATGGCGGCCAACCCGGAGGGGTTCCGGTACATCGTCGACAACGCCTGGCTGAGCGGGCCACCGGCCGAGCTGACCAAAGCGCTGCATCCGCTGTTCACCGGGCTTCCTACCGTACGGTCGTTCGTGATCTGGTTCAGCATGGCCCCGCTGCGGGAGCTGCCCGACATGGCGTTCTCCCTGCAGTCGGAGATCTACTCGGCGACCTACCTGGTCTACGACGATCCCGCCGACGACATCCGCCTCCGGGCCTGGCTCACCGACCGGATGACCGAACTGCAACCGTTCACCGCCGGGCAGTACCTCGGCGACTCCGACTTCACCGCCCGTCAGGTCCGGTTCATGGGCGAATCCCAGTACCAGCGCCTTGAGTCGATCCGCGCCCGCCGCGACCCGGACGGAGTCTTCGCAGGCTACCTGACCGCCGGCGGCACCGAACCGGCCAACGTCAACCCGTGGGAGTCATGATGCGATGCGCGGGCAAGATCGTCGTGATCACCGGGGCGGCCCGGGGCCAGGGCGCGGCCGAGGCTGCGGCGCTGCGAGCCGAGGGCGCCACCGTGATCGCCACCGACGTCCTGGACGCCGAGGGAGTACGCCCACTGGATGTGCGCTCGCTCGATCAGTGGACCGGCCTGGCTCAACACTTGCGGGAAACGTATGGACGTGTTGACGCGATAGTCAACAACGCTGGGATCACCGGCCGTGACCGGCTGCCCGACATCGATCTGGACACCTGGGAGAACACCCTGGCCATCAACCTGACCGGCCCGATGCTGTCGATGAAGACCCTGGTCCCGCTGATGCCACCGGGCTCGTCGATCGTCAACATCTGCTCGGTCGCCGCGGTCTCCGGGCACGCTGCCGCCCCGTACACGGCCAGCAAATGGGCTCTGCGGGGTTTGACCCGCAGTGCCTCCCTGGAACTGGGCGTGCGCGGCATCCGGGTCAACGCGGTGATGCCCGGCCTGATCGACACCCCGCTGATGGCGTCGGCCCCGCAGGCGTTCTTCGACGCGGCACTCCCGGAGATCCCCCTCGGCCGGGTGGGCACCCCGGACGACATCGCCCCGCTGATCGTCTACCTGGTCTCCGACGAGTCCGGTTACGTCAACGGCGCCGAGATCGTGGTCGACGGCGGCCTGACGGCCCACGTCTCCCACAAGGCCATCGCCGACGCGACCCGCCCCGGCTAGGCGGCCTTCCCGGTCAAGGCGCGAATGCCTTTTCAGTGTGGTGAGTTCGGGTTCGATTCGCACCCCAAGTCACCACGCGGGTACGGGCGGTGGAACTTCTCCCGACGTTCCACCGCATCCGGGAACGGCTGGCCGTCAGACCGGGACCGGGGTCTTCGGCCGGTTCAGCGCCGGAGCGACCACCGCGGCCACCGCCAGCAGCGCGAGGACGGCGACCATCGCGTACCGCAGGCCGTAGTGCTCGCCGAGGAAACCCAGAGCCGGCGGCCCGACCAGGAAGGCGACATACCCGGCCGACGCGACCAGGGCGACCCGGGTGGTCGGGTTGTCGCCGGAGTCGCCGGCCGCGGACAGCGCCACCGGGAAACCGAGGGCCGCGCCGACACCCCAGAGCAGCACCGCGGCGGCGGCCACGATCTGGTTGTCGACGAAGACCACCAGGGCCACGCCGATCCCGCCGATCACGGCGCTGGCGCCGAGGACCGCGGCCCGGCTGAACCGATCGAGGAACCAGCCGCCGCCGAACCGCCCGATCGTCATGGCGGCGGCGAAGACCACGTAGACACCCGAACCGAGGGCGGCGTCGAAGCCGTGCCCGTCGACCATGAGCAGCGGCAGCCAGTCGTTGGCGGCGCCCTCGGCCAGGGCCATCGCGAGCACCACCACACCGATGAGCAGCAGCCTGGTGTCGCGCCAGACACTCGGGCCGCTCTTGTCGGCAGTGGCGGTGCGCGGCTGGACACCGACGCCGGAGGGCAGTTGCCGGACGGCGAGTGCGGCGACCGGTGCGGTGATCAGCCCGATGACGACCAGGTGCCAGGTGACCGAGAAGTCGGCGGCGGTCAGGAACATCCCGGCGACGGCGCCGAGTACCGTGCCGAAGCTGAAGAACCCGTGCATGAGCGGGAGCACCGCGCGCCCGATGATCTGCTCGACGTCGGCGCCCTCGACGTTCATGGCGACCTCGCTGCCGCCCATGCCGAAACCGAACAGGAACAGCCCGGCCGCGACGAGCACACTGCTGGCCAGGCCGGCGCCGATCCCGACGACCGGGGCGCTGGCGGTGGCGGTGAGGATGCCGACGGTGGCGACCGGCCGGGTACCGAACCGGCTGACCAGCGCCCCGGAGCCGAGGATCCCGATCATCGAACCGGCGGAGAGCCCGACCAGGATCAGGCCCATCTCGGCGGTGGTGGCGCCGAGCAGGTCACGGACGTCCGGGGTGCGGGTCACCCACGACGCGAGACTGAGCCCGGGGATGAAGAAGAGCGCGAACAGCGCGGTGCGCCGGCGTGCGGTGGCGTGGTCCATCGAGATCCCTTTCCTAGTGCGTACAAACGTACGCACCAGGAAACGGGTCCTACCATGGGCCGACCGGGTCCGTCACGTCCGGAACGGGCCGGTGACACAGTAGGTGATGCCGCCCGAGGACGAGCCGCTGGTGCCGCGCTGGGACGAGAAGTAGAGGCGGTTGCCGGCCGGGGTGAATGCCGGGCCGGTCAGCTCGGACGAGCCCTGACCGGTGACGCGCAGGAACACCGAGATCTTGTCGTCCGGCGTGATCACGCAGATCTCCATGCTGCCGCCGTCTTCGGCCACGTACAGGTCGCCGTACGACGAGCCGGTCACGTTGTCGACGCCGGTCAGGGGAGCCGAACCGGACGTGACCAGGCTGTCGTCGTACGCCAGCTCGAAGGTGTTGCTCTGGAGGTCGACCTGCCAGACCCGGTTGTCGCCCTTGGTGGTGAACCAGACGGTGTCGTTCGCGTAGTGGCAGCCCTCGCCGCCGTTGAAGGACTTCGCGCCGGAGACCTGATACCGGGTCCGGGTGGGGGAGCCGTCCGGGTCCGGCACGTTCTGCCAGCTGAACGAGCCACTGGTGCCGGTCCCGGCGACGAGCACCTGCAACGTGCCCGTCGACAGGTTCCCCCAGGTGCCGGGCACGAAGCGGTAGAACCGGCCGTCGGTCTCGTCCTCGGTCAGGTAGATCACCTGGCGGACCGGGTCGGCGGCGGCCGCCTCGTGCTTGAAACGTCCCATCGCGGGCCGGACCACCGCGGTCCCGCCGAGCGGGTAGGTCTCCCAGACTCGGCCGAGGGTGATCTCCTCGCAGCTCAGCCAGGTGTTCCACGGGGTCTTGCCGCCGGCGCAGTTCTGGTTGGTGCCGGACAGGATGCGGGAGGCTCCGATGATCGCGCCGGCCGAGTCGAACCGGATCCGGGACGCGCCACCGCCCGCCGAGGAGCTGACCTCGGCGTTCGACACGTAGATCCAGCCGCTGCCGTCGGGGATCACCGCGCCACCGTCGGGGGCGTCGTGCCACACGTAGGAGGTGCCGGGTACGGCCTGCCGGGAACGGGCGATCACCGTGCTGGTGAAGCCGGCCGGCAGCTGGATGCCGTTGCTGTCGGCGGCCCGCAGCGCGCCGTAGGGGCCGGTCGCGTTCTGAGCCGGTGCGGCGTACGCCGCCGACCACGCGGTGAAGGGCAGGGCCAGGCCACCGGCGCCGGCCAGGGTGGTTCGCAACAGGTTTCGCCGATTCATGCGGCGGACGTTAAGCATCCATTGAAGACGGTCGGTCAACATCCGGAAGCCAATCGCTGAACTTCAATGTGCGGCATGGTTTGCCCGATTCGAGGGCTTTGTCGGGGGGTGCCCGAACCCCCGTCTCAGTTATCGACCGAACCATTGTCGATCGGCGTGCGGCGAATGAACATTCGATGGCAGACGACGTTTTTATCCAGTGGGGAGAAAGAGAATGGGCAAGACAATCCCGAAGGTATTCGGAATCGCCGCAGCCGTCGCTCTCGGTGCTGCTGGAATCACTCTCATCCCGACGGCTGACGCGGCCACCGGGTCATTCGCGAAGGGGCCGGCGCCGAGCAACAGCAGTATCCAGGCGGCGCGCGGGCCGTTCGCGATCGCCGAGAGCAGTGTCGCGCGGGCCTCGGTGTCCGGGTTCGGTGGCGGCGACATCTACGCGCCGACCGACACCAGCGCGGGCACGTTCGGTGCGGTGGTGATCGCGCCCGGCTTCACCGCCCGCAAGTCGAGCATGGCGTGGCTGGCACCGCGCCTGGCCTCGCAAGGGTTCGTGGTGTTCAACATCGACACCCTGACCACCTCGGACCAGCCGGCCAGCCGGGGCCGGCAACTGCTGGCCGCCGCCGACTTCCTGACCAGGAGCAGCAGCGCCAAGGCGAAGATCGACCCGGCCCGGGTGGCGGTGGTCGGGCACTCGATGGGCGGCGGCGGAGCACTGGAGGCCGCGCAGAGCCGGTCGTCGCTGAAGGCCGCGATCCCGCTGACCCCGTGGAACCTGACCAAGAACTTCCGGCAGGTGCAGGTCCCGACGCTGATCGTCGGCGCCGAGGCGGACACCATCGCGCCGGTGCGCAGCTTCTCGACACCGTTCTTCGAGAGCCTGCCCGCGGCACCCGGCAAGGCGTTCCTGGAGCTCAACGGGGCCAGCCACTTCGCGCCGAACACCCCGAACGCCACCATCTCGTCGATGAGCATCTCCTGGCTGAAGGTGTTCGTCGACGGCGACACCCGCTACCAGCAGTTCATCTGCCCGGGACCGGGCCGGGGCGCGGCGGTCGAGCAGTACACCGCGACGGCCTGCTAGTCCTGCAGCAGCGCCCGCAGAGCCGGCTCGGCCGACTCGAAGGCGATCGGCCCGCTGCCCAGCAGCGGGCCGTACAACACCCCCTCCAGGGTGCGCACGTAGAGGGCGGCACGGCGGCGCAGGTCGTCCGGGCCGCCCTCGATGCCGGAGTCCCGGAAGATCCGGACCTGGGCGTCGATCGACCGGTGTTTGACATCGGCGGCCGCGGTGAACAGGACCCGGGCCGCGGCCTCCGGCTCGGCGGCCATGAACCGCCCCAGCTGCTGTGCCGACTCCAGCAGCTCCGCGAAGACCCGCGAGATGTCGATGACCCGCTCCGGCCCGGTGTTACGGGTCTCCCCGGCGGCCTCCGCGATCAGGATCTCGGCGATCGCCCACAGCACCTCCCCGAGCAGTCCGTCCCGGCTGCCGACCGCCCGGTAGAGAGTGGCCCGGCTGATCGCGAGTTCACCCGCGAGAGTGTCCATGTCGATTGTCGAATACTGCAGGAAATGGTTCGCCGCACCCCGCAGCAGAACCTCCGGGTTGATGACACGCCGAGCGGTGGGAATGGCGGTTCTCCCGTCCTGAAGAATGGAGGCTGGCCGTGGGTGATACGCCTTGTCGGGGCGGCCGGTTCAATCCTTCGGCAAATATCATCCGGACGGCTGACGGGATTCGGTGATTCGCTCCCGTAACGGGACCGAAATCTCACCCACGGCAACCGGACGAGTGACAGATGCGCGGAAGAGCCGGCCGGAAGTCCGGTTTGTGCCACCATCCCTGGTTGGTAGCCGTTCGAGGAGGTCAAGTGGGCAGTTCAACGCGGCCGTGGTGGGTGCGGCTCGGGATCGTCGTCGGCGCTCTCCTGCTGGTCCCGGGCACTCTGGCCGCCGCCCACCCGATCCGGATATCCGCCCTCACCATCGACGGCCCGGTCAACCTGCTGCTCGTCGGCATCGACCCGCGCGGCAGCCATCTCCGGCCGCTCGCCGACACCATCATGATCGCGCACATCCCGCGGAACCGGCGGGGCGTCTACCTCTTCTCCCTGCCCCGCGACCTGGTGGTGCAGATCCCGGCCTTCCCCCGCAACGGCAGCCCCACCCAGCGCGCGAAGATCAACGCCGCGATGGCGCTGGGCAGCCAGACCGGCCCGAACCGCTACGACGCGGCCCAGGGCTTCGACCTGCTGTCGCGCACGGTCGGGCAGGTCACCGGGATCCGCCGGTTCGACGCCGGGGCGGTCCTGAACTTCGGCGGCTTCCAACGGCTGATCACCGCGATGGGCGGCGTCACCATGGTCATCGACCAGGACGTGGTCTCCGAGCATCGCAAGCCCGACGGACGGCCCCGCGACCGCCGGCCCGAGTGCCGGGGGCACGACAACTGCCCACGGCCCTACACCGGCGTGCAGAAGACCTACCGCAAAAGCCCGTCGCCGGTACGTCTGACCGGCTGGGAGGCACTCGACTACGTCCGGCAGCGCTACGGTCTGCCCCGCGTCGACTACGACCGTCAGCGCCACCAGCGGCAGCTCGTCCGAGCCCTGGCCGGGCAGGCGGCCCGGGCCGTGGCCGCCGACCCGGCCAAGCTGCCGAGGGTGATCGGGGCGCTCGGCGACTCCCTGACGTTCATCGGTGGCCCGTACAGCGCCCTCGCCTGGGCCACCGCCGTCAAGAACCTCCGGCTCACCGCCCCGGTCTCGGTCACGTTGCCCGGCCGGGCGTACTTCGAGAACGGAAAGTACCTGGGCGAGCAACTGGAACCGGGGGCCCGGGACTTCTTCGCCGCGGTCAACGGCGACCGGGTGGCCAGGTTCCTGGTCGACCACCCGCGGATCGTCGACTAGGTTTCGGGTGAGTCCCGGGCGGACAGCTCTTCGGCCGGTTCCCTCCAGCGCAGGCGTCTAGCGGCGCCGCCGCAGCCGGGCGATCACCAGGCCGATCAGCCCGGCGGCGATTGCGAGAGCCCCGCCGGCGATCAGTGCCCCGGTCGGCAGCTCCCGGTTGTTGGAAGCGGGCGCGGCCTTTGCGGCCTTGGTGGGCTCGGTCGTCACCTGAGCCGCCGCGGGCACGCCGTCCAGGGGATGGCTCAGCAGGTCGACCTTCTTCAGCCCGTCGGCCATCTCGGAGATGGTCAGCAGGGCGCTGCCGTCGGCGGAGTACGCGATCGACTCGCCCTGTGGCTCGTCCGGCAGCGCGACCGTCCGGGCCGTACCCCCGCTGATGGTTTTGACCAGGCCCTCCGCATCGGTCTGGCCCTCCGGCACGTCGAACTCGAAGGCGTCGGCATAGGTCCGCAGCGCGATACGCCGGCCGTCCGCGCTCACCGCCCCGCCGGTCACCACCAGCCGCCCCTTGAAACCGTAGGGGTTGCTGGTCGCGGTGATCGGGATCGTGAAGTCCCCGGCCCGCCGCAGCGGTGTCGTCCCGTCCGCCGTCAGCGGCCCGGCCGGCACGTAGACGCCCGCGGTCAGCGGATCCTTGGTGACCATGATCGGGACACCGTCCGAGCCGACCAGCAGCGCCTCCGCGTCGTGCGCACCGTCCGGGTAGGACATCCGGAACAGGGTCGGTGACTTGCCGCCCGGCTTCAGCCGCCACACCCCGATGGTCTCGCGGACCCGGCTGTTGTCACCGATGTCGCCGACCCAGATCGTGCCGTCCGCGCCGCGGGCCAGGTCCTCGGTGTCGCGCGGCTGCGACGGGTAGGACACCTTGTCGGTGACCTTGCACTTCCTGTTCAGGAAGAAGATCTTGCGGCCGTTCGGGTCGTCGGCGCCGTCGTTGACCACCACGTAGCCGTCGCCGTCGGCGGCCAGGCCGGAGATCTCGTCGAGGAGATCGTTCTTGACCGTGCACGTGGTCTGCGGGGCCGCGGCCATCGGGATCGGGACAGCGGTCAGGGACACCGACAGAACCGCGGTGGTCAGGAACGTCATGAGCTAACCCTGCCACGGCCCCGCCAGATACCGCGCACTCAGTAATCCCACAGGAGGCTCACGGGGCGAGCAGAAAAACCCAGGTCAAGCTGGGGACATGACACAGATGGCCCTCCCGTACGCGTACCCGTCCACCCGCCGAGCCGCGCTCGGCGACACCACCCCGGCCCGCTGGCGGCTGTTCGGCGCCGAGTTCGCCACCGCGCTCGCCGTCAACCTCGGCCCGGCCGCCGGCCAGCCCGTTCCCGACCACGGGGTGATGATGACCGCCGCCGCGCCCGGTGCCGTGATCGTCGGCGCGCAGACCCGGCTCGTCGCGGTTCAGCCGTCGATCACCTCGTGGTGACCGCTGTGCCGGAAGTCATAAGTCCCACATTGTGGACGGTCGGCCCGCCGGGGCCCGTGTCCCCGGCGGGCCACCGGCCACCGTGAACAGCGATCTTGAGACGTGATACGTCCGATTGACGACTGATTGACAACTCTCCCCTGCGGACACACGGAGCCGGTCGATCCCTGTACCGTGCCGCAGTGTCGAATTTGATCGCAGAACGTTACCGCCTAGTAGGTCAACTCGGCCAGGGCGGCATGGGTCGCGTCTGGGCGGCCCGTGACGAGTTGCTCGCCCGGGACGTCGCGATCAAGGAGCTGACGCCCCCGCCCGGCCTCACCGAGCCGGAACTCGTTGCGCTGCGGGAACGCGCCATCCGCGAGGCCCGCTCGATCGCCATGCTGGACCAGCCCAACGTGGTCCGCATCTTCGACGTGGTGTTCCACGGCGGTGACCCGTGGATCGTCATGGAGCTGGTGCCGTCCCGCTCTCTCTTCGATACTGTCCGTGACGACGGCCCGATGGCTCCCGACCAGGTGGCCCGAGTCGGCCTCGGTGTGCTCGCCGCGTTGCGCGCCGCCCACCGGGTCGGTCTGCTGCACCGCGACGTGAAACCCGGCAACGTCCTGCTGGCCCATGACGGCCGAGTGGTCCTGACCGACTTCGGCCTGGCCACGGTGGCCGGCGACGTCAGCATCACCCGCACCGGCGTGGTCCTGGGCTCCCCGCAGTACCTCGCTCCGGAACGCGCCCTGGACGGCGAGGTCGGCCCGGCCGCCGACCTGTGGTCGCTGGGCGCCACGCTGTACGCCGCGGTCGAGGGCCGCCCGCCGTACGTCCGCTCGTCCCCGATGACCACCCTGGCGGCCCTGGCTACCGAACTGCCGGACCCGCCGGAACGAGCCGGTGTGCTGCGGGTCGCGCTGACCGCCCTGCTCCAGCGCGACCCGGCCCGCCGCGCCGACGCCGAGACCGCGCACCGTCTCCTGCTGGCCGCCACCGCCCCGGGATCACCACCGCCGGCCGACGTCCCGGTCTACGGCGACCCCACGTTCGCCACCACCAAACCCAAGACCGCCACGCCCGCTCCGGTCGCCGCCGTCGCCGCCGGCAAACCCAGTGAGCCGTCCGAGTCGCTGACCACGGAGTCCGCCTCGAAGAAGGCCGAGAAACGGCGTGCACCGGTCGCCGTCGGAGTGGCGGTGGCGGCGCTGCTGATCGCGGTCGGGGCGATCACGTACCCGCTGGTGTCGAAGCCGGAGACGCCGAGCCCGCAGGCCCTGCCGTCCGCCTCGCTGCCCGGTCAGGCCGCCGGAGCCGGGACGCCACTGCCCGGCAAGCCGAGCAAAGCCGTCCGTCCCCGCCGCAGCCCTTCACCCGGCGCCCCGTCAGCCAGCGCAACCGCCGCCGGCACGGTCAAGGGCGGTAAGAAGCCGTCCGCGGGCGCGTCCACCGCCGCGACCGGGACCACCACCCCCACGACCGAGGCGGCGGCCACCGGAACCCCGTTCGAGAGCAACGGCACCGGGACCTGCCTGTACGCCCCGGCGAGCACCGGGCAGATCCAGTCCTGGGCCTGCAACGGTTCCGCCGGTCAGCGTTTCACCATCGGATCCGACAAGACCCTGCGGGTACGCGGCAAATGCGTGCAGATCGGCAGCACCGACGACGGCGCGACCCTCCGGCTGGCCACGTGCACCGGCGCACCGGCCCAGCAGTGGGACTACAACTCGTCGTTCGACCTGGTCAACCTGTGGGCGATCAAATGCGTCGACATCCCGGACGCCAGCAGCTCCAACGGGGTGGTCGTGCAGATCTGGGAGTGCACCGGCGCCTCCCACCAGAAGTGGAGCCACGCCTAGACGTGCCGGAGCCGGGCGAAACCGAAGCCGGCCAGCAGGACCGTGAGGGTGAGGTAGAGGCCCAGCTCGATCCATGGGAACGACCAGGACCGGCCGGCCGGGTCTGCCGTGCACTGTGGCCGACCTGTTCACCACCACCGTGAAAGCCACCATGAACCGGCGGCGGGCCTAACCCGCCGGGCGGCCCACGAGCAGGCGCAAGGCGCCGAGGAACTGCGGCTGGGTGCGCAGGTGGCCGTGGCGGCGGTCCCACGCCCCGGAGCCGAGGTCGGCGCGCAACCGTTCGACGGCACGGGCGGTGGCCGTCTCGTCGACGAAACCCCAGGCGGACTGCGCGGCCCGTACACGTGCGTCGAGGAACTGTTCGGGACGGGCGTAGAAAGCCTCGGTGAAACCGTCTGCGCAGTCGATCGGGATCGGCACCTCGACCACCTCGGTCGTTGTGCCGATCGCGGCCGCGATGTCGTCGACCGGCGGGTAGCGGCGGCGTTCCGCGGCGATCAGTTCCGGGGCGTACTCGGCGAGCCAGAGCCGGTCCAGGGCGTCGCCGTCGAAGGTCAGCACCACCACCGGACCGCGGGCCACCCGCCGCAGTTCGGCCAGGCCCCCGGCGGTGTCGGCCCACTGGTGCACGGTGACGGTGGCCATCACCGCGTCGAACGCGCCGTCGTCGAACGGCAGCCGCTGCGCGGTCGCGTCCAGCGCCGGGACCGCGGTCGCCGGCCGTTGGGCACGCATCTGCGCGGACGGCTCGACCGCGACCACGTACCGATCGGCGGGCTCGTAAGATCCGGCCCCGGCACCGACGTTCAGCACGGTGCGGGCGTCACCGAGCACGGTGTGGATCATCGCGGCGATCCGGGGGTCGGGGCGGCGCTGCCGGGCGTACCCCGAGCCGTTGGTCTCGTAGTCGAAGTCGCCGCCCGTTGCTGTGCTCATGTGCCGACGCTAAACCTGTACCCCCGGGTCCAGGTCAAGCGCGCACGGCGACGGCGTGGAAACGGGCCGGGGAGTCGTCGTAGCCGACCAGGTCCCAGCCGGTGTCGGGGGTGAGGACCCGTAGGACGGGTCCGGCCAGCGGCTCGTCGGGGTCCAGGACGCGGCCGCCGGGCGTCGGCGAGCAGCCCGGCCCGCCCGTCGACCAGCGCTGCTGCGGGAAAGGTCAGGTGGGTAGGGCGGCCTCGGCTGCCAGCCGTAGGCTCCTGATCATCGGGTTCGGGTCGCCTTTGCGGCTGACCAGGACGACCCGGCTGGGGGAGGCGCCTTCGATCGGGACGGTGGCCAGGTCGGGACGCAGCGAACTACGACGATCACCGGCCGGGAGTACGGCGATCGCCCGGCCGTTCGCGACCAGTTCGAGTTTGTCCTCATAGCTCTCGACCTGCGGAACACCTGACCCGAGCAGCTGGTACGACGTCCAGTCCGCGGTCTCGAACACGCAGGGCGCCGCCTGCACACCGGCCAGCTCCGCCGAGGTCACCGACGCGCGCCCGGCCCACGGATGGTCGTGCGGGACCACGAGCTTCCGCGGCTCCTCGTACAACGGGGTGGTGCGCACGTCGTCGTCGGCCAGCGGCAGCGGCGCCCGTGCGATCAGCGCGTCGACAACCTTGCCGGCCAGTGCGCCGACATCGCGGCAGTTCAGGTGCCGGGTGGTGATCTCGGCGCCGGGGTGGCGGCGGCGCAGTTCCCGGACGGCGGCCGTGATCACCAGGTCCTCGACGTAGCCGATGGTGATCCGTTCGGCTTCGGCCTGCTCGCGGACGGCCAGTTCGGCCTCGCGGGCGGCCTGCAACAGAGCCCGCGCGCGGGGCAGGAACGCCTGCCCGGCCGGGGTGAGCCGGGTGCCCTGCGGGATCCGGTCCAGCAGCCGTACGCCGAGATGTTTCTCGAGCCGCTGGATCTGGCGGCTCAGCGCCGGCTGGGCCACGTGCAGGTCGGCGGCGGCCCGGCCGAAGTTCTGGTGCTCGGCCACCGCGGTGAAGTAGCGCACGAGGCGCAGTTCCAGGTCTTGTCCGAGATCGTTCACCCGGTCCAGCGTACGCGTCATGCCGTTTCGGAATGATCGGGTTACCGGACCGGTCTTGGACGGCCGGGCCGTCGCGGGCTTTGACTTCAGGGGCAACGATTCCCGAAGAGAGCGACAGGAATGATGAAGGCGATCCAGTTCCACGAAGCCGGCGGGCCGGACGTTCTGCGGTACGACGAGGTGCCGGTTCCGGCGATCGGGCCGGGTGAGGTGCTCGTCCGGGTGCACGCCGTGGGCATCAACCCGCCGGACTGGTACCTGCGTGAGGGCATGACGGTCATGCCGCCCGAGATGCGGCCGGCGTTGGAGTTCCCGCTGACTCCCGGTACGGACATGTCCGGCGTGGTCGAGGCGGTCGCCGTGGACGTGCCGGAGTTCGCCGTCGGTGACGAGGTGTTCGGGATGCTGCGGTTTCCCGGGTTCGACGGTCGCGCGTACGCCGAATACGTGGCCGCACCGGCCGCGGACCTGGCCCGCAAGCCGGCCGGGGTCGACCACGTGCAGGCCGCCGGGGCGCCGATGGCGGTACTCACGGCCTGGCAGTATCTGATCGATCTCGGCCATGACGTGCCCTCGCCGTTCACCGGGCAGGTGCACCGGCCGGTGCTGATCACGCCGGGGATGACCGTGCTGGTCAACGGCGCCGCCGGTGGGGTGGGCCACTTCGCGGTGCAGTTGGCGAAGTGGAAGGGGGCACGCGTGATCGCGGTGGCCTCGGGTCGGCACGAGCGGTTCCTGCGCGAGCTGGGTGCTGACGAGTTCATCGACTACACCACGACGGACGCCGCCGACGTGGCCCGCGATGTGGACCTGGTGATCGACGCGGTCGGCGGGCCGGGCGCCCAGCGCTTTCTGAACGTCCTCAAGTCCGGTGGCACGATCCTTCCGGTGTTCTTCGCCGAGTACGACCCGCAGGAGACAGCGCGCCGGGACATCACGGTCTCGAACATTCAGGTTCGGTCCAACGGTCCCCAGCTCGCCGAGATCGGGCGGCTGTTCGATTCCGGTCTGCTCCAGGTCGGGGTGGACAGCACCTACCCGCTGTCCGAGGCAGCGGGCGCGCATGCGCGGGCCGCGCAGGGCCACATCCAGGGCAAGATCGTGCTGACGGTTCGCCCGTGACCACCGGACCTGAGTAGACGGTGGCGGTCCGCCCGGATGCCTGAAGCTCCCCGAGTTGGTAAGGATCTTGACCGAGCCCGCGTGACGTGGTCGTCACAGGCTCATGGTGACGGTGGTGGCGCTGCGGGGAGCGGTCTCCGGGTTCGGAGACCGCTGCGGCTCCAACGGCGACCCCGGCACCAGGCCCCTGCACCAGGTCCGGCGGCGGCACTCTCCGCAGCCGTCGCGACGAACAGTGGCCAGATGGCCGGCGGCATCCAGAAACCTCGCCGGGCGGGGGAGTGCGGGATCCGCATGAGTTGGGATAGTATCCAATCAAGCTCAGGTTGGGTCCCGCTGAATGGTGGACTCTTGGCGTGAGCGGGATGGGGTCGTGGGTCCACCCGGAGGGTCGGAGTTCGGCTTCCTCCATTTCGGCGGTGCGCTGGAAATCGCACTGGAGTCGTGTGCGTCGGCGATGCCGACGATGCTCTGAATATGGCATTTTCCCAGGTGGCGTACGGGATGGCCGGTTCTTGATGTGGCGCGTGAATTGCTGACCGCGCCATTTTTTGCTGTCCGTTCGCTGTGCAATGGGCCCGCAGTCGAGTTTTCGGGAACGAAACAATCGCTTCATCATTCGTTCGCATTCTCGATCTTTCCTATCACTCGATAGCAACGAGCCCGGCGGGTCCCGCCGAGACCGGAGCGACTCCGTGACATCCGTCGAGAGGTTGCGCACGATGAATAGAAGGAAACTCCTGACCGCGGCCGTCGTGGCCACCGCACTGACCGCCCTGTCCGCCTGCAGCGGCGGCGCCACCCCGGGGACCTCGTCGTCCACCGGCACCGGCGGCACGCTGAAACTCGCCTTCCTCGCCGGCATCAGCACCCCCGACCCGGACACCGCATACGACGGCCCGGAGCTCAACCTCGTCAACAGCGCCTACGAAGGTCTGCTCAAGTACCAGCCGGGGCAGGCGAAACCGCAGCTCACCGGCGCACTCGCGACCAAGTGGGCGGCGAACGCCGACAACACCGTGTTCACCTTCGACCTGCGGACCGGCGTGACGTTCCACGACGGCACCGCCTTCACCGCGTCCGCGGTCGAACCGTCGTTCCAGCGGCGCACCACGATGGCCAAGGGCCCGTCCTACATGGTCGCCGATGTCAAGTCGGTCGAAGCGCCCTCCGACAGTCAGGTCGTCATCACGCTGAAGGCGCCGAACAGCGCCTTCCTCGACCTGCTGGCCTCCCCGTTCGGCCCGAAGATGCTCAGCCCGAAGGCCCTGCAGGACCACCCGACCAGCACCGACGAGGACAACTGGTTCGCCACGCACGACGCCGGCACCGGCCCCTACACGTACGGCACGTTCGAGCCGGACGCCGACTACAAGCTGACGGCCTACCCGGGCTACTGGGGGACCAAGCCCGGTTACAGCGCCGTGGACTTCACTGTGCTGGCGAGCATGTCGACGATCCAGCTCAAGTTGCAGAGCGGTGAACTCGACGGTGTCATCGGCTCCCTGGACGGCGCCAGCTTCACCACCCTGAAGGGCGACAGTTCGCTCACCACCAGCGCGTTCTCCAGCATGCAGACGCCGACGCTGTTCGTGAACCCGAAGAGCGCTGCCGTCGGGGCCGCCGATGTCCGGGCCGAGCTGCTGGCCGGTATCGACTTCGCGGCGCTGATGAAGAAGGCGCTGCCGGACACCACCGAGCCGACCACCGAGGTCTTCCCGGTCAACCTGCTCGCCGACCCGGGCACCGACCAGCAGAAGATCACCTACGACGCGACCGCGCTGGCCGGGCTCGCCTCGGGCGCCCTCGCCGGCAAGACCGTCAAGATCGCGTACACCCAGACCGGCCCGGACGGTCAGGCCCTCAGCGACAACCTGGCGGCCGTGCTCAACACCGCCGGCATCAAGGCGGAGAGCGTCGGTTACGCCGCGGGCACCTACTACCCGGCGCTGGCCAAGGGCGCGGACGCGCCGGACCTGACGATCTTCGCCGGGTTCCCGGACACCGCACACCCCGACGCGTGGGCCTCGGTCTTCTACACCCCGGACGGTGGCCTGGACCTGTTCGGCGCCGAGGTGCCCGGCCTCGCCGAGACGCTCGCCGCAGCCCGCAAGACCAACGACCAGGCGGCGTACGGCAGAGCAGCCGCCATGGTCAGCGAGTCCGCCTACTGGTACTCGATGGGGACCATGAAGGGCACCGCCTCGTTCGCCAAGGACGTGGCCGGCGCCGACACCGCCTGGCACCCGGTCATCACCGGCGTGCTGGAACTCAACCTGCTGCACCCGGCTTCATGAGTGCCGACCCGGTGCTCGACGTCGCGGGCCTGACCATCCGGTACACCTCGCGGACCCCCGCGGTGGTCGCCGTCGCCGGCGTCAGCCTGCGCGTCGCCCCCGGCCAGTGCCTCGGCCTGGTCGGGGAGTCCGGATCGGGCAAGAGCACGATCGGACTCGCCGTCCAGGGCCTGCTCACCAGCGAACGGCACGTCACCGCCGACGGCGACGTGACGATCGCCGGCACCCGCCTCGGCGTCACCGACGAGACCGGCTGGGCCGGCGTACGCGGGCACCGGGTCACCACCGTCTTCCAGGACCCCATGTCCTCACTCGACCCGACCATGACGATCGGGCGGATGCTGCGCCGGGTCACCGGCACCCCCGCCGACAGCCTGCGCTGGCTGGACGAGGTGGAGATCCGGGACCCGAAAGCGGTCCTGCGTTCCTACCCCCACCAGCTGTCCGGCGGCATGCGCCAGCGCGTGATGATCGCGCTGGCGCTCGCCAGGGGCCCGGCCCTGCTGGTGGCCGACGAGCCGACCACCGCGCTCGACGTCAGCGTGCAGGCGCAGATCCTCAAACTGCTCACCCGGCAGCGGGAGGGCCTGGGCTGCGGGATGCTCTTCATCACTCACGACCTGGGTGTCGCCCGCGCGATGTGCGACGACGTGGCGGTGATGCGGGCCGGCGAACTCGTCGAACAGGGCAGCGCCGGCACGATGTTCGGCGCGCCGGTCGACGCGTACACCAAGCGCCTGATCGCGTCCCGGCTCACCTTGGACACCGACCGGGACCGGCCGGTCGGCCTGCCCGAACCGACGGTGGTCGCCGCCATGACCGAATCGCCCACCGCCCCGCCGGACGTAGCGGAGTCCTGGGCCGGTAACCGGCTGACCTGGTCGGCGTTCGATCGTGAACCGGCCGGTGTTCGCGGCGGGCACAGCCTGGAACTGGTCGGGGTCACCAAGTCGTTCCGGACCGGCGGCCTGTTCGGCACCGGCCGCAAGACCGTGCTGACCGGCGTCGACCTGCGTATCGCCCGCCGGGAGAGTGTGGCCCTGGTCGGGGAGAGCGGATCCGGCAAGAGCACGATTCTGCGGATCGTCGCGGGACTGGAGACCGCCGACAGCGGCGACGTCTACGTGGACTCCACCCAGGGCACCGGTGTCCAGGTCGTCTTCCAGGACGCGGGCGCCTCGCTCACCCCGTGGCGCACCGTCGGGCAGCTGCTCACCGAACGACTCGACAACGCCACCACCCTGTCCACGGCCGACAAGAAGGCCCGTGTCCGGGAAGCTCTGGAACGGGTCGCGCTCGATCCGGTGCTGGCCGGTGCCCGGCCCGCGGAACTGTCCGGGGGCCAGCGCCAGCGGGTCGCCATCGCCCGGGCCACCGTCGTACCACCGGCCCTGCTGCTCTGTGACGAACCGACGAGCGCCCTGGACGTGTCGGTCGCCTGCTCGGTGCTGAACCTGCTCAACCTGCTGCGCCACGAGCTGGGCCTGTCCATCCTCTTCGTCACCCACGACCTGGCCGCCGCCCGGATCATCGCCGACCGGATCGACGTGATCAGTGCCGGTCAGATCGTCGAACGTGTGCCGGCGGCCGACCTGGCCGACGGCATGACCAGCGACTACGGCAGGAGGCTGCTCGATGCTGTCCTCGCGTGACCTGGTGCGGCCGGTCACCCTCAAAGCGGCCGGACCGGGCGAGCGGATCGCTGTCGGGCTGCTGTTGGTCCTGGTGATCGTGGTGATCTGCGGGCCGCTGCTGTCGCCGTACAGCGCGATCGTGCCGTCCGGTGAGCCGTACCTGCCGCCGCTGTCCGCCGGGCATCCGCTCGGCACCGACAACCTCGGGCTCGACGTCGCGACGCGGGTGCTGGACGGCATGCGCACCAGCGTGTACGCGGCCGTCGTGGTCACCCTGTTCGCCGCCGTCGCGGGCCTGGTCATCGGTACTCTCGCCGGTTTCGCCGGCGGTTTCCTGGACACCGCGCTGATGCGTTTCACCGACCTGTTCCTCGCGCTGCCGGCGACCATCGTCGCGATGGCCATCGCCGCCGGTCTCGGCCCCAGCCTGACCAGCTCGATGATCGCGATCGGGGTGGTCTGGTGGCCGCTCTACGCCCGTCTCGTACGCGGTGAGGTCCGGCGCGTCACCACCGGCCTGCACGTCGAGGCGGCCCGGATGAGCGGTACGAAGGGACTGCGTCTGGTGCGGCGGCACGTCGTCCCCAGTGTGCTGCCGACCGTGGCCGTCACCGCCAGCCAGGACATCGGCGCGGTCATCCTCACCATCGCCTCCCTGTCGTTCGTCGGGCTCGGCGCGCCCGCCCCGGCACCCGAGCTGGGCCTGATGGCGTCGGCCGGTATGCAGTACGTCGTCAACGCCTGGTGGATCCCGGTCGTCCCCGGCCTCGCCGTCGGACTGCTGTCGCTGCTCTGCACCTATTCCGGCGACGGACTGCGATCCGTCCTACGGGCGAAGGGAGCCTGACCCCCATGCTGCGCTTCGCGGTACGACGTACCGTCGCCCTGTTCTTCGTCCTGCTCGTCCTGGTCGTGCTGGTGTTCCTGATCAGCCGGTACGGCGGCGGCGACCCGGTCCGCGGCTACCTGGGCGCCAACGCCTCCGCGGCGGCCGTCGCCCAGGCCCGCGTCGACCTCGGCCTGGACCGCCCGGTGTGGGCCCAGTTCGCCGACTACCTGGGACGGCTCGTGCGCGGCGACTTCGGGATCAGCCTGAGCAGCAAACGCCCGGTCGCCGACGACCTGAGCTCGCGGATCCCGGCCACCGCCGAACTCGCGATCTGGACCGTCTTCGTCACCGTGTTGCTAGGTGTGCTGCTCGCCCGGGTGTCGTCGATGCGCGGCCGGTTCGCCGGGGTGCTGCGGTTCGTCCTGTTCAGTGGCGCCAGCGCGCCGTCGTTCTTGCTGGCCACCGGCGGCATCCTGCTGTTCTTCGTGCACCTGCGGATCCTGCCGGTCGCCGGGCGTACCGCGTACGGGCCGAGCGAGGGACTCAGCGGCATGTACGTGCTGGACGGGCTCCTGACCGGCAACCTGGCGTACGCCGGGGACGCGGTCCTGCACCTGCTGCTCCCGGCGGTGGCCGCCGGACTCGGCCCCGGACTCGCCCTGGCCCGGGTCCTCGCCGACGGGCTCACGAGCAGCCTGCGATCCGGGTACGCCCGGACCGCGCGCTCACTCGGCGAGACCGAGTCCAAGGTGCTGTGGCGGCACTCGCTGCGCAACGCCGCCAGCCCCGCGCTCAGCCTGCTCGGCGTCCAGCTCGGCATGATGCTGTCCAGCCTCGTCGTGGTCGAGCAGATCTTCAGCTGGAACGGCCTGGGTCAATATCTGGTACGGGCGATCAGCGGCGCCGACACCAACGTCGTCGCCACCGTCAGCCTCATTCTCGGCGCCTGCTACGTCGTCCTCAACGCGCTCGTCGACCTCGCCCTCGCGGCCGTCGACCCGCGCGTCCGTCTGTAAGGAAGGAACCCCCGTGATGGCACTGCAAGTCACCGACATCACCCCCAGCGACCAGCTCAAACCGGTCGGGAACGTCGTTCTGGTCGTGGTCGACATCCAGGGCGGCGGGCTGGAGAACCCGTTCACGCCCAGCAAACCCGAACAGACCTTCATGCCCGGCCGGCCGGAACGCAACGCGGCGGCCGTCACCCTGGTCGAGGCGTTCCGGGCCGCGCAGGTGCCGGTCGTGTTCATCCAGGAGGTGCACAAGCCGTCGCTCGTCGACATCGGCCGTGAGCTGGACGGCAACGAGGGCCCGCACTGCATCGAAGGCGAGCCGGCCACCGAACTGCACCCCGGCCTCGACCCCCGCCCCGACGAGTACCTGATCAAGAAGCGGCGTTACTCCGCGTTCTACGGCACCGAACTCGACATCGTGCTGCGCGGCTACAAGGCCGAGACGGTGATCCTGATCGGTGGCATGACCGACGTCTGCATCCACTACACGGCCGTCGACGCCCACCAGTACGACTACCACATCCGGACCGTCTCCGATCTGGTCGTCGGATCCGGGCAGGAGCTGCACGACGCCGCCCTGCGCGCCATCAAGTACCTGCAACGCGACGCGCTGGTCAGCAGCGACGCCGTCTACACCTGGCTGGGGGAGCAGAAGTGAACATCGTCGGGAAGACCGCACTCGTGGTCGTCGACTTCCAGGGCGGACCGCTCGACGGCCCGCAGAGCGCCTACGCCCACGAGCAGCGGGACAAGGCCGTCGCCATGGTCGCCGCGTGCCGGGCCAAGGGGGTGCCGGTGGTGTGGATTCAGGAGGTCCACAAACCCCACATGATCGACATCGGCCGGGAACTGGACGGTTCCGAGGGGCCGCACTGCATCGAGGGCGACAAGTACACCGAGATCGCCCACGGGCTGACGCCGCTGCCGGAGGAGTTCCACATCCGCAAACGGCGCTACTCGTCGTTCTTCGGCACCGAACTCGACATCGTGCTCAAATCGTACGGCGTCGACAGTCTGGTTTTGATCGGCGGTTTCACCGACATCTGCATCCTCTACACCTCGGTCGACGCCCACCAGCGCGACTTCTACCTCAACGTGGTCACCGACGTGGTCGCGGGCAGCTCGGTGCAGGCCCACGACGACGCCCTCAAGATGATCAACTACTTGCAGCACAAGTCGCTGGTCGAATCCGGCGAGGTCATGGAGTGGCTCGCGGCATGACGGAGCACCGGAACCGGGCGGGTAGCGGGCGGGAGCGCATCCTCGACGCCGCGGCGCAGCTGTTCGCCGCCCAGGGGTACGCCGGCACCTCCACCCGGGACATCGCGCAGCAGGCCGGCATCCGGCAACCGTCGTTGTACGCACACTTCTCCGTCAAGTCCGAGATCCTTTGCGAACTGCTCGTCGAGACGTTGCGGCCACCGGTCGAGTACGCGGCGAAACTGTTCGACGACACCGACCTGCCCGCCCGGGACCGGCTGATCCGGCTGCTCGACTTCGACATCCGCGGACTGTTCGCGGGACGCCGGCCGGTGGCCGTGCTCGGCGTCCTGCCGGAGGTGCGCGGCCCGGAGTTCGCCGAGGCGCACCGGCTGCGCAACGGGCTCCGCGAGCTGTACGGCCGGCTCTGCGGTGACGCTCTGGCCGCCGCCGGCGCCCCGGTCGGGCCGGACGAGCTGCACCGGACCACCGCGATCGTGTTCACCCTGGTGGAGGGCATCAGCGCCCGGCGGTTCGAGGACCCGGATCTGGACGTGGACCGGACCATCCAGGACACGACCACCGCGATCCTTCGCATCCTCGGCGTGTAGCCCGTGGCCCCGGACCGGCTGACTCAGGCCAGGTCGGCGCGGACGTGCTCGAAGAGCCCGTCGCTCTCGGTGGGCGGTGTCGGACATGGGTGCTCCTCTTGTTCGTGGAGGGCATCACCATGCCTCGGGCGCCCGGAAACAACCAGGGTGCGGTACTCCCTGGAAGATCCGTCAGGCGGTCGCGTGCGCTGCGGGACGTACCGCCTCGTCGCTCTTGGCAGTCGGTCGGCGACCGCGCACGCCGCTGACCAGGACCAGAACGACTCCGAGTACGAGCCAGGCGGACAGGACGACGATGGAGTGGGTGGTGCCGCGGCCGTCGAAGTAGGCGGTGGAGCGCAGTAGTTGCCCGCCTGCTCCGGGCGGAAGCAGCTGGCCGAGGGCGCCGGCCCAGCCGGGCAGCATCTCCGGGGCGCTGGCGGTGCCGGACAGCAGGGTGCCGACGTCCACCTCGGCCGCGGCGGCGATCCCGCGGATGGTGGCGCGCTCGTAGCCGAGTTCGGCGAACAGGCGCCGGGCGGTCTCCAGGATCCGCCGCCGGGTGCGTTCACCCTTGCGTTCACCGTGCGACGGCTCCCCGTCGGCGGCCGGTGCCGGAGTGGCGGCCTGGGTCATCGTGCACCTCCGGTACGTCGGCGTCCGACCGTACAATCAGCGATCCTCGGCATCGGTTCGGTGCGGCCGTTCCCTGTCCAGGCGGGTGGAACCACCGGCACGGTTCGGCGGTTGGAACAGGCCGGTCTTGTACGCCGCTCGCCGTCGGTCTCCGGCGAGCGGGTCACCATCGTCGGACCGGCCGCCGCCAGGCTCGCCCTGCGGCACGAGGCCGTGAGCATCATTTTTGAGATCCTTGACACAAACGTCATGGGCTCGTAACGTAAATGACCACGAAGGTGAAACGTTTCAAAAATGCGATTGCAATTCTTGGGAGTCCATATGCGCTTCGACCGCAAGTTCGCCGGTGCTCTGGCGATCACCACGGCGACGGCCCTCGTCCTCACCGGCTGTACCAAGAAGAACGAGACGGATACTGCCGCGTCGGGTGATGCGGGGAGTAAGACGTACAAGGTGGCGTTCGTTCCGAAGTTGCAGGGGGTGCCCTACTTCGAGGCGATGAACGCCGGTGGTGAACAAGCGGCTGCGGCGTTGGGGAATGTGCAGTGGCTGTATCAGGGGCCGACGCAGGCGGATGCGGCGGCGCAGGCCGACATCGTGCGGTCCTACATTCAGCAGAAGGTCGACGCGCTGATCGTGGCCCCGAACGACCCCGATTCGATGGCGCCGTTGTTGCAGCAGGCCAAGGATGCCGGGATTCATGTGGCGACCGCGGACACCGACGCGCCGTCGAGTGTGCGGGAGGTGTTCGTCAACCAGGCCACCGCCGAGGGCATCGGCCAGGGCCTGACCGACAGTCTGTTGACCGCGATGGGCGGTAAGGGCAAGTACGCGATCGTGTCGTGCGGGCAGACCGCGGAGAACCTGAACTCCTGGATCGAGGTGCAGAAGGCGTACACGAAGGAGAAGTACCCGGACGCGCAGATCGTGGACATCGTGTATGCCGGTGAGGATCAGGCCAAGGCCACGCAGATGGCCACCGACCTGATGAACGCCCACCCCGATTTGACCGGTCTGGTCGGCGAGTGCACCTCCAGCGCGCCGGGGGTGGCGCAGGCGGTCAAGGACGCCGGGAAGATCGGCAAGGTGTTCACCGTGGGTCTGGGCACGCCGCAGGCGATGAAGCCGTACCTGACCGACAAGTCGTCGACCGCCGCGATCCTGTGGGACGTGGAGAACCTGGGCTTCCTGACCGCGTGGGCCGGCGCTCAGATCGCTCAGGGCAAGACCCCGGAGGCCACCAACAACGTCTCGGCCGACCTGCCCGCGGTCACCTACGACAGCACCTCCAAGATGCTGCTCCTCGGCCCGGCCCTGGCGATCACCGCCGAGAACGTCGACCAGTTCAACTACTGACCGGCCCAGCCGCAGACAGCACGAGGCCCGGGACGGGCGACCCCGTCCCGGGCCTCGTTATGCTTCACCCGGCGTCGGCCACAGCGGTGAGTCCTGAGGTCACCCCGCGGGCCGGGCGCGACGACAAGAGAACACGCTGAGGAGTGGCTTGGTGCGCACGACTGTGCAGGATGTCGCGCGTGCGGCCGGGGTGTCGGTGTCGACGGTGTCGCGGGCGCTCACCGGCGGAGCGGTCAGCCCGTCGACCCGGGAGGCCGTCGTTGCCGTGGCACACCGGCTCGGCTATCGACCCAATCGGGCGGCTCGGGGACTCATCACCGGGCGTACCGGCAATCTGGGTTTGATCGTCCCTGACCTGCGCAATCCCTTCTTCGCTGATGTCGCCAAGGGGGTCACCGCGCGGGCCCGGGCGGTCGACTGCGGTGTCTTCATCAGCGACACCGACGAGGATCCGGTCGCCGAGTTGGAGGCCGTCGCCACGTTGCGGCACAACACCGACGGCATCCTGCTCTGCTCGCCGCGGTCCTCCGATGCGCAGATCCTGGCCGCCGCCGACCCGCAGAACACGGTTCTGCTGCACCGGCGGGTGCCGGGCATGACCTCGGTGGTCGCCGACGTCGCCGACGGCATCCGGCAGGCCGTCCAGCATCTGCGGGCGCTCGGGCACCGGCGGATCGCGTTCGTCTCCGGGCCGGAGGATTCGTGGGCGTCCCGGCAGCGGCTCGCCGGACTCGCCGCATTCGGCGCCGACCGTGAGCTGGAGATCCTGCCGGTCGGCACGGTGGCGCCGACCTTCGACGGCGGGGTGCTCGCCGGCGACCTGGTGCTCGCCAGCCCGGCGACCGCGGTTCTGGCCTACAACGACCTGGTCGCGATGGGTCTGCTGCACCGGCTCGCGGCTCGTGGCGCGGTGGTGCCGGACCGGATGAGCGTGGTCGGTTACGACGACATCAGCCTCGCCGGGATGAGTCATCCGCCGCTGACAAGCGTTTCCGTCCCCAAGGATCGGGCCGGGGCGATCGGTCTCGACCTGCTGCTCGGCCGGGCCGGCACGGTCACCGCCGCACACGGCGCCGAGGTCATCCTGCCGACCGCCCTCGTAGTACGCAGCTCGTCCGGCCCTCTGGCTCAGGCCTGACCTCAGGTGACCGCGCCCAGTTGCCACGGGACGAACTCGTCGCGGCCCAGGTCCAGGTCCTCGCTGGCGGTGAGTTCGCCGGAGGCCACGGCCAGGATCGCCTCGAAGATCTGCTCGCCGGACTCGGTCAGCGAAACGGTTCCGGCGACGATGCCGCCGGTGTCGATGTCCATGTCCTCGCGCATGCGCTGGTAGATCTCCGAGTTCGTCGCCACCTTCAGCACCGGCGCCGGTTTGCCGCCCAGCACCGAACCCCGGCCGGTGGTGAAGACGACGACGGTGGCACCCCCGGCGACCAGGCCGGTCACCGAAACCGGGTCGTACCCCGGCGTGTCCATGAAGGTGAACCCGGTATCGGTGATGGGTTCGGCGTACTCGTAGACGGCGGTCATCGGAGCGGAACCGCCCTTCGCCACCGCACCCAGGGACTTCTCCAGGATCGTGGTCAGGCCACCCGCCTTGTTGCCGGGGGAGGGATTGTTGTCGAGCGTGCCGCCGCCCGCCGAGACGTAGGTGTGCCACCACGCGATCCGGTCGAGCAGCCGCTGCCCCACCTCCTTGCTGACCGCGCGCCGGGTGAGCAGGTGCTCGGCGCCGAACACCTCGGGTGTCTCGGCGAGCACGGTGGTCGCGCCCTGCGCCACCAGGAGGTCGGAGGCGTGACCGAGGGCCGGGTTGGCGGTGATGCCCGAATAGCCGTCGGAGCCACCGCAGTTCAGGCCCACGACCAGGGACGACGCGGGCACGGTCTCGCGGCGGCGTTCATTCAGACGATCCAGGAGGGTGCGAATGACGGTCGTGCCGGCGCGCACGGTCGCTCGTACGCCGCCGGTGTCTTGAATGGTCAGTCTCTCGACGATCGTGTCCGAGGCCTCGGGGAGCCCGGCCAGCACCGTGTCCACCCCGATCATCTCGCAGCCCAGTCCCAGGACCAGCAGGCCGCCGATGTTCGGGTGGTTCGCGTAACCGCGCAGCGTACGCAGCAGGATCCGGCCGCCCTCGCTGGCCGGGACCAGGCCGCAGCCTGAGTCGTGGGCGAGCGCGACCACGCCGTCCACGTGCGGGTACGCCGCCATGACCGGGCCGCGGAACTGGTCGGCGATCATCCGGGCGGTGGAGGCCGAACAGTTGACCGAGGTGACGATGCCGACGAAGTTGCGGGTGCCGACCCGGCCGTCGGCACGGCGGTAACCCTGAAAGGTGCGCGTCTCGGTGGCCGGTTCCACAGGTTTGACGCCGGTGCCGAACTCGTACTCGTGATCGACGGCGGCCATGCCCAGGTTGTGGGCGTGCACGTGCTCGCCGGCCCGCACGCCGACGGTGGTGCTGCCGATGACCTGGCCGTACTTGTGGACCGGCGCGCCGATGGCCAGGTCGCGCAGCGCGATCTTGTGGCCGCGCGGAACGGCGGTCCGCACGGTCAGCTCCCGGCCGTCGTGGCGCAGCGTGTCGCCGGCCGGCAGTTCCCGGGTCGCCACGGCGACGTCGTCGTTTTCGCGCAGCAGCAGTGCCACCTCGCGCAGGTCCAGGTGCGGCATGAGCAGTCCTTGACGATTTGCGGGAACGTTTGCACCACCATCCTGACACGCCCGGCATCGATGGGAAACCCGCCGTGAACACTTGACGGCCGTCGAGTCGGATGAAAGCCTCGGAATGCGCTTTCCTGCAGGTGGAAAAGAGTTTCGATCTCGATCGAGAGAGGACTTCCGGTCAGGAATGAATCGATTCACGCAGGACCGAGGGAAACCCGGATCGTCGACTCGATCGCCAGCCCTGACGTCGGCCCGGTCGCACTCCCACACGTCGGCCCGATCGTTCGCTCGTCGCCGCGCGGCGATCGTCGGGACCGGGGCGATCGCGGGCGCTCATGCTGAAGCGTTGCGGGCCCACCGCGACCGCGTCGAGATCGTCGCCGTGCAGGACCTCGCCGTCGACCGGGCCGAAGCCTTCGCCGAGACGTGGCAGATCCCCGCCGTCCACGCCTCGATCGACGAGTTGCTGGCCACCGGGATCGACCTGGTCCACCTCTGCACCCCGCCCGCCACCCACCTGCCGATCGCCTTGCAATGCCTCAAAGCCGGAGTGAACGTCCTGGTCGAGAAGCCGCCCACCCTCTCCCTCGCCGAACTCGACCAACTCGCTGAAGCCGCCGCCGACTCCGGGGCACACTTGGCCACCGTCTTCCAGCACCGGTTCGGCTCCGGCGCCGCCCACCTGAGAGCCCTCATCGAGACCGGAACCCTCGGCCGGCCGTTGCTCGCCACCTGCCACACGCTGTGGTTCCGGGACGACGCCTACTTCCAGGTGCCATGGCGCGGCCGGTGGTCTACCGAAGGCGGCGGCCCGACGATGGGCCACGGCATCCACCAGTTCGACCTGCTGCTGTCGGTACTCGGCGGCTGGGAACGGATCACCGCCGTCGCCGCCCGCCGCAGCCGTCCGGTCGAGACCGAGGACGTGTCGATGGCCCTCGTCGAGTTCACCGACGGCACGGTCGCCTCAGTCGTCAACTCGGTGATCTCACCCCGCCAGACGTCATCGCTGCGTTTCGACTTCGAACGAGCCACCGTCGAACTCGACCACCTGTACGGGTACACCGACGCCGACTGGACCCTGACCCCCGCCCCCGGCCACGAGTCGATCACCTGGTCGCCGCCTCCCACGCCCGCGGCTTCACCTGGGTCTGTCGCCTTCCTCGCCAGGAGTGGGCATGCCGATCAGCTCGCGGTCCTGCTCGACGCACTCGACGCCGGTGCCGAACCACCGGTGAGTATCGGCGACACCCGCCGGACCATGGAGTTCGTGGCGGCGCTCTACGCCTCCGCGGCCACCGGGCAGCAGGTCAGGCGAGGCGAGATCACCGACGGTCATCCCTTCTACCGCGCCATGAACGGAGACCGATGGACCTTCGCGTAGACCACCGGTTGGACGATTCGGTCACCGTGTCCGCGGGAGACGTGCCCATCGCCGAGTACGTCTACCGCCCGGACACCGTGCAACGGGAATCCCCGAAGCCCTACCTGCACCCACTGCGCACGCTTGCCGGAGACGAGGTGTCCCTGTTCCGCCCGCACGATCACGTCTGGCACAAGGGAATCGCCTGGTCGTTGCCGCACGTGGGGGAGCACAACTTCTGGGGTGGCCCGACGTATGTACACGGCAGCTCCTATGTACAGAAGCCGAACAACGGCAGCGCCACCCACCGGCGTCTCGTCAACATTGATGCGGCAACGTTGACACACGAACTTGACTGGACTGCACAGGGCGGCGAGCCCGTCCTCACCGAGGAACGGACCCTCACCTTCGCGGTGATCGACGACATCAGCTGGGTGCTCACTTTCGACACGGCGATGACCAACGTCTCCGGGGCCGTTCTGGCTTTCGGATCCCCGACCACAAAGGGCCGGGAGAACGCAGGTTACGGCGGCCTGTTCTGGCGCGGCCCGCGCTCGTTCTCCGACGGCCTGCTGCAGTCCTCGTCGACAACGGGCGGTGACGAGTTGCGCGGCACCCGGGCCGAATGGTTCGCGTTCCGCGGCCGTCACGACGGCACCGGCCGGGCGTCGACCGTGCTCATCGTGGACGACACGGCCAACCCCCGTCACCCGCCGCAGTGGTTCGCCCGTACCGAGCAATTCGCCTGTCTCAACCCCGCCCCCTTCTTCAGCGAGGAACTGGACCTGGCCGACCAGGAGACCGTGCGCTTCCGCTACGCCGTCGTGATCACCACCGGTGACCACGGCGAACCCGGCACCGCCGCCCTGGCCACCCACGGCCGAAAGGCGCTGGCATGACCCAGTTCCCCGGCGGGACGTCGGTCACCCGGCTTCAGGTCTATACCGATGGCGGCGGCACCCCGCATCTGCACACCGTCTCCACCGAGGCATATGTGGTGATCGGCGGCAAAGGCACGCTGCAGACCCTCGACATGTCCGGCTTCCGGGAGACACCGCTCGAAGCGGGCAGCACCGTGTGGTTCACCCCCGGCGTGATCCACCGGGCGATCAGCGACGGTGACCTGCAAGTCGTCGTGGTGATGTCGAACGCGGGGCTGCCCGAGGCCGGCGACGCCGTGATGACTTTCCCCGCCGACGTGGTCGCCGACCCGGTCCGTTATCAAGAGGCGATCACCCTCGGTGACGATCCTGCCGAGCCGGTACGGCGGCGCCGGGACCTGGCCGTCGAGGGATTCCTCTGCCTGGTCGACGACCCCGGCGCGCTCGCCGGCTTCTACCGGGACGCCGCCGCCCTGGTCCGGCCACGCATCGAAAAGTGGCGCCGGATCTGGTCACACACCGCCGAGGCGCAGACCCGTCGTACCGCCGCCATGCTCGACGCCCTCGACCGCGGCGACTTCCAGCACCTGCACGAGGCCACGTTGCAGGCCGCCGACCCGGACCCGGCCCCCAGCTGGGGCATGTGCGGGCACCTCCGCCCACTCCACGCCCTTCCCGCCCCATCGTCCTCGGTCACCCCGCGGCCCGCCGTGACGGCACCGCTTTCCGTGACGGCGCCGTCGTCAGCCGCCCCGGAGCCTTCCGTCACCTCGCCGCTTCCCGTCGCCTCGCCGCCTCCTGCTACCGCGCCATCGCCCGTCAGCCCGCCCAACAACGTTCCGTGAAGGGAGCCCCATGACCCGCCGTTACGGCATTGTCGGGCTTGGTCACCGTGCACAGCTCTACGTCGACGCGCTCGCCGGAGACTGGAGCGACACCGGCACGATCGTCGCGCTCTGTGATACCAACCGCACCAGGATGGCCTACTACAACACCGGATTGCGGTTGTACGACCCCGCAGAGTTCCCGGACATGCTCTCGACCATCGACGCCCTGATCGTGACCACGGTCGACGCCACCCACGCCGGCTACGTGTGCGCCGCTTTGGAAGCCGGTGTCGACGTGATCGTGGAGAAGCCGCTGACCACCGATGAGGAGGGGTGCGCCCGGATCGCCGCGGCCGCCGCCCGTAGTTCGGCCCGGCTGATCGTGACGTTCAACTACCGCTACTCGCCGCGTAACTCCGCGGTGCGCGAGGTGCTCGCCTCCGGCCGGATCGGGCAGGTCACCGCCGTGCACTTCGAGTGGCTGCTGGACACCATCCACGGCGCCGACTACTTCCGGCGCTGGCACCGCGAGCGGGAGAACTCCGGCGGACTGCTCGTACACAAGTCGACACACCACTTCGACCTGGTCAACTGGTGGCTCGGCAGCAGCCCGGCGATGGTGTTCGCGCAGGCTGGGCTGCGGTTCTACGGGCCGGATGGCGCCGGGGTGGGCGGTGGGCCGTTCGGGCTCGACCTCAATGTTGATCCACGGTTGAAGGCGCTCTATCTGGACGCTCAACATGAGGACGGGTACATCCGTAATCAAGATGTATTCGGCGACGGTATCAACATTGACGACACCATGTCGGTGCTGGTCCGGTACGCGAATCAGGCGGTGCTGACCTACTCGCTGACAGCCTACGCACCGCGCGAGGGCTATCGGGTCGCGTTCACCGGCACGCGCGGGCGTCTCGAACTCGAAGTGTCGGAGCGGGCGTGGTGCTCGACGGAAGCCGCCATCGACCCGACCGCGGGCAAGAGCGAGGAGGAGACGTACGAACGGCTGACCGTCCAGGAGCATTGGAAACCGGTCGAGGAGATCGTCATCAAGCAGGGCTCGGGCGGTCACGGCGGCGGCGACGCGCTGCTGCTCGACGACGTGTTCCGCGGTCCCGGCGACGACCCGCTCGTCCGGCAGGCAGGTTGGCGCGACGGCATCCGCAGCGTCCTGACCGGAGTAGCGGCGGACCGATCAGCCCGCTCAGGCCAGCCGGTCCAGTTCCTCGCCGACGGCCTCGCCCTGAAACCCGCCCCCTGACACCGAACCGCCTCTAGGCCGACCCAGCCTTCGCATCGGCCGGACAACCGGACACCGGGGCATCAGGACACCCGGTCGCCCTGCCCCGGCCTGTCTCCGGGCGGTTTCCTTCGGATGGGCTCGGCTCTGGAACGGGTGAATGCGGATCGGGGGGAGTGGCGGTGCTTGCCAACCGGCCGTGGCATCCTTAGCTTCGTGCAAATGAAAATCGCTTTCACTGGCAAGGGTGGCAGTGGGAAGAGCACGATGGCCGCGCTGTTCGTGCAACACCTGCGGACGGCCGGTCATCGGGTCCTCGCCGTCGATGCCGACGTCAACGTGCACCTCGCCCCGTTGCTCGGGGTCACCGCCGACGCCGGCACCGCCCTGTCCCACCCCGACAACGCGCGGCGTGTCCGTACCCACCTGCTCGGCACCAACCCGCGCGTCGGCGGCGTCGAGCGCTTCGTCGCCACCACCCCGCCCGGCCCCGGTTCCCACCTGATCACCCTGGACACGGGCGACCCCGTGCTCGCCGGGCACGCGGTCGTCCTCGACCCGCGTACCCATGTCATGCACGTCGGCACGTACGAGCCCAAGGACATCGGGGCCGGCTGCTACCACGGGCATCTCGCCATCCTGGAGAACCTGCTCTCGCACCTGGATCCGGCCGATGACGGGTGGGTGGTCTGCGACATGGTCGCCGGAACCGACGCGTTCGCGAACTCGCTGCACGCCCAGTTCGACGTGATCATCGTGGTCGCCGAGCCGACGCCGGAGTCCGTCTCGGTGGCCCGCCGGTACCGCGAACTGGCCGCGGCGGCCGGGGTCGCCGACGCGGTCGCGATCGTCGGCAACAAAGTCGCCGACGAGGCCGACCTCGAATATCTCGAGCGTGAGTTGGGCGTACCACCGATCGCGGTCCTAGGTCTGCAGACCGGTCTGCGCCGGGCCCGTCAGGCCGGCGTCCCACCGCGCCCCGACGACCTCGACGACGCCTCCGCGCTGTCCGCGATCGCCGCCCACGCCGCCGTCGGCTCCCTGCCGCCGGCCCAGCGGGAAGCCTTGATGCGCACCCTCCACCTGAGGCTGGCCGGCAAGGGCTGGGTCCGCGCCGCCCACGGCGACGTCACCACCCAGCTCGCCCCGGTCCCCGCAACTCCGTAGCAACCCTGCTCCCGGCAGCGGCCGCCGAGCCCGCCGCTGCCGGGTCTGCCTTTCGGTCGATGGGTGGTGCGATGCGGGCCGTCCCATTCCTTGACTGGCGTGTCACCCACCGCGCATGAGCCCGGCCCCGAGCAGATGAAGGTGCGGATCGCACCCGGCACTGACCCGCGGCCGGGTTCGGGGTTGCGCCGTGTCGGGCGCTTGAACCGTGCCTCGCGTCCGGCCGTCCTCGGGCACAGGCGTTAGCATGTGCCGCGATCTTTGTTGCGGCTCGAGCCGCGATTTCTGGCGGCTGAGACGAGGCGACATGAAGTGGTTCCGGTTCGGATCGAATAAGCACGAGGGCGAGAGCGACGCCGGACGGCAGCAGGAGATCTACCGCGAACTGCAGCAGCGCTTCCCCCAGGCGCCGGGCGGCACCGCGCCGGCCCCGGGCGTCTACGGCCAGCCTGCTGGAGGTGCCGCGGGCGTCTACGGCCAGCCTGCTGGAGGTGCCGCGGGCGTCTACGGTCAGCCGGCTGGTGGTGCGGCTCCCGGCGTCTACGGCCAGCCCGCCGGTGCCGTTTACGGGCAGACCCCGGGTGTCTACGGCCAAGCCCAAGGCGGCAACGGTCAAGGCGTCAGCCAGGGCAACGGCCAGACCCTCGGTGGGTACGCCGCTCAGGCCACCGAGGCCGCCCGGCTGCTCGAGGGCGACGACGGCATCGCGGTCGCGTCGGTGATACTGCACGAATATGCCGACGCCGTTCACGCGGCCCTGGCCGGGCAGGGTTTCGAGGTGGACCGCCGGCACTACCGGTGGACGTGGGAGGGCGCCGGCCCCCGGCTCCGTTCCCCGCTGCTGGCCGGACCGCTGGGCGCCTTCCACCCGTTCATCCAGGTGGCCGCGTCGGTGACGGTCGTCAGCGCCAAGGCCAAGCAGACGGTGAAGGTGGTGGCCGCCGCCCCGCTTCTGGAGCACCTCTTCGAGATCCTCGACCTGGTGACGTCCGGCTGGGAGTACGGCGGTGTCCGGGCCGACACCGACCAGGCCACCCTGGCCGCCTCGTTGATCTTCGCGGCCAAGGAGGTCCGGGACGCCATGTCCGACGAGCCGCCCCTGCCGAACCCGATCCGCGAACAGATGCGCCGCAACAACACCGTCGACATCTGGGACCCCACCGGCACCCGGGTGGTGAGCGGCTTCAACCCGGGCCGCTCGATGCGCGAGTCCCTGCTCGCCTGACCATCGGGTGCTGCTCCGGCTCGCAGAGGGAGGAATTCCACGAACCGGAGCAGGCCCGATCAGCGCCGTATCTCAGAGGCGACGTACCTCAGAGGCGCCGAACATGAGAGGCGCCGAACGTCAGAGGGGACCTGGACGGCGGCGCCCAGCGCGTTCGGGGATCACGCGCTTTCCGAGGGCGTAGCGGTAGGGGACGGACTCTCGGTGGGCGACGGGCTCGCCGTCGGCGAGGGTGACGGGGAAGCGGTCGGCGGCGGACCGGACGGCGGCGGTCCACCGGGCCCTCCGGGACCACCCGGGCCGCCACCACTGTCGTCGCCGCCGACCACGGTGTCCGACAGATCCAGGCCGACCGCGAACCGGGCCGCATAACCGCCCCGGACACGCCGCGGGTTCAACAGCATCTGCTCCCCGGCGGCGAGGTAGATGAAGTCGGTGGCGTTGGTGGTGTCAGGGGTGCCTTTCGCCGCGTACGGGTCGGTGGCCAGGAACGTCGTGTTGAACTCGTCGGCGAAGAAGAACTGGGACGTGAACTCGTACGGGTTGCCGTCGGTGCCCGTCGTCCGGATCTTGACGTGGAAGTGGACGGTCCGGCCCTGGTACCAGCCGGGCAGCACGGTGATGAACCTGAGCCGGCCGCAGTCGTCACTGACCTGGTAACCGCGCAGGAACGTGTGCCCGACCGAGTCGTTGGCGGCCTGGTCGGAGTAGACCCCGTACGCGTCGCAGTGCCAGAGGTCGACGAGTGCTCCCGGCAGGGCGGTGCAGCCGGCGGTGGAGATCTGGAGAACGTCGATGTCGAGGACGAAACGGGTGCCGTCGGAGACGGTGCCGTCGTAGGTGTCGATGCGGATGTCGGAGCGGTTGAGACCTTCGTCGACGTAGTAGGGGCCTTCTGTCATCTCCGGTTTCGCCACACAGTCGACGGTCAGCGGAGCAACGGTGGAGCGGGGTTCGCCCGCGGCCTGGGCGGCAGTGCCGGCCAGGGCCAGTCCGGCGCCGGTGAGTCCGAGCGCGGCGAGTGCCTGTCGCCGGCTCAAGACCCGGCCGACCAGTTCGTCGTCGGTATCCAAGGGATCCTCCTCGTGGGATGGGACCCGCCGAACGCTAGGAATAGATGCTCATAAATACCTCAAGGAAGTCTGTGTCAGGCCTGTGGAAAAGCCGTACCGGCCATCAGATCGGCGAAGGCGGCAGCCGCGTACGGCGACTCGAACAGCCGGTCCAGCCGGGCCCGGGCCAGTCGTCGCCGGAACGCGTCGGACTCGGCACCCGCGTCGTGCACCATCTCCGCGAACCAGCGCGAGAACTCCTGGTAATCCCAGGTCCGCCGCAGGCAGGCCGCCGAATAGGCGGCCAGCCCCGCGTCGTCGCCGTGCAGTGCGGAAGCCGTGATCGCCCGCGCCAGCAGGTAGGCGTCGGTGATCGCCAGGTTCATCCCCTTGGCGCCCATCGGGGTCAGGATGTGCGCCGCGTCGCCGGCCAGGAACAGCCGTCCCCACGCCATCGGCTCGGCCACGAAACTGCGCATCTCCACCACCTCACGACCGGTGATCGGCCCCTCGGGCAGCGCGTCGTCACCCAGCCGCAGCCGCAACCGGCTCCAGGTGTGCTCGTCGGGCCACTGCCGCGGGTCGTCGCCCGGCTGGTACTGCAGGTAGAAACGACTGGCCTGCGGACCCCGGGCGAACTGCGCGGCGAACCCGTGCCGGCTGACGGCCATCAACGGGTAACGCGGCGGCGGAGAGTCGGCGAGGACCGTGTACCACCCGATGCCGTGGTCGAACGAGTAGGTGGTCAGCTCCTCGGCCGGGATGCTGGCCCGGCTCACCCCGTGAAAACCGTCGCACCCGGCGACGTACGAGCAGGTCAGCTCGTGGGTGGTGCCGTCGGCGTCGCGGTAGGTGACGTGCGGCCGGTCGCCGTCGAGGTCGTGCGGGGTCACGTCACGGGCCTCGAACCGCAGGTCACCGCCGCCGTCGAGATAGCTGCCGATCAGGCGCTGCACCAGCAGCTGTTGCGGGACCAGGCGGCTGGGCCGGCCACCGGCCAGCGCGGGCACGTCGAGCAGTCGGGGCACCCCGTCGGTGCGGATCTCCAGTAACGTCTCGACCGGCCCGGATCCGGTGACCTGGTCACCGAGGCCGAACTCCGCGAAGATCTCCCCGGCCCGGTGGTCGATCACCCCGGCGCGTTGACGGCCTTCGACGTAGGCCCGGTCCCGCATCTCCAGCACGACACAGCCGACGCCGCCACGCTGCAGAAAGTTCGCCAGCGACAGCCCGGCCGGCCCGGCCCCGATGATCACGACAGTGGTGTCCAGCGACATGACGCCCTCAAATCCACATAGGATGATCGATCCTACGACAGGCGCAGCCTCTTGTCGGCCACCCCGATCCGGATGCGCTGCCCCCAGGAGAGTTCGAGGGCGTCGGACTCCAGACCGTCGGCGAAGACCACCAGACGCTCGGACTCGCTTGTCAGCTCCAGCTCGGCACCGGCACTGAGCAGTCCCGACGTCTTGGTGACGCCGGTCGCGGGGGAGGGCCACGCCTCCCGGACGAACCAGCACAGCGCCGGATCGCCCGGACCCGGCAGCGGCGGGCCGGCGGGCCGTTCCCGGGCGATCGACGCGCACCAGCCGGTCGCCCCGGTGCCGGAGCCGACGATCAGGCCGGACGACGACTGCCGTTCCCGGGCGCCGTCGGGGGTGCCGAGCACGTACCGCGCCGACTGGTGCCCGGCGTGGCCGACATAGACCTCGTTCAGCCCGAACAGCTCCTGGCCGTCGTCGAGCCGGGCCACCACCATGGTCCGCTCCTGGGCCGGCTGCTGGCCGGACCGCAACCGGGCCGCCAGGTCACCGGCCCGATGCCGGGCGAGCACCCCCGGATTGCGGCCCGGCTCCGGGTCGACACCGATCACCGGTTGACCGTCCAGGTACTTCGCGACGTTCGCCACCAGGCCGTCCTGGCCGACGGCGACCACGATGTCCTCGGGAGCGAACAGGAAGCGCGGCAGGTCGGCGCGGTCGACGTGCCCGCGCCGCCAGTCGGCCGGGACGGCCGCACCCACCTCGGTGAGCGCGGACCGCAGGGCCTCGTGCCGGGCCGTGACCTCGTCGAGGTCCCGGCCCCGCTGGCGCAGGAAGTAGGCGGCCGCGCCCATCGTGCCGTGCCGGGCGAGCAGCTCGTCCAGCTCACTGCGCCGCGACACGATCACGATCCGCGGGGCCAGGGTGCTCACTGGCCGAGCCGCCCGACCAGCTTGGTCAGCACGTCGGGGGTGATCGTCAGCTCGTTGATCTGGGGGAGCTGACCGGCCAGTTCCTTGAGCGCCAGGGCCTGCAGGACGGCCGGCGGCAGGTCCTGGTAGGCGGCCAGGCGCGCGGCTTCGGCCTCCGCCTCGGCCAGGCCGACGATCCGGGCGCCGGTCGCGCGGGCCTCGTCACGGACCCGGGTCGCCTCGGACTCGGTGATCGCGGTGCGCCGGGATCGCTCGGCGGCCGCGATGCTGGCGACCTCCTTACGGTCGACCTCGGCTTTCGCCGCGACCAGCTGCGTCTCGGCGTCCAGTTCGGCCTCGCGGCGGGTGTTGGCGCCGTGCTGTTCGACCAGCTCCTGCTGCCGGCGGGCCAGTTCGATCTTGCTCTGCAGCTCGGTCTCGGCGATCTGGCGCTCCTGCTCCACGGCGTGGGCCCGGCGGGCGTACGTCGCCTTGTCCGCGTCCTGTTGCACCTGCTCACGGGTCGGGGTCTGCAGGGCCCGCTCCAGGTCGGGCTCCGGGCGGATCGCGACCACCCGGGCACTGACCACCGACACCCCGGTCTCGCTGAGCCGGGGGTCACCGGCGAGGGCGTCGGCGACCGACTGCCGCACCGGCGCGATGCCGGTGGTCAGTGCCTCGGCGAGCGGCAGGCGGGCGAGCACGTCGAGGGCCGGCTGCTGGGCCAGCTCGGCGAGCAGGGTGGCCACCTGGTCGAGGGGCTGGCCGCGCCACTTGCCCTTGTAGGGGTCGATGGAGAAGTCGAGGCGGCCCGCGGCGGCGGCCGGGTCGCTGAACCGGTAGGTCACGGTGGCCTGCACGGTCACGTCGGCGAAGTCCTCGGTGCGGGCGTGGAAGAGCAGCGGCAGCTCGCGGTCGTCGACCGGCACCTCGCTGAGCACGGCGGTCAGCGGCCGGTACCAGAACGACAGGCCCTTGCCCGAGCGCTTCTCCTTGCCTTTCACGGTGTGGCTGACCCAGCTGGTCGGAGCGCCACGCAGGTGCCGCAGGTGGAAACGGCGCGTCACGTCAGCCATCTCGAAGATCCCTTCGTTTGTCGTCGAGATGACGATAATCCCGTCAGGCTATTATCGTCAACATGACGCGAACTGAGTTCTCCGTCACGGTGGACCTGGTGCTGCTGACCATCCGGCAAGCCGCGCTCCAGGTCATGCTCGTCCGCCGTGGCATCCCGCCCCATCAGGACCGATGGGCGCTACCCGGCGGATTCGTTCTCGGCGACGAGGACCTGGGTGACGCCGCCGCCCGTGAACTGCGCGAGGAGACCGGCCTCGACCCGCGCGACGGCCACTTCGAGCAGCTCGCCACCTATGGGCGGCCGGGCCGGGACCCGCGCGGCCGGGTCGTCACGGTGGCCTACCTGGCACTGTTGCCGGACCTGCCGACGCCGGTGGCCGGCAGTGACGCGGCCGGTGCGGCCTGGCGCCCGGTCGACGAGGTTCGCGGGGAGCTGGCCTTCGACCACGATCAGATCCTCGCCGACGGTGTCGAGCGCGCCCGGTCCAAGCTGGAGTACACGCCGCTGGCCACCGCGTTCTGCCCGCCCGAGTTCACCGTGGCCGACCTGCGGGCCGTCTACGAGACGGTGTGGCGCACCCGGCTCGACCCGCGCAACTTCCACCGCAAGGTGACGAGCGCCGACGGTTTCGTGGAGTCGGCCGGCGGCACCGTGATCCGGGATCGGGGGCGGCCCGCCCAGCTCTTCCGCCGAGGACCGGCCACTACGTTGCACCCGCCGCTACTGCGGGAACCTAGTAGACCGGCAGAGTGATCGCGGTCGCGGCCCGGTGGATGGGCTCGATCACCTTGGCCATCAGGCGCTCCTTGCCGGGCAGCCGGGCCATCAGGCCGAGCATCAGCATCGACATCCGGACCTGCGTGCGGGTGCCCATCACCATGCGCTTGATGTTGGCCGGGCCCAGTTCCTGGTTGCGCAAGGCGAACGGGCGCATTCGTTCCTCGTACGATCGGAAAGCGGTCTCGAAATCGCCGGAGGCGGCGGCCAGCTCGCCGGCCAGGAGGTAACCGCCGACCAGGGCCAGACTGGTGCCCTGCCCGGAAGCCGGTGACGCGCAGTGGGCGGCGTCGCCGAGCAGTACCACCCGCCCGGCCGACCACCGGTCCATGTGCACCTGGGCGATCGTGTCGGCGTAGAAGTCGGGGGTGTCGTCGAGACCGTCCAGCAGGCGCGGAACCTCCCAGCCCTCAGTCGCGTAGGCCTCGCGCAGCGCCTGTCGGGAGAGGGCGGCGTCGCCGGCGAACAGGAACATCGCCTTGAGGGTGGCGTCGTGGGTCGTGCTGTAGACGAGCGCGGTCCGCCCGGGGCCGATGTAGGTCAGCTCCTCGCGGTCCAGTCCCAGGTGGTTGGGCGCACTGTAGATCGCGATGCGGTAACCGAGGTCGCGCACGAACTGCTCCTCGGGGCCGAACGCCAGCGCACGGGTCGCCGAATGCACGCCGTCGGCGCCGACCACCACGTCGAACTCCTCGGTGCCGCCACTGGCGAAGGTCACCCGGGTGTCGTCGATCGCGACGATCGAGTCACCGAACCGGTGGTCGACCGTGGTGGCGGTGAGGTCGAACAGCATCCGGAGCAGGTCGCCGCGCAGCACCTCGGCGTCGTCGTGGACGCGGCCGCCGAACGTGTCGGCGTCCATCGAAGCGACCCGTTTGCCGGTGGTGTCGACCACCGAGCCGCTGCGGACCCCGGTGCGCAGCCGGCGCAACTCGTCGAGTATTCCCATCGAGCGGACCACGTCGAGGGCGGCGCCCCGGATGTCGACCTTGTAGCCGCCGTCCCGGATGCCCGGCGCCTTCTCGACGACGGTCGGGGTGATGCCGTGCCTGGTCAGCTGGTGGGCGAGGGTGAGGCCGGCGACACCGGCGCCGGAGATCAGAACCTTCATGCCACGACCATACGGCCGTATAAGACGTTTGTGCAATACATACGTGCAATACGTATGTGCGAGACGACTGTCTCAGACGGCGTGTAGGGTGAAAGCATGGGAAACCGGGAACTTCTGCTCGACGCCGCCAAGCGATGCCTGTACGACAAGGGCTACACCCGCACCACCGCCCGTGACGTGGCGACCGCCGCCGGGGTCAGCCTCGCCGCGATCGGCTACCACTACGGGACGAAGGAGGCACTGCTCGACGCCGCGCTCCGGCAGGCCCTCGAGGAGTGGGGCGACGATCTGATCCGGGTGCTCAGCGACGAGCACGACGAAACGGCCGTCCCTGCGGATCGATTCGCGGCCGCCTGGGACAAGGTGATCGCGTCGTTCACCCGGACCGCGCCACTGTGGGCGGTGCAGTTCGAGATCATCGCGTCCATCGACCGCGCACCGGAGATGCGCTCGGCCTTCGCCGAGGCCAACAGCCACGCGCGGCTGGCCCTGGTGGAACTCTTCAAGCTCACGGTCCCGGCGGAGCGGCAGGAGGCGGCCGGCACGCTGTTGCAAGCCGTGCTCGGCGGCCTGGCCGCGCAGTGGCTGGTCGATCCAGACAGCGCCCCCACCGGAGAAGAGCTGGTGGAGGCGCTGCGGTCGATCTCGGAAAGCCTTACGACACCAGCGGCTTGAGGGCTGCGCCGACCTGGGAGACAAAACCGGGGCGGTGGCCGTTGCGGGCCAGGTTGATGGTGATGCCGTCGATGCCGGCGCCCAGCACCTTCTCGTGCAGCTGCTCGGCGACCTGGTCGGGGGTGCCGAGGAAGGTGCGGTTGCGCCGGTCCTCCGGGATGGCCTGGGCCAGCTCCTTGACCTCCTGCTCGTCCTCGCCGACCAGGCCCATCACCAGGCAGCTGGTGGCCAGGGTCGCCGGGTCCCGGCCGATCTCCTCGCAGCGCTGGCGCAGCACGGTGACCTTGTGGGCCAGCACGTCGTTGTCGGCGATGATGTTCATGTGGTCGGCGAAGCGGGCGGCCAGGCGGAACGTCTTCTGCTCGCCACTACCGCCCAGCATGATCGGGATGTTCGGCCGGACCCGCGGGTTGTTCATCGCGCCCCGTGCGGTGTACCACTTGCCGTCCAGGGTGCCTGGCTCACCCTTCAGCATCGGCGCGATGATCTGCAGCGCCTCGTCGAGACGCTCGAAGCGCTGCCCGAAGGTGCCGAACTCGAACCCGTAGTCGTTGTGCTCGCGCTCGAACCAGCCCGCGCCGATGCCGAGGATCGCGCGGCCGTGCGAGACCACGTCGAGTGTGGTGACGGTCTTCGCGAGCAGGGCCGGATTTCGGTACGTGTTACCGGTGACCAGCGTCGACAGCTGAATCGTGGACGTGGCGGTGGCCAGTGCCCCGAGGGTCGTGTAGGCCTCCAGCATGGCGTTCTCCGGCGCACCGATGCCGGGCAGTTGGTAGAAGTGGTCCATTACCAACACGGTGTCGAAGCCGGACGCCTCGGCCTCCTTGGCCTGGGCGACGACGGAGTCGAACAGCGTCTCGACCGGACCCGGGTAGGTGAAGTTCGGGATTTGGTAACCGAGCTTGATGGTCACAGTGTCTCCGATGGCTTCGATGTAAGAGGGCTATCACTTGCTAATGTAAGAGCCTACTCACATGGAGGCAAGCGTGTCGTCGAATCGGGCCTATCACCACGGTGACCTGCGCGCCGCGCTGATCACGGCCAGTTTCGAGGTTCTCGCCGAGTGCGGGCTCCAGAAATTCTCGGTCGCCGCGGTGGCCCGTCGGCTGAACGTCAGTTCCGCCGCGCCCTACCGGCACTTCCCCGACCGCGACCACCTGCTCGCCGCCGTCTCGGCCGTCGCCGCCCGCGACCTGAACAGCACGATCCTCGCCGCCGCAGCCACCGTCGGCCCCGACCCGGGCGACCGTCTCGCCGCCGCGGCCGGCGCCTATGTGCACCACGTGGCCCGCTCCGGAGCCGGCCTCCCGGTCATCTACGCCGCCGGGCTGTCCCGGATCACCGTCGACGGCCGCCAGGAGCACACCCGCACCCTGATGGCCACCCTGATGGACCTGGCCGCCGGCACCGGCGCCGGCACCCACCGCGAGGAGCTTCTGCTGGTCGAGGCCACCATCGCGGTCGCGCACGGGTACATCGCCCTGTTCGACGACGGCTTCTTCACCCGCGGCCATCACACCACCGACGACATCGCCGCCCGCGCGATCGAGGCCGCCCGTGCGCTGACCCCGTCACGGTGCCCGTGACCCGCGCAGATTCTCCTGCTCGACAAGCGCGTCCCGGTCGGCCAGCCGGCGCAGGCCCTGCAACGGCCGGTTCATCCGATGGTTGCCGGTCAGCCGGGGCTCGTTGCGGGCCAGGAAACTCCAATATCCGGCGGTGTACGGGCAGGCCGAGTCACCCACCCGCGACCGTGGGTCGTACCGGCACCCGCCGCAATAGTCGCTCATCCGGTGAAGGTAGGCGCCCCCGGCCGCGTACGGTTTCGTACTCATCCGCCCGCCATCGGCGAACTGACTCATCCCGATGACGTTCGCCGTCATCACCCACTCGTAACCGTCGACGAAGTTGCGATGGAACCAGTCGGCTACCGCCGCCGGCCGCCACCCCCGCTGCATCGCATAGTTGCCCAGCACCATCAGCCGGGGAATGTGATGCACCCAGCCCCGATCGCGGACTCCGGCCAGCACATCGGACAGGCAGCGCGCCTGTACCGCGTCGGCGTCCAGGGTGGCGAACCATTTCGGGATCCGTCCTCCGGCCCCCAGCTCGTTCGCCGACCGGTAGCGGGGCTCGAAATACCAGTACAGATGCCACACGAAGTCGCGCCACCCGAGGACCTGCCGGATGAACCCTTCGGCACTGGCCAGCGGCACCGCCCCGGCCCGGTAGGCGTCCTCGGCAGCCGCGATCACCTCCAGCGGATCGAGCAGACCGAGATTGATCGCCGGACTGAGCGCGCTGTGCGCCATCCACGGGTCCCCGGCCAGCATCGCGTCCTCGTGCGGGCCGAACCGCGGCAGCCGGTGCGCCACGAAATGCCGCAGCCGGTCCACAGCCTCCCGCCGGGTGACCGGAAACAGGCGGGGCCCGTCGTTACCGGCGAACTCGATCCCCTCGTCATATTGCCAACGGTCCAGCTCCGCCCGTACCGAATGATCGATGTGGTCTTCGGTGATCGTCGGAGGTGACGCCACGTCAAGCCGGGTGACACCGCGCGGGGGAGGCTCACGGTTGTCGGCGTCCAGGTTCCAGCGGCCCCCGGCCGGCTCGGCACCGTCCATCAGCACACCGTGCCGCTGCCGGGCGAAGCGGTAGAAGTCCTCCATCCGTAGGTGATCACGCCCGCGCGCCCACGCCGTGAAGTCCTGCGGCGCGGTGACGAAACCGCGCGGCGGCAGCATCTCGACGTCCGGCATCCGCCGGACCAGGTCGCGGGCCGCCCGGGAGGTCGGATGACACACGGTGACCGGCTCGCCGACCCCGTCGCGGTACGTGTTCGCGCGCACCAACCGCACGTCACCCTCCTCGGCGCGGTGGCGCAGCGCCGACAGGATCAGGTGCGCCTTCTGCCGATGGAACACCCGGCGCCGGAACACCGCCTTCGACTCCACCAGCAGCACCGGCTGACCGGGCTCGTCCAGGAAGTGCGGCCCGAGTTGATCGGCGAACAGCCAGCGACGCCTCATCCGGTCATAGTCCCGCAAGACGGGCAGAAGAGCGGTCCGGCACACCCTTCAGGATCGCGTTTTCCCAGCCGACTGTGTGAGTCCGGCGGCTACACCGCCGTGGCGAGCGGGGAGTGACGACGTGCAAGCAGTTACCGGGGGCGTGGACCAGGTGGCCTGGCAGCCTGAAGACGCCGACATCGCGGTCGTGGAACGGATGTTGAACCTGGTGCGCGCCCATCTCGGGATGGACGTGGCCTGGGCTTCGACGCTGACGGCGGACGAACAGACCATCTACGCGGCGACCGGCGACGTGGAGACGATGGGCGTACCGATCGGCCGGGGTCTCGACCTGCGGGACTCGTACTGCGCCCGGGTCCTGGCCGGGGTCATACCGCCGGTCATCACCGACGCCCGGACCCATCCGATCGCCCGTGAACTGCCCCCTACCATGGACTATGGCATCGGCTCCTATGCCGGAGTGCCGTGGCGCGGGCCGGACGGCGCGGTCGCGGGCATGGTGTGCGGCGTCAGCCGCCAGCCGGACCCGTCACTCGGCGAGCAGTCGCTGAGATACATGGCCCTGATCGCCGACGTGATCAGCGACCACATGGGCAGCCCGATCGTCCGGCAACGGCACGCGACCGCGGCCATCCGTCACACCGTGCAGGCGGTCCTCGACGCCCAGTCCGTCCGGATGGTGTTCCAGCCGATCATGCGGATGACGGACCAGGACATGATCGGGTACGAGGCCCTCGCCCGTTTCGACCCGACCGTCTTCACCGGCCCCGACAAGGCGTTCGCCGCCGCCGCCCGGTGCGGACTCGGCATCCCGCTGGAACTGCTGGCGCTGCGCCAGGCCCTGTGGCGTCTGCCGGACCTGCCGCCGGACGGCTGGCTCGCGGTCAACCTGTCCGCGGAGGCCCTGCTCGACCCGCACGTCCGCGACATCCTGCTGCTGCACGCCGAACACCGGCTGGTCGTCGAGGTCACCGAACACACCCAGGTCACCGACTACGCACCGCTCACCGGTGCCCTGCAACGACTGCGGCAGGCCGGCATCCGCCTCAGCGTCGACGACGCCGGAGCCGGGTACGCCAGCCTTCAGCACATCCTGAAACTGCGCCCCGACCTGATCAAACTCGACATCAGCCTGGTCCGGGACATCGACACCGACCCGGTCAAGATCGCGCTGGCCCGCTCACTGGCCGGGTTCGCCGACCAGATCGGCGCCGAACTGGTCGCCGAGGGCATCGAGACCGCCGCCGAACAGGACTGCCTCACCGAACTCGGCGTCACCTACGGCCAGGGCTATCACCTCGGCCGGCCCGCCGAGCTGTGCTGACCGCCTTTCCGGGGGCACAGCGCATAGATTCTCCGGCGTGACGAACACCTGGGCGCCGCTACGGCAACCCGTCTTCCGTGCGCTGTGGCTGGCCGTTCTCGCGGGCAACGCCGGCACCTGGATGCAGACCGTCGGCGCGCAGTGGCTCGTCGTCCACGAAGCCGACGCGGCCACCTGGGTCAGCCTCGTGCAGGCGGCCACGACCCTGCCGGTGCTGCTCCTGGCGCTGCCCGCCGGGACGCTCGCCGACGCGCTGGATCGGCGGCGGATGCTGCTGACCGTACAACTCGGGCTGTCGACCGTGGCCGCGAGCCTGGCCGCGCTCGCCTTCCTCGGCCTCGTCGAACCTCCGCTGCTCCTGCTCTTCACCTTTCTGCTCGGCGCGGGCCAGGCGCTCACCCTGCCGTCCTGGCAGGCGATCATCCCGGAGATCGTGCCGCGGGAGCAGTTGGCCGGCGCGTCGGCGCTCGGCGCGGTCAACACCAACCTGGCCCGCGCCGCCGGGCCCGCGGTCGGCGGCCTGATCGTCGCCCAGTTCGGGCCGGCCGCGGTCTTCGCGCTCAACGCCCTGTCCTTCGCGGTGTTCGCGCTGGCCCTGGCCCGCTGGCGGCGCCCGGCGCAACCCGCGGCCGGTCGCCCGGAGCGGTTCGGCCCGGCGTTGCACGACGGCACCCATTTCGTACGGTATTCCGCTGACGTGCGCCGCATCCTCGGCCGGGTGCTCCTGTTCGTGCTGCCCGGCAGCGTGATCTGGAGCCTGCTGCCCCTGGTCGCCCGCCGGGAACTCGGCATGGGCGCGAGTGGCTACGGCATCCTGCTCACGGCCCTCGGCGCCGGTGCGGTCGGCGGTGCCCTGCTCATGCCCCGGCTCCGCACGCTACTCAGTCCCGACCGGCTGATCCTCGTCACCGGCGTCGTCTACGCGGCCGCGCTGCTGGTGATCGCGATGGTCCCGCACGTGGCGGCGGTCATCGCCGTGCTCGCCTTCGCCGGGCTGGCCTGGATGATGCTGGTCTCCCGAATGAACGCGGCCATGCAACTCGTCCTGCCGAACTGGGTCCGCGCCCGCGCTCTCGCCATCTACCAGGTGGTCTTCGCCGGAAGTCAGGCCGCCGGAGCGCTCGTCTGGGGTCAGGTCGCCTCGGCCTTCGGCCTGCGCGCCACGTTCCTCGCCGCGGCATCGCTGATGGTCACCGGCCTTGCGCTGGTACGGGTCTGGCCGGTCCGCCCGCACGAGGACCGCGACACCGACCCGGCCGTGTTCTGGCCCGAACCACACCTGCTGACCGAACCGCACCTGGATCAGGGCCCGGTGCTGGTGCAGGCGACCTACCGGGTGGCGCCCGCCGACGCCGGCGCCTTCACCAGGGCGATGCTGGAACTGCGCGAATCCCGGCTGCGCACCGGAGCCACCCGCTGGGGGGTGTTCCGGGACACCGCCGACCCGGAGGTGTTCGTGGAGGCCTACCTCGTCCCCACCTGGGAGGAACACCTGCGCCAGCACGAGGGCCGCCTGACCGGCAGCGACGAGACCGCCGAGCAACGTGTGCGAGCCCTGGCGTCCGGCCCGCCGGTGATCGCCCACCTGCTGGGGGCCGACGTCCGGGGCTGATTCACGTGGTCAGGGCGGAGGGGACCTCCAGATCCTCGGACTTGTAGAGAGCCGCCAGCGAAGCCGGGTCGTCGGCGGCGCAGGTGTCGGCGATCGTGTCGATCAGGTGGTCGTAGTCGGCGCCGGTGCGGCCCTGGTACGACGCGTCCATGCGGCCCCACTCGTCCCAGGGGAGGGTCTCGACCCGGTTCAGCGCGGCCAGGTCGCGGATCGCGTTGCCGCGGATCTCGGCGGGACCGAAGTTCTCCGTGCCGTGCACCCCGAAACGGCTCGCGTCCAGACGGCCCGCCCGGAACTGCGACCACGCCTCACCGCCGGTCAGGAACTGGCCGGGTGCCAGCGCCTCCGGTGCCGCCAGCACCGGCAGGCCCATCGCCTCCGGGTCGGCCCGCGTCCACGGCCCGGCACTCTGCCGGAACTCGACGACCCAGTGGTCGAGGCCGAAACCCGGCTGGAAGTAGGTGGCGAACCCGCACCGGGCTCGGGCCGCGATGCCGCGACGGCGCAGCAGGGCACAGGTCAGGACGGCGAAATGCCGGCAGGTGCCGACCACCCGCTGGTCCGGTGCCCGGCCGGCGGCGAGGGGCGCCGGATCCAGGGTGAGCAGGGCACGGATCAGGCTGGCGGCCGGGCGGAGCTGGTTCTCCGAGAAACGGCCCGGTGACAGGTCGAGCTGGCCCGCGTCGGTGGGCTGGATGACCAGCCGCGGTGCCAGCGCGCAGAGGGCGACCGGATCGTCCGGCAGGCCGTCGAGAGCGGCCCGGCTCACCGTGCTGAGGTCGGTCAGCGGACCGGCTGCTGCGTAATCGATCCCCGTCATTCCCGCATCGTAGGCGCCGGGTCCGACATTCTCTGTCCGATCGGGTGGCACCCGATGGGCGGAATCGGGCCGCCGGTCTGGCCGGCGGCCCGATTCGACTACTTCTTCTTGTCCTTCTTGGACTTTTTGTCCTTCTTGGACTTCTTGGATTTCTTCGCCATGGCAGCCTCCTCGGGGTACCTCGGAATCTTCCCGCTCCGATCCTAGGCCCGACGCTAACCCAGCGGCGCCGTTTGGTCACTGCAAGTCAGTGGACGGTTTACCTGCCGTTCACAACCCGGCGTTTGCGGCCCTCAGTGGCGCGAACCTTGCGGGACCGGCACGGAACCGTTGGGATACCCGTACCGGATGATCGTGGAAAGGCCGGTGCACATGCGCCCTTTCGGTCGATGGTGGGTTCTCCTGGACGAACGTGTCGAAGAGGCGATCGCCTACCTGGGCCGCGCGCCCGGGGTGTCCGGGTTCCTCGTCGCGGGCAGCGTCGGGCGCGGCGAACCATGGCCGATGTCCGACAACGATCTGCTTCCGATCTACCCCGGCACGGTTCCCCGAGTGGCAACGGCAGGCAGACCGGGCCCTCGCGGAGGTGACACGCGCGCCGGGAGGTCGGCGAGGACGTCACCGAGGATCAGAACGCGCGGGATCAACTGGCCGCCTACGCGCTTCACGTGGTGCGCAAACGGCCCGAACTGGGCGGGCCGTGGACGGTGAGTCCGGATCGGCTGCTCGGTGCGCACCTGGCGGAACTGCGTCAGTTGCTGATCGGGCGTGATTCCCGGTCGTAACCGAGCTTGTCCATCAGGTTGCCGGTCGCGTTCGCGAAGGCCTGGGTCAGGTCGTCGTCGAAGTGGTTGCGCCAGTCGCCGGGACAACCCTTGCGGTAGTGCGAGACGCCGCCGGCCTTCTTGCGGTCGTTCATCCGGCTGAAGCTGTACTTGTCGAGCAGCCCGGCCAGCTCCGGGCGCGGGACGGCGATTCCGCAGTGGCGCATCAGCGCGTCCATCTCGGCGAGCTGGTCGTCGCCGGTCAGGTCCTCGTAGCGCACCAGCCGGACGTTTTCCGACGGTGGCGCGTCGACCCAGGAGCGGACCGCGGAGAACATGCCCTTCTTGGCCAGGTGGTCGATCAGATGGAGCATTCCCTCCTTCTTCGACTTCTCCCGTAGGATTGCGCGGACTTCGAGCACGTCGCCCATCGGGGTGTGCGAGTCACGGGTCGAGAAATAGCTGGAGACGACCAGGTCGCGCGGATCCCGGTAGATGAAGAAAGCCCGATGGGAGTCCGGCTTCGGCATCTTGCTGAACCGTTTGTGCGAGAAATACAGCGACAGGCCGATCCGGTTCGGCGGGACAACCCGCGGATCCTTCCAGCCGTAGTAGCGCGGATCGTAGGTGGCCAGGCCGGAGTGCCGGTACACCACCGGGTCGCTGAACACCGACTTCACCCACTGGCTGGCCGTCTTGCGAACCGCACAGTGATAGACGTTCGTGAACTCGCAACGGTCCGCCACCGGAACGCTGACCCGGAGCCGGAAGTTGTGCGCCTCGAGCTGCGCGCGGCGTGCGACAACCCGCACGGAATCGGGGGAGTGCTGCTTGGCGAACATGATCGCGCGATTCAACATCGTCAAAGTCCCGATTCCTTGCCAGGCGGAACGGCGCGCCGACAGCGCGCACGCCGTCGTGCGTTAGTGCACTTTACAAGAACATCGAGACTGTCACGAGAGTGTCTCGTCTTCTTCGGTGAACGCAAGCTGTGAAAAGGCTTGGGTGAAGCTGAGAGCGGCCATGTCGTTATTCGTCTCCACCTGCGAAAACTCTCGGCTGTGGGGTGGGTGATGCCTGCTCGGAAGCTTAAAGGATTCACAGTTAACGAGTGTGATGGACCTGTTGCTGGACTATCTCGCAAATATCAACGGCCGCCGTTGAACCGGGTGGGGCGGGGACTGGTACGACAGACAGAAGCTCGGTGAGTGGGGGTCTGGTGCCGTTTCCTGGCAACGTTCTGGAGGCTGTTCTGTTCGATGTCTGGCGGGGGATGGTGCCGCCGGAAGCTCTGCTGATGGCCGTCGCCGATCATCCGGTCTGGGTTCCGCTGCCGGAACGGCCGGACGGCAGCGGGGGTGGGCTACCCGGCATCCTGATCGACGGGGCGCCCTACATCGCCGTCTACACCTCCGTCGAACAGCTCGCGGTCGCTGGTGTGGCGGAGCTTCGGCGGGTTCGGCTCAATGGGCGGCAACTGTCATCGCGTACCGCGCAAGGGTCTGGATTCGCCGTCAATCCGGGGTGCCGGGTCGGGATGCCGCTGCCGGCGGCGGCCGTCGACCAGCTTCGAGGGCCACAGCCGGGCCAGGAGCGGGGGCCACGGCCGGGCCGGGAACGGCGTGTGCGCCTCAGGCATCCGCATCCCCCGCCGCGGGAACTGCTGAACGCGCTGATCGCCGAGTTCCACCGGACCCCGGCCGTACTGGAAGCCCGGATCGTGCTCAGCGCCGGTGACGACGAGCCGGGCACCCTCGTCGTCGGGATCCGGCCGGACCGCGGTATCGGCACCTGGCTCGCGGACTCGCGAGACGCGGTGCGGCGGGCGTCCCGGACGATCCTGCTGGCCTACACCGTGGACGGTCTGTTCCTCGACGAGCCGGGCGGCGTCGTCGTCGACTGGATGATCCAGGAAACGGAGCCCTTCTATCGTCGATGGTGACTCGGCGGTGTTTCGGAGCCCGTGCCGGTTGAACTAGGCTGACCTCTCATCCGAGTTGCCGAAAACCTTTTCGAGAACGTAATGAGAAGGAAAAATCCTTGTCACGAGCCACCCTTCGAGACGTCGCCAAGCTGGCCGGCGTCTCGGTTGCGACCGCTTCCAAGGCGCTCAACGGCCAGCCGCAGGTGCGGGCGGAGACCCGGGACCGCGTCGTCCGTGCCGCCGAGCAGCTCTCCTTCTCCCCGAACACCCTCGCCCAGGGCCTGATAACCCAGCGCAGCGGTACGGTCGGGCTGCTCACGTCCGACCTGGAAGGCCGCTTCTCCATCCCGATCCTGATGGGTGCCGAGGACGCGTTCGGCTCCGATCAGACATCGGTGTTCCTCTGTGACGCGCGTGGCGACACGATCCGGGAGAAACACCACCTGCGGGCGCTGCTGTCCCGCCGGGTCGACGGGTTGATAGTGGTCGGCGCCCGTCCGGACAGCCGCCCCTCACTGGGGGAACTGCCGATCCCGGTGGTGTACGCGTACGCGCCGTCCGACAACCCCGGCGACATCTCCCTGGTCACCGACAACGTGGGCGGCGGCCGGACCGCGGTGGACCATCTGATCCGCTGTGGCCGCCGCCGGATCGCGCACATCACCGGTGACCCCGGCTACGGCGCCGCCCAGGACCGGGCCCGCGGCGCCCTGGAGCGGCTCGCCGAGGAGAACCTGGAACTGTCCGGCGGCGAGGTGTGGTTCGGCATGTGGTCCGAGGCGTGGGGCCGCGGCGCCACCCGCATGCTGCTCGACCGCGATCCGGGCGTGGACGCGATCTTCGCCGGCTCCGACGAGATCGCCCGCGGTGTCCTCGACGTGCTGCACGAGGAGCGCATCGACGTGCCGTCGCAGGTCGCGGTGATCGGTTTCGACAACTGGAGTGTGCTGGCCGCTAACTCCCGCCCGCCGCTGACCACCATCGACCTCAACCTGGAACAGCTCGGCCGGATCGCCGCCCAGCGCCTGTCCGCCGCGATGGAGGGCCACCCGGCCTCCGGCGTGGAGACCTTCCCGGTCCGCCTGATCACCCGCGAGTCCACAGCCCCACTGCGCTAGATCCGCGTGCGGTAGGTGACACATTCCGGCACCTACCGCTGCGAAGCTCGGTGCTGTCGTCACCGCCGACGTCTACGGCGGTGACGGTGCGACCGAACGGATCGTCGGCAAAGCCCTGCACGGTCGCCGTGACGACGTGGTCCTGGCCACCAAGTTCAACGGCCCGATGCGCGCCGTCGCATACGTGCCGGCCGCGCTCACCCGGCCCGAGCTGGGCCGCCGGGGTGCCGGCGACCGGGCGCTGTCGATCTAGACGATGGTGGCGAGGCGCGGATAGACGCGGCGGGCGTTGCCCTCGTAGACCTTCTGCTGGTCGGCGGGGGAGAGCTGGAGGTGGTCGACGTACCGGCGGGTGTGGTCGAAGTATTCGCCGGTCTGCGGGTCGACGCCGCGGACCGCTCCGACCATCTCGGAACCGAACAGGATGTTGTCCACGCCGATCACCTCGAACAGCAGGTCGATGCCGGGCTGGTGATAGACGCACGTGTCGAAGAAGACGTTGCCCAGCACCGACTCGGTCAGCGGTGGCCGGCCCAGCATGTCGGCCAGCCCGCGGAACCGGCCCCAATGGAACGGCACCGCTCCGCCGCCGTGCGGGATCACGAAACGCAGTCCGGGGAACTCGGTGAACAGGTCGGACTGCAGGAACTGCATGAAGGCCGTGGTGTCGGCGTTCAGGTAGTGCGAGCCGGTGGCGTGGAAGTTCGGGTTGGTCACGGCGGAGACGTGCACCATCGCGGGCACGTCCAGCTCGACCATGGCCTGATAGAACGGGTACCAGCTCGGGTCGGTCAGCGGCGCGGAGGTCCAGTCGCCGCCGCTCGGGTCGGGGTTGAGGTTGCAGCCGACGAAACCCAGCTCCTCGACGCAGCGGCGCAGCTCGCCGACCGAGTTCGCGATCGGCACGCCGGCCGTCTGCGGAAGCTGGCAGACTCCGGCGAAACTCCGCGGGTAGAGCCGAACGACCCGGGCGACGAGGTCGTTGCAGGCCCGGGTCCAGGCGGCGCTGACCTGTTCGTCACCGAAGTGGTGTCCCATGGCGGAGGCGCGGGGCGAGAAGACGGTCAGGTCGATCCCGCGTTCCCGCATGAGGCGCAGCTGACTGCCCTCGACCGACTCCCGGATCTCGTCGTCGGAGATCCACGGGTACGCCGGAGCCGCCCGCCCGTCCCGGAACGCCGCCTGCTGCGCTTCCCGCCAGGCGGTGTGCGAGCCGGGGGCCGTCGTGTAGTGACCGTGACAGTCGATGATCATGCGGAGCCCTCCCGGACCGGCAGGACCGGGGTGCCGTGTGTATGGAACGTGTCGATCGTCTTCAAGCCCCAGGCCTGGCCCTTCGCGCGTTCCTCCTTGATCCAGCTGACGGTCTTCCAGTCGGGGGCGAGGATCAGGCGGGCACCGGCGTTGCAGATCTCGATGCGGTTGCCGCCCGGCTCCCACACGTACAAGAAGAAGGTCTGTTGAATGGCATGTTTGTGTGGTCCGGTCTCGATGTGCACGCCGGCTTCGAGGCAGACGTCGGCGGCCCGCAGGATCTCCTCACGGGTGTCGGTGGCGAACGCGACGTGGTGCAACCGGCCGCGGGTGCCGGTCCAGTCCTCGGTGTAGACCAGGTCGTAGGACTTGTTGCCGAGGGAGTACCAGATCGCCGCCGGGGTGACGTGGTCGTCCTTGACGATCTGCTCGGTGCAGCGGGCGCCGAGGACGTCCCGCAGGAATCCGGCGGTCCCCGGCACGTCCGCGGTCAGGTAGTTGACGTGGTCGAGGCGGCGCAGGTTCGCACCACGCCCCGGATAGGCGGCGGCCTGGTTCTTCAGCGCCGGCCGATCCTGGTCATCGGCCTGGTACCACTCGACGTCCCAGTACAGGCCCATCTCGTGGCCGTCCGGATCGGTGAACAGGTAGACCTCGCCGAGACCGCGCACGTCGTCGACCCGGCCCCGGCCGAGTCCGGTCGCCTCGATCGTCGCGATCAGACGGTCCCGTGCCTGCGGGCTCGCGGCCCGCAGATAGGTACGCCCGATGCCGGCCTGCTCGCGGTGCACCAGCCGCAACGTCCAGGACTGGTAGTCGTCCCAGGTGTGCAGATAGCTCGACTGCTCGTCGCGGTGGACTTCGCGCAAGCCCATCACCTGCACGAAGAAGTCGCGGGACTGCTCCAGCACCGGGGTGTACAGCTCGACCGGGCCGATGTGGGCGATCTCCCGGCGCCGATCGGGATCGTGGGTCAGACGGGGCTCGGGTGCGATGGTCATACGGATTGCCCTCCCTTGCGCGGCCACACGAGGCCGTCGGACAGTTTGCGGGCGGTACGGACCACCGAGCTGGCGTGCAACCGGGTGCCCGAGCCGGTGCCGTCGAGCGTGACGTCCACGTCGAAGGTGCCGGTGGGGTGTTCGGTGCGCACCAGCGAGCCGCCCGTTGTGTGCGCGACGGTTCCGGCGGTCCGGACGGCGGCGGCGACGGACACCGCTCCCAGCACACCGATCGCGGCGTGCACCCGGTGCGGGATGAAGGTGCGGGTGGTCACCGTGCCGCCGTGGCGGGGCGGCGACACGATGCTGATCTTCGGGACGGTGGTGTCGCGGACGTCGCCGAGCCCCATCGCGGGACCGGCCGCACAGCGCACCGCCTCGACGGTGGCGCGCAGGCCGGTGTTCTCCTCCAGCTCCTCCGGCGACTCGGCACCGTCCAGGCCGAGATCCGCCGCGCGGACCACCACGACCGGCATACCGGCGTGCACGCAGGTGACTTCGATGTCGCCGAACCGGTCGACCAGCCGCCCGGTCGGGAAGACGCTCCCGGCGTCGCCCGGGAACCGGAGACCGATGGGGGCGGCCGGGAACGGGGTGCCGGCCATGACGGTGTCGCCGTCGTAACGCACCCGGCCGCCGGGCGTCTGCACCCGCGCCTCGGCGAAACGCACCGCCGGATTCAGGATGCGGATACGCACCGTCGTGAGGTCGCCGCCGGGGGAGACCAAGCCGCGTTCGACAGCGAACGGGCCCACCCCGGCCAGCAGGTTGCCGCAGGTCTGGGCGTCGGTGACCACCGCCCGGTCCGGCATGACCTGCAGGAACAGATAGTCCACGTCGGCCTGTGCGTCGGCTGACCGGCTGATCACGGCGATCTTGCTGGTCAGCGGATGGCCGCCGCCGATGCCGTCGATCTGCCGCTCGTCCGGTGAGCCCATGATGCGCAGCAGCAGGTCGTCGCGCTCGTGCGGGTTCGCGGGCAGGTCCGCGGCGAGGAAGTACGCGCCCTTCGAGCTGCCGCCGCGCATCTGCATGCAGGGGATGCCGTCGGTGTTCACGAGGGGAGCCGGTCGACGTACTGAACGCCGAGCGCCGCCAGCAGCGGGCGAAGTTGGTACAGGTCGACGCCGAGCGTGCCCGCGGCCAGCTTGGCGCGTTTGCCCGTCTCGGCGGCGAGTCGGGTCGCGGCGGCGGCGGCGACCTCCGCCCCGCTGGTGGCGGGCACCGCCAGCACACCGTCGTCGTCGGCGACGACGATGTCACCGGGCCGGATGATCTGGCCGTCGGCGACCACCGGGACGTTCACCGAGCCGGGGCTGGCCTTCACCGTGCCCTGGGCGTGGACGGCCCGGGACCAGACCGGGAAGCCCATCTTGCGCAGGGTGGCGATGTCGCGCACTCCGGCGTCGATGACCAGGCCGAGCACGCCCCGGGCGCGCAGCGAGGTCGCCAGCAGATCGCCGAACATACCGTCGGTCGACGGCGACGTGGTGGTGACGACCAGGACGTCACCGGCCCGGCACACCTCGACCGCCGCGTGGATCATCAGGTTGTCGCCGGGCGGGCAGGACACGGTGATCGCCGAACCGGCGATCACCGTCCCGCTCTGACGGGCCTGAATGGCCGGACCGAGCAGCCCGGTACGGCCGGCGGCCTCGTGGACGGTGGCGACACCGGCGTCCCGCAGGACGGCCACGGTGTCCGGCGCGGCACGGTCGACGTGGCGTACGACGTAGTGCGATGCCATCGGTCAGCTCCGATCCGAAAGGGGTGCCGACCACTCTGTCAGCGGTATACCGTCCCGATCAATATCGTGAGCAAGATTGTCTTCCGGATTGTTGACAATTTGTGGGTCAGGCGATGTAGGCCAGGCCCTTGAGCGTTTCGATCACGCTGGCGATGTGGTCGCGCATCGCGGTCTCGGCGGTCCGGGGATCCCGGTCGCGGATGGCGGCGATGATGCGTTCGTGCTGGGGGAGTGACGTCTGCGGCCGGCCGGGGACCATCGACAGCATGTACTGATGGCGGACCAGTTGGCCGCGGAGTGTCTCGACGATGCGGTCGGCGGTGCCGTGGCCGGCGATCACCCGGATCAGGGCGTGCAGGCGCTGGTTGAGGTCGCTGTAACGGCGGTGCTCACCGGCTTCGACGGCGTGGCGCATCAGAGTGCCGATCTCGTCGAGTTCGACGACCTGGGCGTCGGTCACCCGCTCGGCGGCCCGGCCCGCGATCAGGCCTTCGACGACCAGGCGGACCTCGGTGATCTCCACCGCCTCGGCCATCGAGACTTTGCGGACCTGGGCGCCGCGGTTGCGGTGAACCTCGATCAGGCCTTCGGCGGCTAGGTCCTGGAGGGCGGCGCGCACGCCGAAACGGCCGGTCGCCAGCCGCTGGCAGAGCTGGGCCTCGACGAGTCGTTCACCGGGCAGGTATTCGCCGGACAGGATGGCCTCGCGCAGAGTGTCGCGGACCAGGGCGGCGTTCGCGGGGCGGCGTTCGTCGTCAGGCATGGGTGCTCCCGAGGTGGTTGAACCCGCAATCATGCCGGAAGCGGTCGGCCACCGGAGATGCCGACCGGGCGGGAGCGGACAGCGGCCAGGACCAGCAGGATCCACATCAGGCGGGCGTCGAAGTAGTCGCCGGAGAACAGGCAGGTGGCGCCGATGAAGATGCCGCCGTACGCCGCCGTTCGGGCCGCCAGGCCACGTTCGGTGCGCGGGGCCCGGATGTAGGCGTGCCACAGCATGAACCAGGCCAGGCCCAGAAGGGTCAAACCGACGAAACCGCCTTCGGCCGCCACCGACAGCGGCAGGTTGTGGACGTAACGTTCGCCTTCGCCCAGGTCGGCGATGGCGTGGAAGCCGTTGAGGCCGGTGCCGATCAGTGGGTGCTGCCAGAACAGGCGCAGCGCCCACGCGAACAGCACGTCCCGGTCGGAGGTGTAACCCTGGCCGACGGTTGCCTCGACGAAACGGGACTGGACGAAATCGGCGATCGTCGGGCCGGCCGTCACGGCCAGGAACACCGACAGCACCAGCAGCAGGCCGGCCGGGCGAGCCAGCCGGTTCCAGCGCGGGCGGGGGCGGACGGCCAGCAGCGCCACCCCGATGGTGACGGCCAGTGCGACCATGCCGCCGCGCGATCCGGAGGCGATGGCACCGAACAGGAACCCGGGGATCGGCACCAGCCAGCGCAGCCGGTCGCCGGAACGCAGGTACAGGTAGATGCTGGTGATGACACCGAGGATCATCACTCGTACGAACACGTTGGGGCCGCCGCCCAGCGCCGCCCACCGCCCACCCGGCGCATGCCCGCGTCCCGTGCTGGCCGCCAGGAGGTAGACCCAGGCGGCGGCGTGGAAACAGCACAGGGTGACATGGGTGACGTGGTCGCGGTCCCACCGGGCCATCGCGGCGTAGACACCGACCAGGAACGCGGTGGCGGCGATGTCACCGGACATCGGGCCGGTGACCGCGTGCGACGGCGCCCACGTGACCGAGAGCAGCTGGTAACCGAACAGGCCCAGGATCGGCAGGACGCAGTAGGTGCCGGCGGCGGATCGCGGGCCCAGCCGGTGCGACTCCAGCATCAGACAGAGCAGCAGGACCAGGTAGAGCGGCACCCGGACGTCGTTGAGGATCGGCACGTCGAGGCCGATCCGGGTCAGGGTGAAACGGCCGGCCAGGGCGGCGACGAACGCCAGGATCACCACCAGGCCGGGCCGGTTCATTCGGCCAGGGCACGTTCGACCAGGGCCACCGACCAGATGCCGAGCAGTGTCGCGGCGGCGGCCATCGCGACCAGTGCGGCGTACGGCGGGGCCAGCACGAGCATCGCGGCGTGCGTGAGTACCACCTGCAGGCCGAGGCAGCCGAGCAGCAGCCGGTTCAGGCGTGGTGGTTCGGGCAGGGCGTCCAGCACGGGCCGGGCGGCGTAGAACATGGCCAGCGGGACGGCGGCGAAGATGCCGACGTGCAGGACACCGACGGCGGCATCGAACTCGGGGCCGAGGAAACCGCGGATCAGGTACGGGGCGGCCAGTGCGATCGTGACGGCGGCGATCGCGGCCAGGGCTCCGGCCAGCACCGGTAGCGAGGTGAGGGTCCGCAGCGTGTGGCCGTCCTGACCGGACCGGTGGAACATCCGGCTCAGCCGGGGTAGCAGCACTGGCGACAGGGTGCCGAACAGCGAGCAGATCAGGGTGGTGGCGGAGGTGACGAAACCGACGTAACCCGCCTCGCCGCCGCCGGGCAGGGCCGCCGCGACCACGAGCGTCGGGTAGGTGAACAGAGCAGGCAGGGCCATGTCCGCGGGCAGGCGCTTGACCCCGTACCCCAGCAGGGTTTTGAGGTCCGGCTCGGGTTTGCCGGGGTGTGGGGCCGGGCGGCGGCGGACCGTGACCATGCCGGCCACCGCGACCACCGCCGCGCCCGCCCCTTGCAGGATCAGGAAACTCTCGATGCCGCCGGTGATCTGGATGGCGGCGAGCGGCACCAGCCCGAGCCCAGCACCGGCGACGACGTTGGCGTGCACGATCTGGTGGGTGCCGCGCAGCGCCGCGATCGTCACCGTGCACAGGCAGGTGCCGGTGAGCAGCACCAAGGTGGCGGCGACCGACGAGGCGCCGCCGGGCAGGCCGAGGAACCGGTCGGCCCACGGCGCGAGGGCGAGCCCGGCCAGCACGAAGACGGTCGCGACCGCGGCCTGGACGGCGAACGCGCCGCGGGCCAGGCGTTCGGTGCCGGTGTGGGTGCGCGGCAGGTAGCGTTGCAGACCCTGGCTCATCCCGACGGTGAACAGGGGCTGAAAGGTGCTGACCACACCGCGGGCGATCTGGTAATAGGCGAAACCGCCGACCCCGCCGACGGCCGCCACCAGGTGGAACAGGAACAACCCGGCCCCGAGGACGAACCACTGCACCAGGGTCGTGGCGACGTAGTCGTGGGCCAGCGACCGGAGCACACGCCGCCGGTCAGCGCCGAACATGCGCCAGATCGAGCGGTACCGCCCGCTGGAGCATCTCGCCGGTCCGCCGGTAACCCAGCAGCGTGAGCGCGGTCAGCACCAGGATCCGCAGGTCGGTGCCGAATCCGCGATGCTCCACGTAGGCCAGGCCCAGTGCGATCTTGCCAGGGCGGATCAACTGGTCGTACGCCCGGTCGACGTCCTCGTGCCCGGCCAGGATCGTGCCCTCGTCGTGGAAGACGATGGACGCCCAGTCGGTGACGCCGGGCCGCACGTCCAGCAGCCGCATCTCGTCCTCGGTGTACCGGCTCACGTCCGAGGCGACCTGGGGGCGTGGCCCGACCAGGCTCATGTCGCCGGTGAGCACGTTGACCATCTGCGGCAGCTCGTCCAGTTTCCACTTCCGCACGAATGCTCCGGTGCTGGTCAGGCGCGGGTCGTCGTCGGCGGTGGACGGGCCGCCGAGCAGTGACGCGTCGACGACCATGCTGCGGAACTTGAGCATGGCGAACGGTTTGCCGTACCGGCCGATCCGGGTGCCGTGGTACAGGATCGGGCCGCCGTCCTCGCGGCGGATCCGCCACGCCACCGCGACGGCGATCGGGGTCGCGGCGAACAGCACACCCGCCGAGACCGTGATGTCCAGAGCCCGTTTGGCGATCTCGTAACGGCCGGTGGCCTTCTTCTCCCGGGCCGGGGTCCTCGGTGGCGGGGCCGAGGACGACAGCCGGTGGACGTAGATCCGGGAGGCGGTGCCGCGGTGGACCTCGGTGCGGCCGGCCAGGACGGCACCGGACTTCTCGTAGAAGCCGATCGCCCGGACCTGGCGTTCGCCGGCGACGACTTTCACGGAATCGACGTTCTGCCCGGCGAACCAGTCCATCAGGTGCTCGAACAGCCGGGCCGCCACACCCCGCCCGCGCAGCGACGGCACCACCACGAAGTTGACGATCTCCGCCGCCGGCAGGCCGGGGTCCGCCGACGACGGGTAGGCGAACGTCTCCAACAGCCGGAACACTCGGGCCGGGCGCAGCAGCCGGGGCAGCACCAGCGGCACCGCGACCGGCCAGGCCTGCCGCACGAACTCGCGGAACAACGCCGAGGTGTCCACCGAACCGGCGATGTAGCCGAGGGGCTCGCCGGACGGCACCGATTCGGCCAGGAACAGCACCGCGTGCGGGCTGCCGGCCAGATGCCGGTACAGCATCCGCAGCACCGGTTCGCCGAGTGACGACAGGAAACCGTTCGGCACCTCGTCGACGTGCATCCGGGCGACCGCGCTGATCTGGGCGTGACTGAACGGTCCGGACACGATCCGGAACTGCTCCTCAGACATGAGCACCCACCGGCCGCAGGTCGGCGAGCAGGTCGGCGGCCCGGCCGATGCTGTCCCGCCGGGTCGCGGCGCGCACCGGCAAGGTGACCACGTGCTCGGCGGCCCACTCGGCGTTCGGGCAGGAACCGGGCGTGTAACCGGCGAGGGCCAGGTCGGGGCCGGACAGCGGGTGGACCGGGGTGGCGAACCAGCTCCCGATCTCCAGGCCGGCGGCGCCCGCGGTCCGCAGTGCCTCGTCCTTGTCGGCGACGACCGCCGGGAAACGCAGCGGCATCCCGGGGACGATCCGGTGCATTTCGATCTCGTACGCGTCGGCCAGCTCCCGGCGCCGTTTCAGTTCGGTGTGCCCGGCCGCGATCCGGGCGGCCAGGCGGCGGCGGGTGCCGGTGCTCATCCGCCAGCCGTACTCCGGGCTGACCCGCGGATCCGGCGGGTACGAGCCGACGACCAGGCCCATTCCGGCCAGCCGCCGGTACAGCGCCCGCAGCCGCCACACCATCCCGGCCCGGTCCGCCGCCCGGAAGGCCAGGTACTCGGCGTTCGTCATCAGCTCCCGCAGCCCCGGCGGTGCCGTGTAGCGGGCGTAGCCGTCCCGCATCGCGGCCGCGAGTTCCGGATCGTGGACGACCGCGGTGCCGCCGAGCCCGGCGACCACCGGCTTGCCCCATTCGAACGAGTAGAAGGCGGCGGCACTGCGCGACGTGTCGATCAGTCCCGGTGTGACGTGCGCGCAGTCCTCGATGATCGGCACGTCCACGTCGATCTCCTCGACCGGCACCGGGATCCCGAAGGTGTGCTGCACGATCACCGCCCGGGTGCGGGACGTGACCGCCTCGGCGATCCTGTCCGGGTCGGGGCCGAACGAGTCCCGGTCGATGTCGGCGTAGACCGGCCGCACCCCGAGACGCAGCAGCGGCTCCACCACGGCCGCGCAGGTGTAGGCCTGGAGGATCACCTCGTCACCGGGCCGCACCCGCAGCCCCTCCAGGATCGCGTGCAGGGCGACCCGGCCCCGATGGTAATGCAGAACCGTGCTCATCGGACGCCTCCCCGTCGGTCCAGAACGGCCCGGATCGAGCCGATCCCGTAGATCACGTGCGTGGCCAGGAACACCGCCGGAAGCACCGTGGCCAGGGCCGGATCCTTCTGCCGGCGGGCCGACCGGACGGCGAACGTCAGCGCGGCCGAGCCGTAGGTGGCCAGGATTCCGCCGGTGACGCGGCGGGCGGTCCGGCTGACCGGCGACAGCGCGGCCCCGGCGGCCACGGTCAGGACGAAACCGGCCGGTACCACGTTGCGCCACGATCCGATCCAGCGTCCGACCAGACGGCTCGCCTGGAACGGCCAGTAACCGGCTTCGAACGTCCACGCGCAGAACTCCCGCAGATCGCTGCGCGCGTAGTACGTGCAGGTGATGTCCGGCAGCAGCAGGATCTGGCCACCGGCCGCCCGCAGCCGCTGGTTGAACTCCCGGTCCTGCGCGCGGGTCAGCTTCTCGTCGAACAGCCCGATCCGGTCGAACACCGCCCGCCGGTAGCAGCCACCGAACACCGTGTCGACCCACTGCGGTTCGCTCGCGCCGGTCCGGTACCGGGAGTTCCCGGCCCCGAAGACGCTGGTGGTGGACGCGGCGATGGCCCGGCCCAGCAGCGTCTCGTCACGGGCCCGGGACAGCCGGATCCCGCCGACGTTGTCCGCACCGGGATTGTCCATCAGCCCGCGCACGCAGCGTTCCAGATAGTCCGCCGGGTACTCGGCGTGCACGTCGAGGCGGATGATCACGTCGCCGCGGGCCCGGCGGATGGCCCGGTTGAGCCCGGCCGGCTTGCTGTGGCCCGGATTGTCGACCAGGTGCACCCGATGGTCCCGGGTCGCGTAGCGGCGGACCACCTCACGGGTCCCGTCGTTGCTGTAGCCGTCGGCGAGCAGGATCTCCATCCGGTCCGCCGGGTACGTGTTGCCGAGCACCGAGTCGAGGAATCCGGCGATGAACCGGGCCTCGTTCCAGCACGGGATCACCACGCTGAGGAAGGGCATCTCCATGTCCGGCCCCTCAGCTCGCGCCGAAGAACCGGCGGATGCTGCCGGCCACGATGTCGATCTGCTCGTCCGCCAGCTCCGGATGCAGGGGCAGCGACAGCACCCGGCGGCACAACTGTTCGGTGTGCGGCAGACTCCAGTGTTCCAAGCCGAGGCCTTTCTGCTGGTGCATCGGGATCGGCCAGGAGATCAGCGTCTCGATGCCGTCGGCGCGCAGATGTTCGGCGAGGCGGTCCCGGGCGTCGGTGGTGACCGGATAGTTCTGGAACACGTCGTAGCGGCGGCCGTCGGCGTTCGGGCCGACCGGCAACTCCAGATCGGGTAGGTCGCTCAACTGCTCGTCGTAGCGCCGGGCCAGTTCCCGGCGGCGTTCGATCCACTGCGGCAGCCGGGCCAGCCGCCAGTCCAGGACGGCGGCGTGCAGGTTGTCCAGGCGGCAGTTGTAACCCCAGCCGTCGATCTCGGCCTTGGCGACCCGGCCGTGGTCGCGCAGCCGCAGCAGCCGGTCGGCGAGCGGTTCGTCGTCGGTGAGGACCGCACCGCCGTCCCCGAACGCGCCGAGCAGCTTCGCCGGATAGAACGAATAGGTGCTGGCCAGCCCGAACGTACCGGCGGTCTGCCCGTCCAGGGTGGCGCCGAGCGCCTGCGCGGCGTCCTCCAGCACGGTGGCCCCGACCTCGCCGGCGAGATGCATGACCATGGGCATGTCCACGGTCCGCCCGTTCAGATGCACCGCGATGATCACTCTGGTTCGTTCGGTGATCTTCGCGGCCAGGTCGGCGGTGTCCATCAGATGGTCCGGGCCGATGTCGGCGAAGACCGGGGTGGCGCCACGCAGCACGAACGGCGAGACGGTGGCGATGAACGTGTGTGCCACCGTCACCACCTCGTCGCCGGGGCCGATGTCCAGGGCGTGCGCGAGCAGCCGCAGCCCGTCGGTGCAGTTGCTAACCCCGACCGCCCGGCGTGAGGTGGTGAACTCCGCGAGGTTCTTCTCGAAGTCCGACAGTTGGTGGCGCAGCATGAGGTCACCGGCCGCGAGGGTGTCCTCGATGACGGGCAGCAGCTCACTGCGCTGCCGCCGCCACTGCTCGGGGTAGTCAACGAATTTGACTCGCCAGTCCACGGTGGGCCTCCAGATGGTTACGGACCCGGCGCCGGATCGATTCCGGGTCCAGTTCGTACGCGCCACGCAGGTAGTCCTGGTCACCGACGACCGACATCGACTGGGCCGGCAGCGCGATCCGGACCAGCGGGGTGCCGGTCGCCGTTTCGGCCAGCACCTCGGCGATCGCGCTGCCCAGCCCGCCGACGATGGAGTGCTCCTCGACCGTGACGATCACCGAGTAGGCGTCGGCTGCCTCCCGGATCGGAAGAGTGTCGAGCGGGTCCAGCCACGGGAAACTGCGCACGTCGGCCCGGATGCCGTCGCTTTCCAGCAGCTCGGCGGCCTGGCAGACGTTGCCGAGGATGGCGCCGGTGGAGCACAGCAGCACCTCGCCGCCGTGTGACAGCGGGATCGAGGCGCCACGGGGGGCGTCGACCGGGTGGGCGTGCACCGTACGCTCGCCGGTCTTGCCCAGCCGCAGATAGGCCGGGCCGCCGCCGGCGAGCAGATCGGTGAGCACCGCCCCCACCTCGGCCGGGTCACCGGGCGCGGCCACCGCCATGCCCGGCAGCGCCCGCATGATCGCCAGATCCTCGGTGGCATGATGCGACATTCCCAGCGCGCCGTACGCCATCCCGCCGCCGACCGCGACCACCGTCACGTCCGCGTGGTGATAGCAGATGTCGTTGCGGATCTGCTCCAGGCACCGCAGCGTCGGGAAGTTCGCGATCGAGTAGGTGAACACCCGCCCGCCCGCGAGGGCGATCCCGGCGGCCAGCCCGGCCATGTTCTGCTCGGCCACCCCGGCGTTCAGGAACTGCCCTGGCCGGACCGCGGCGAACTCGTCGACCGCCCCGAACCCGAGATCCGCGGTGATCAGCACCAGATCCGGGTCGATCAGGGCGGCCGCCAGCAGCCCTGCGAAGAACCGGTCCCTCATCCGGTCCCCACCTCGGCCAGCGCCCGTTCCAGTTCGTCGGCCGACGGCGGCCGATAGTGCCAGAGCACCTGGTTCTCCATGAACGAGACACCCTTGCCCTTGACCGTACGAGCCAGTACGCACCGTGGCCGGGCCCGGCCCGCCTCCCGCGGCACCCGCATGGTGGCGGCCAGCGCGTCGTGGTCGTGGCCGTCGATCTCGGCGACGTCCCAGCCGAACGACTCCCACTTGGCCGCGAACGGCTCCAACCGCAGCGTGTCCTCGGTGGTACCCATCGACTGCAGGCCGTTGCAGTCCACCACCGCGACCAGCAGGCCCAGCTCGTGATGCCCGGCGAACATGGCCGCCTCCCACACGCTGCCCTCGTCGCACTCACCGTCGCCGAGCAGTACGTAGGTGCGCCATTCCCGGCCCATCTGCCGGGCCCGCCACGCCAGCCCGGCACCGACCGGCAGGCCGTGCCCGAGCGAACCGGTGGACAGGTCGACGCCGGGCATGCCGACGTGACTGACGTGCCCGGACAGGTAGGAGCCGTTCTGGTAGTGCCGGTGCAGCACCGCCGGGTCGAAGAAGCCACGTTCGGCCAGTACCGCGTACAGGGCGGCCCCGGCGTGGCCCTTGCTCATGATGAACCGGTCCCGGTCCGGCCAGTCCGGGTTCGCCGGGTCGACGCGCAGTACGTCGGCGTAGAGCACGGCGAGGATGTCGGCGCAGGACAACGCCGAGCCGATGTGTGAGCTGCGGCCGACGCTGGTCATGGTCAGCACGTGCCGGCGCACGGCGTTGGCCAATCGGGCGCTCATAATATGCAATATCCGATGTAGGGGTCGAAATCGAACCGACGCAACTCCAGCGAATTGATCCCCACCTCGTCCAGCACCGCTGTCGTCTCGCCCGGCCACAGCGGATTGTCCAGCTCGTCGAAGGCCAGGACCGCGCCCTTCGGCATCCGGGGCAGCAGGTGCCGCAGCGCCGCCACCGTCGGCTCGTACAGGTCCAGGTCCAGGAACAGCAGGCTGATCACCAAGTGCGGGTTGTCGGCCACGAACGACGGGATGGTCTCGGTGACGTCACCGCGGATCAGCCGGGCCTTCGGCAGGTGGCCGAGGAAACGGTCGCTGTCGTAGATCTCCAGCAGCTTCGACAACTCGTCGTAACTGTTCGAGGCCAGATCCCCGGCCCGTGCCCCGGTCGTCTCCGGCCGATCCCGCTCACCCACCTCGGGGAACCCGCCGAACGAGTCGAAACCGTAGAGCCGCCGCGTCAGGTTGGTCGGCTCCAGTGCGGCACTGAGCTGCGCGAACGTCATGAAGCTACTGCCCCGGAACACGCCGCACTCGACGATCGAACCCTTCACCGGCAGGGCCAGTTTGAACAACTCGTACAGGGCCGCGAACCGGGTCACCTGGGCGCGCCGGGCGTACCGGGCCAGGTTGGCGAGGCGTGTCGGCAGGTCGTCGACACTGCCCGCGAAGACTTTGGCGATCGCCGCCGGCACCCGCCGTTCCGCGTCGGTCTGCAGAGCACCCGGACTGGTCACGCCGCCACCTCCAGAGACATCCGGCCCCACCAGCGCTTCTCGGAGGGCTGCGGACGGGTGTACTCGTCGAAACCGGGCGTGGCGTCCGGATCCCGGCGCGGCACCATGTTCAGCACACAACCCAGCAGGGACGCGTTGACCGCGTGCAGCGCCCGTACCGCCGCGGTGACCTGGTTGTTGGTGGTCCTGCGGGACCGGACCACGAGCAGCGTGCCGTCGGCACGAGCCGCCACCACCTCACCGTCGGTGACCGGTAGCAGCGGCGGGCAGTCAAAGATCACCACGTCGAAACGGCGGCGCACCTCGTCGACCACCTCGGTCATCCGGGGCGAACTCAGCAGCTCACTGGGGTTGGGCGGCGGCGTCCCACCGGCCAGGAGCCACAGACCCACACCCCACGGTTGTATGGCCTGATCAAGGTTGGCCGACCCGTTCAGCACATTGCTCAGCCCGGTCTGGCCGTCCAGTCCGAGGAACCGGCCCAGCCGGGGACGGCGCAGTTCGGCGTCCACCACCAGCACCCGCTGACCGGTCTCGGCGAACAACAGCGCCAGACTGCACACGATCGCCGACCGCCCTTCCCGCGGCACCGCACTGGTCACCGCAAGGGTCTTCAGCGAACTCCCGGCGGCTGCCGACTGCAGCAGCGTGCGGACCTGGCGCAACGCCTCGGTGCGCGCCGACGTGCCCGGCGACACGAACGGCCCGGACACCGAGGGCGCGCGGGCGTCCTCGGGCACCCGGGCCAGCACCGGCACGGCCGCCAGCTCCCGCAGCGAGTCCGCGGACCGCACGGTGTGGTCGGAGATCTCCCGGACCACCGCCGAACCGGCGCCGACGATCAGCCCGGCCATCAGCGCCAGGGCGTAGTTGTCGACCGGGCGCGGCGCCACCGGGTCGGGCATCATCCGGGGCCCGTCGACCACCTCGACCCGGATCACCGGTTCACCGCCGGGCTGTGTCTCCAGGTTCTCCACCGTGGCCTTGAACAGCACCGCGAGCTTCTGGGCCAGCAGCATGCCCCGGTCCGGCGAGGTGTCCTCCACGGTGACCTCCATCAGGACGGTGTCGGCGATGGTCTCGGCGGAGATCCGGTCGCCGATCAGGTCGGGGCTCAGGTTCACCCCCGGCACGGCGGCCAGCGGGACCTCGATCTCCTCACTGGTCAGCAGCTCGGCGTAGGTGGCGAGCCGCCCGGAGGAGAACATGCTGCCCGGGTAGAGCTCGGCGGCCTCGGCCATCGGCGCGGTGAAGAAGAACGTGACCCGGGCGGCGTGCACCGGCGTGGTCCGGACGTTCACCACCAGTGCCACGCCCAGCGCGACGACGACCGACCCCACCAGCAGCCACCAATGTCTCTTGGCCACACGGAGGTAGTCGCGTAGGCCCATGCGAAGACCCTAGGGTGATATCGGACATGCCTGGTGAGTATATAAAAATCACTCTTTGGGGGGATCGGCGCTGATAACCTGCCGACGTGCCAGCCGCCCTGCCGTTCCGGCGCCCGATGCCGCCGATCTACGCGGCGATCGCGCTGGCGTTCGGCGTCCGGTTCGTGCGCTCGCGGCGCCGACGTCGCCACCGGCGTTCGGACGACCGGGTGGTCCTGTTCGGGGCGGGTCGGGCCGGCACTCTGCTGCTGCGGTCCATGCTCACCGACCCGGACTGGCGCTGCCGGCCGGTCGGGCTGCTCGACGACGACCCCGGTAAACACCGGCGGCGGTTGCACGGCGTGCCGATCCTGGGCGGACGCGACGACATCGGGACCGTGCTCCGGCGTACCCACGCGGGGACCTTGATCTTCGCCGTCGCCAACGCGGGAGCCGACCTGGTCCGCGACGTCCGGGAGAGAACCGTCGCGGCGGGCGCCGAGTTCAAGGTGGTGCCGTCGGTGACCGAACTGCTGGACCATCCGGTCGCCGTCGACGACATCCGGGACGTGCAGGTCGCCGACCTGCTCGGCCGCCACCAGATCGACACCGGCCTGGACGGCGTCGCCGGGTTCCTGACCGGCCGGCGGGTGCTGGTCACCGGGGCCGGTGGCTCGATCGGTTCCGAACTGTGCCGGCAGATCCACCGCTTCCACCCGGCCGAACTGATCATGCTGGATCGCGATGAATCGGCGCTCCAGGCCACCCAGCTCTCCATCGACGCCCGGGCCGGCATCGACGACCCGTCGATCGTGCTGGCCGATCTGCGCGACGCCGCCCACCTGCGGCAGATCTTCCACAGCCGCCGTCCCGAGGTGGTCTTCCACGCCGCCGCCCTCAAACACCTGGCACTGCTGCAACGGTTCCCCGGCGAGGCGTTCAAGACCAACGTGCTCGGTACCCTCAACATGCTGGCCGCCGCCGAGGGTGTGCAACGGTTCGTCAACATCTCCACCGACAAGGCCGCCGACCCGACGAGCGTCCTCGGCTACTCCAAACGCGTCACCGAACGCCTCACCGCCTGGACCGCCGGACGCCATCCCGGCACGTTCCTGAGCGTCCGGTTCGGCAACGTGCTCGGCAGCCGCGGCTCGGTCTTCACCACGTTCACCGCGCAGATCGCCGACGGCGGCCCGGTCACCGTCACCCACCCCGATGTGACCAGATATTTCATGACCGTCCAGGAGGCGGTGCACCTGGTCGTGCAGGCCGCCGCGATCGGCCGCGACGGCGAGGCCCTGGTCCTGGACATGGGGGAGCCGGTGCGGATCGCCGAGGTGGCCCGGCAGATGGTCGAACTCCGGCCGCATCCGGTGGACATCCGCTACACCGGGCTGCGGCCGGGCGAGAAACTGACCGAGACCCTGTTCGGGGCCGGGGAAGTCGACACGCGGCCGTTCCACCCGCTGATCTCTCACGTCGAAGTCCCGGCACTGAGCGCGGCGGACGTCGCCCGGTACGACCCGGACGGCGCCCCGGAGAACACCGCCGCGGGCCTGGCCGAACTGTGCGCGCTGCCGTCGCTAACCGGTGCGGGCGGGTAACTCCAGCGCCCGCACCGGCGCCCGGTCGGACAGCACCATCCGTGGCGTGCCGGCCGCCAGTTCCAGGGCCGAGCGCAGCCGTTCCTCCTCCCGGTCCCGGTCGCGGTACCAGGCGACCGACCAGATCCGGTGCAGCTTCCAGCCCAGATCAGCCAGCACCTGACCGCTCAGCCGGTCCCTGTCTCGGGCCGCCGAACAACCCGCGTACGCCGGGCCGTCACAGCGGATGCCGAGAGCGAAACCGGCGTCCGCAATCCCCGGCGTGCGTACCCCGATGTCGACCCGGCCGCCCGCCGAACCCAATGCCGGAACCGCTGGATAACCCCAGGACCGGACGGTCGCCAGCACCGACTCGGCGAACGGGCCACCCGGCCCGGCCGTGGTCTCGGCCGGGATCGCCCCGTGCTCGGCGTACTCCAGGTAACCCGCGAGCAGCCGGACACCCTCGTTCTCGGTCACCGGCACGTCCCGCGCGCTGATCGACGTCACGATCTCCACCCGGTAGCGGGCCCGGGTGATCGCCACGTTCAGTCGCCGCCAGCCGTTCGGCCTGTTCAGCGCCCCGAAATTAGCGCTGATCTTGCCGGTCTCGTCGTAGCCGTACCCGATCGAGAAGATCATCACGTCGCGTTCGTCGCCCTGCACCGTCTCCAGGCTCTTCACGAAGAAACCGTGCAGCCGATCGTCGTCGAACAGGCGCCCCGGTGCCATCGCGGCCAGAGCCTTGTCGATCGCCTCGGCCTGCGCCACCGAGAACGTGACCACCCCCAGCGACAGCCCCGGCCGGGTGCTGAAGTGATGCAGGATCCGCTCGGCCACCCGGTGCGCCTCGACCGGGTTGTCCCGCGCGCCACTGCGCCGGTAGACCCCCTCGGCCGGGATCAGCGCCACCCCGGTGTCCGCCCCGGCCGGTGTCGCGCTCGGGAAGACACTGAGCCGGTCCTGGTAGAACTCCCGGTTGGAGAACGCGATCAGCGCCTCGTGCCGACTGCGGTAATGCCAGTTCAAGCCCAGGCTTGTGAACGCGCCACAGCCCTTGGCCAGCTCCAGCACCGACTGGAAGTCCAGCACCGGTAGTTCGGTGCCGGGTTCGTCGGGCGTACCGGCGGCCCGGTCGAAGAACGACGTCGGCGGCAACTGCCGCTCGTCACCGGCGGTGATCAGCGCCGCACCCCGGTAGACACAGTTGATCGCGTCGGCCGGGGTCACCTGCGACGCCTCGTCGAAGATCACCACGTCGAAACGGATGTCCGGCGGCAACGACTGGCTGACCGTCAACGGCGACATCAGGAAACACGGCCGCAGCCCGAGGACCAGCTCCCGGGCCTGCCCGATCAGCTCCCGCACCGGCAGATGACGGCTGGCCTTCATCGCCTCCCGGCGGATCAGCTCGGCGCCGGGGGAGTCGGCGGCCGGACGGCGCGACACCACGGCCCGCTCGATGTCGGCGGACGCCGCCGACCCCAGCCGCAGATCCCGGGTCGCGAAATCGGCCGCCAGCCGATCCCGGTCCGACGCCCGCCACGGGCGCAGCCGCTGGTCGGACTGGATGACCGCGTCCGCCCACGACCGGAAGAACGCGCGCTCGACCGCCGGGCGCACCTGGTCGGCGGGGACCGCCCGGTCGGCACAGAACTCGATCACACCGTCCAGGCCGTACCCGCTGAGCACCGCCCGGGCGTCCTGCGCGGCGAACCACTCCTCCTGGCCGCCCGCGTCGGCCCGGATCTCCTCCAGGAACCCGCGAGCCCGTTCGTGGTCACCGAGCCGGGACTCCAGGTCCGGTCGCCGGGCCGGGGCGAACGCCTCCAGCACCGCCTCGCGGGCCGCCGTCCACTGCTCGGCCAGCCGGTTCAGTCCGGCGATCGGCCGCAGATCACGCAACTCCCCGGCGTGGGCGTCCGACAGCGGCTGCTCCTGCCCGGTCAGCAGCCGACGCGCGGTCGCCGTCCAGTCCAGGGCGGCGGCCAAGGCTTTCTCGTCGGTGTCCGCACCCTGAAACGCCTCGCCGAACACCGTTGCGTAGTCGGCCGCCCGCTCGTCCATCGCCGTCTCGGCCCGCGCCACCTCCTGACGCAGCCGGCCCAGATGCGAGACCTCGGCGAAGTCCAGGTGGTGTCCGGTCGCCGCGTCGTAGGCGCGGACCACGGTGGCCACCGCGGCCAGGGCGGTGCCGTGCGCGCGCAGCCACTCGACAGCCGTGTCGATGCTGCCGGTGAGCAGTTCCGGGGGACCCGGACGGCTGCCGAGAACCGCGTCCCGGGCGGTGGTGGCGAGCCGGATCAGGTCCGAGTCCGGGCGTGGCGAGCACAGATAGGCCGCCACCGCCCCGATCGACGCCACCGGCGCCATCCGCAGTCCCGCGTCGACCACCTGCAGCGCCTCCGACACGGCGGCGAAGTCGGTGCCCGGGCCCTGCCAGTACCGGCCGAGCACGCTGCCGTACGCCTGCTCGGCCGCGGCCAGGTCGAGCCGGGCCCGCTGCCACGCCACCGCCGTCTCCAACCGCGGCAGAGCATCCCGGACCGAAGCGGTGGGCAGCACGAACGTGGCCACCACCCGCTTGTCCCGGCGGTATCCGCCGAGCATCCGCCGCCAGCCCCGGTGCACCCGGGCGAACCGGTCGGCCAGCTCGTCGACCGGCTGGGTGAGAATCGCCTCGGCGAAGAACGGCCGGGCCCGCACCTCGGCCGCCACCAGGTTCTCCAGCGACCGGCGCAGCACCTGCGCGCCGGTCGCCACAGTCGCGGCGGTCCCCGGCCCGAACCAGAACGGCTCCGGCCGGTTGCGCCGGGCCCCCAGTTCGGCGAGGGCCGCGATCCGGCCGATGTCGGCGACCGCGACCGCGTTCGGCAGGCCGAGCTTCGCGGTCACCCGGTCGACCGCGCCGCGATGCTTCTCCAGGGCGTCGGCGGCCTCGGTGCATTCCCGGGCCTGCCGGTCGGCCTCGGCCGCGGTCAGCCGGTTCAGGTCCACCGGCGCCGGAGTCAGGCCGGACAGGTTCGGCACCGACGGCAGATCGGCCGGCACCGGCAGCGCCGACCAGGTCGTCCCGGCCCGCTTGCCGGCGGCGTCACGGGCGGCCCGGACCGCGGTCAGATCACGGCCCAGAGTCTGGGCGGCCCGGCGCATCGGCGTCAGATCGGCGGCCGTCACCCACTCGTCGCGGGCCGCCGCCGGGCGCTTCCCGGCATGGCCGGCCAGCCTGGCGAGCACTGCGGCGTCACCGGGCCCGGCCAGTCCGAAGGGTGCGGTGGCGGGCAGCGCCCGGGCCAGCCCCGCCAGGGCCCGCTCGGCACGCGACAGCACCGGGTCGAGGGGTTCGCGGCGCAGCACGTCCCGCCACGGCAGTGACTCCCGGCCGGCGACCGCGCGCCAGGCGGTGGACAGCCGGTCGGCGGCCTCCCGGATCCGGCGCAGCGACTCCGGTGTCACCGAAGCCGGCGGGATCACCGGGACCGGCGCGGCCGGGGCTCCCGACAGCCGGGAGCAGATCCCCAGCACGTCGTGCAGGCTGCGGGCCAGCGGTTTACGGACTTCGTTCATGGCGTACGCGTACGCGCTCAGTTGTTCGCGAAGTTCCCGCGGCGCCCGCCGATCCAGGGAATCCGGCTGCCGCGCCGGCGGGTGACTCTCGTCCAGGGCCGCGGCCAGCGCGGTCGCCACCTCCTTGCGGCCCGCCTTGTGCCCGTGCAGCTCCAGGACGTGCCGGTGCAGCCCCGCCTCGACCAGCCGGTGATGCACCACGTCCAGGGCGGCGGCCTTCTCCGAGACGAACAGCACCCGTTTCCCGGCGTGCAGCAGACAGCCGATCATGTTGGCGATCGTCTGCGACTTACCGGTGCCGGGCGGTCCGTCCATCACGAAACTGTGGCCGGCCACCGCGGCGGCCACACACGCCCGCTGTGAGGCGTCCGCGTCCAGCACCAGGGGGATGTGCTCGGGGGGCGCCAGCCGGTCGATGTCACCCGGCTGGATCGCGGCGAACCGGAAGTCGCCGCCCGGCTCACCGCCGCCGGTCGAGGCCAGCGCCCGCACCACCGGGTGCGCCACGATCCGGTCCTCGTTGACCAGCAGGTCCCGGTAGATGGCCTCCTTGTGGAAGGTCAGCCCGCACAGCAGCACCCCGCGTTCGACGTGCCAGCCGCGCCGCCGCGACACCTGACTCTGCAACGCCGACCACAAACCCTCAAGATCAAGATCGGCTTCCTGTCGTACGACCGGAGGCTCCACACCCAGCCCGCGCAACCGGATCGCCAGCGCCGGATTGAACACCGCGTCGTCGTCGCGCAGTCGCAGTCTCGGCGGGTCACCCGGCCCCGGCGTCACCAGGTCCACCGGCACCAGCAGCACCGGGCTGGCGAACTGGTCCCCGCTCTCGTCCCGCCAGCGCAACAGCCCGAACACCAGGTGCAGCACCGACACGCCGCGGTCCAGGTACTCCTGCCGGGCCTTGCGCGCCATCCGCCGCACGGTGGCGTCCAGTTGCGCCTCCGGCATCTCGGACCGCAGCACCACGCCGTCGGCCGCCAGCCGCTCCGGATCGGCCCCGGTGCCGGCCAGCCCGCAGTCGTCCTGCAGCCGCAACGCCGCCAGCACCGCTTCCGGTTCCGGCCCGACGACCTCCACCAGATCCGGGTGATCCGGCGGAAAGTTGATCAGCCGGTTGGTGTCACCCAGGTCGACGAGGCTGTCCCGCCAGGCATGCAGCGCCGCATGGACGTCGTCTCTCATGCCACGATTGCAACAAGAGCACACCCCTCTTCGCTGGCGAATCAGAATCCTCGCGTGGCACGGATTCCCTTTACATCCCGGTGGCGTGGGTGCCGGCGAACTCCCCGATGATCTTGATCAGCGCGTCGGGGGTCTCGATCTGCGGCAGGTGCCCCGATTGCGGGATCAGCACGAAATCGGCGCCCGGGATCGCCGCGGCGTAGGCCCGGCCGTAGTCGGGGTCGCCGATCCGGTCGGCCTCACCCCAGACGACGAGCGCCGGGCCGGTCACCGCACTGAGCCGCCCGGCCAGCGTCGGGTCACCCATGCCGGCGCCGCTGTAGACCCCGAGCGCCAGACGGTTGCCGGCCATCGCCTCCCGAACCGGCGGCGCGAGCTCGGCCGGGTCGATCCCGTAGGTAGCCGGGTCGTGGTAGCTGAGCTTCGCGACCTCGGCCATGGTCAGCGAGAAGAAGTCGGCGACCGGGTGCCCGTCGACCACGATGCCGACCGCGTCGACCAGCACATACCTGCTCACCCGAGGCGAGTTCAGCAACGCCAGTTCAGCGGTGATCCACCCACCGATCGAGTTCCCCACCACCGTGACATCCTCAAGATCAAGGGCTTCGAGCAGGGCTGCGTACGTGATAGCCAGACCACCGATCGTGTCCAGCCCCTCCGGCCGAGGGGTGCCGTTGAAGCCGGGGTGGATCGGGGTGAACACCCGGGCGTGCTCGGCTCCGGCGAACCGGTCGGCCCACGATTCGACGGTGAACGGCCCGCCACCACCGTGCAACAGCAGCACCGGACGGCCCGCCCCGCGCTCGGTGACGGTGACCTCGACGGCGCCGATGCCGGGAACGGTGAGCGAATGGACAATCATGGTTTGCTCCTCCTGCGGGACCTTTATGTAAGGAACCTTAGATCAGGAACCTTATATAAACAACCTTCCGGTAGCCTCGACCCGTGAGTACCTCGTTGCAGCAGGTCGGCCTCGCCGTCAAACGCCTCCAGTGGCGCCATCACCGGGAGGCGAACCGGGGCCTGGCCCTGCTCGGCCTGTCACTGGTGCAGTGGGACACCCTGCGCCACCTGCACGCCAACCCCGGCGCCTCACTGCACCAGTTGGCCGAACTCACCTTCCAGACCGACCAGTCGATGGGCGAACTCGCCAAACGGATGGTCGACCGCGGGCTCATCGAACGGATCGAAGGCCCGGGCCGCAAGGTCCAGCACCAGCTCACCCCCGCCGGCGACGAGCTCCGGCAGGCTGGCGGGGCCACGGTCGACGGTGTCCTCGCCGGCTCTCTGGGCCATCTGAGCGACGGCGAGCGCGAGACACTTCACCAGCTCCTACTCAAGGCCGCAGGCTCCTGACGTTTATGCCGTACGGCTCCACTCGTCGGCCAGCAGGGCATAGCCGACGCAGTCGAGCCACGCGCCGGATCGGTGCAGGGAATCCCGGACGGTGTAGAACTCGCGACGCATCCCGACACGCTCCATCAGCCGCCACGACGCCTCATTACCGGCGAAGCAGGTGGCCGTCACGCGGTGCAGCCCGAGATCCTCGAAGCAGAGCCGGAGCAACTCCCGGACGGCTTCGGTGGCGTACCCGCGCCCGGCGTGTTCCGGGTGCAGCACCCATCCCAGCTCCGCTTGCATGCCACGGGCCCGGTCGGCGACCTCCGCCTGAGCCCACGCGTCCTCGACCTTCACCATCAGGTCGCCGACGACCGTACCGCCGTGCTCGATCACCAGGGTCCGGCCCAGACTCTCCGGGGCCCGGAACCAGGCTCGATGCTCGTCCAGAGTGGCCGAAGCCCGGGTGATCCATCGGCTCACGTCCTCGAGACGACGGAACGGCCAGGTGGCGTCGGCGTCGTCGATGGTCGCCGGCCGCATCGTCAGACGGTCGGTGTGCCGAGGCCAGGTCAACCCGCCGAGTCCGGCATTCACTGCTTCTTCCGGACGGCGTACCGGTGCAACGTCACACCCTCGTCGAAGCGCGCCTGCTCGAGTAGATCCAGCTCCAGCGGCTCGTCGAGGCCGTCGAACAGCGACCGCCCGGCGCCGAGAACCACCGGGTGGGTGACGAGCAGCAATTCATCCAGCAGTCCCGCCCGGAGCAGCTCGGTAGCCAGCGTGGCACCCCCGACACCGATGTCACCTTCGGTCTGCGCGCGCAGGTCGGCAAGCGCCCCGACAGAGTCGATCACCCGAGTGTTGTATTCGGCGCTGGTCCGTGTCCGCGACACCAGCACCTTCGGCATCGAGGTCCAGATCCGTCCGTACTCACGAAGATATTCGGGCAACGAGGCGTCGTCGCGCGCTTCCGGCCAGAACCCCTCCATCGTCTCGTAGACGACGCGCCCCTGAACCATCAGCGACATCGCCCGCGCCCGAGAGTTGAACTCCTGATGCAGAGACTCACCGATGCGCGCCCACGATCCACTGCCCTGTTCATTCTCGGTGTACTCGATCCGCAGGTCGAGGGACACGTTGATCCAGTACACGAACCGGCCTGACATCAGCTCTCCCGAGTGATAGCGGTCTGCAACTGCTCAGTCGAGTGATAGTGACATGCCATCACTGTGGGAGCGGGCATCGACGGATTCCGCGCCACGTTCGTGCTGCGCGACGTCAGTTGCGACGATCGTCGCCACTTCCGCGAACTGCTCGCCGCCAGCGAGGAAGGCGGCACCCCGAACATTCTCAGCAGCCGCTTGCAACCCCGCTCGGAGGCGGGCCCCCTCACGCGCGGCAGTACGCCCGGCGCGGGCAGTGGGTGGCCAACTCACTCACCGCGTACTCGTTCACGGACGACCTACGCCACCTACAGCACTGGTCAGGTGCCTCAGGACAGCTCTTGAACCCTTGCTTTCAGCGCAGTCTCCAGCCCTTCCGGGCGTTCCCCGAGGAGCAGCGCGTCGTGGAACCTTTCGGGAAACAGGGTCGTGACATGCCCGGTGCCCCAGTCGGCGTCGGTCGGGATGTCGAACCCGATCACAGGTGCCAGGTGCACACCGATCGGCAGAACAGCTGCCGTGCGCTGGGCTGTGAGGGTCTCGCAGCTGGCCCAGACGTACACGGCTTGCACTTGAGTGATCGTGTCGGCATCCGCGGGTATCGTGCCGACCGGTTTCACGGCGCAAGCCATCTCGGCGGGACGGGTCGACCAGTCCGTCGTCAATTTCGCCTCGATGAGGGGAGTCACCTTGGTGATCAACTCGGCTTCGAATCGCGGGTCGAGCGACGGCAAGGCCGCCCTTCCGGTGAACCAGAAGACGGCGGCGCCAACCACGGCAATGGCCAGTGCGGCAAGAACCGAATTTCGGATGCCTGCAGCTGACAACCCCGGCAAGCTGCGCCTGTCAAAGATCGGCGGCCGGTTGAAAAGACGTGCTGTACCCCGCATGGGTCCTCTCGGTCCGATCTTGAGAAGGGAAGGTACTCGATAGATTCGCAGCAAAACAGAGTCGTTCGTCCGCCTTGACATCGCGACACGGGGATGACGAGCTGGCCGTCAAGCTTCAAGGTTTCGGGCGAGAACTGCATATGAAACTGCTCCGGGATGGGCCTGCCTCAACCGCGGACGGCGGCCATCGCTCGGTCCAGCAGCTCGTCGCGGGAACCCGTACCGTCGCCGGCCACCCACGTCTTCATGGCCGCGTTGAAGCAGGCCATCGCGGCGGTGACCAGGGCTTGGGGGCCCGGTTCCGGCTCGGGTAGGCGGGCGGCGACCAGCGGGACGAGCAGTTCCGCCCAGCCGTCCTGTTTGTCGCGGTGCCGGGGGAGCATCGTGGGGTTGCAGTCGAGCATCCGGTAGAAGGCCAGGGACTTCTCCGGCTCGGCCGCGTTGATCGCGGTGATCACGTCGAAGGCGCGGCGCAGTGACAGCCACGGGTCCTCGGTGGCGGGCCGGGCGGCGAACGCGGCGGCGAGCCCGGGACCCAGGTCGGCGACCCAGGTCAGGACCACGTCCTGTTTGGTGCCGAAGTAGCGGAAGAACGTGGTGCGTGACAGCCCGGCCTCGGCGGCGATCTGTTCGACGGTGGTGTTGTCGCAGCCCTGTTCGGCGAAGAGGCGGGCGGCGACGGTGCTGACTTCGGCGCGCATCGCCTGGCGTGTCCGTTCCCGGAGCGACCGGGGCGATGTCTTCGGTGTGTCCGTCACTACACGACCGTACCCGGTTTCGATGTGGGACTCAGTACCACTTCGGGCTACGGTTCCCTCATGTCTTCCGCACTTTTCGCCCCGCTCCAGCTGGGCGCGATCGCTCTGTCCAACCGCATGGTGATGGCTCCGCTGACCCGGCAGCGCACCGACAACGACGGGGTTCCCAGCGACCTTCACGTCGAGCACTACGCGCAGCGCGCGTCGCTGGGCCTGATCATCACCGAGGGCACCTACCCGGTTCGCGAGGGCCGGACCTGGACCGGCCAGCCCGGCATCGAGACGCCCGAGCAGGTCGCCGGCTGGCGCCGGGTCGCCGACGCGGTGCACGCCGCCGGCGGCAAGATCGTCATGCAGGTCATGCACGGCGGCCGCATCTCCCACCCGGACATCAGCGAGACCGGCCGGATCGTCGCGCCCAGCGCCATCGCCGCCCCCGGCGAGATCCGGATCCCGGACGGCAAGGCCGACTACCCGGTTCCGCACGAGCTGACCACCGACGAGATCGCCGGCATCGTCGCCGGGTTCGTCAGCGCCGCGCGCAACGCGATCGAGGCCGGGCTGGACGGTGTCGAGATCCACGGCGCCAACGGCTACCTGATCCACCAGTTCCTGTCCCCGGCGGCGAACACCCGCACCGACGGCTACGGCGGTTCCCCGGCCGGCCGTGCCCGCCTCGCCGTGGAAGTGGTGACCGCGGTGGCTGCCGCGATCGGCGCCGACCGCACCGGCATCCGGATCTCCCCGGCGCACAACATCCAGGGCGCCCTGGAGACCGATCCCGCCGACGTCACGGCCACCTACACGGTGCTCGCCGAGGCGCTGGCCCCGCTCGGCCTGGCGTTCCTCGACATCCTGCACGCCGACCCGGCCGGCGAGCTGGTGCAGAAGCTGCGCCACGCGACCGCCGCCCCGGTGATCGTCAACTCCGGCTTCGACGTCCAGACCACCCGCGAGTCCGCGGTCCAGTTCCTGGAGGACGGCTTGAGCGACGCGGTGGCGATCGGCCGGGCGGCCCTGGCCAACCCGGACCTGGTGGCCCGCTGGGCCACCGACGAGGCGCTGGAGAACACCCCCGACCCGGCCACCTTCTACACCGCCGGTGCCCGCGGCTACACGGATTACCCCAGCCTCGCCGTCTGACTCCTCTGGCGGCTGACCGACGACTTTTACCGGGTGCCGGTCGAGCGGGACACCTCGGCCAGGTAGGCGTCGGTCAGTTCCCGCAGGACCGACGGGGTGCCGGGCGGGCGGGGGAGGCCCAGGTGCTTCTCCCGCAGCTCGTCCATGAACCGGTCCCACAGGTCGGGGCCGCCGTGTTCGAGGAGTTCGGCCCGGATCGACAATTCGGGGGTGACCGGCAGGTGGCGGCGGCCCCAGGCGCCGAGGTGGGCCAGCACCGGCACCAGCTGGATGGCCGGTTCGGTGAGGCTGAGCAGGATTCGCTGTTTGTGGCCGGGGTCGGGCGCTGAGGTGATCATGCCGAGCTGGGTGAGGCGTTGCAGGCGGTCGGCCAGGATGTTCGTGGCGATGCCCTCTTCGGAGTTGGTGAGCAGGGCCCGGAAGTGGCGGCGATCGCCGAACATCATGTCGCGGATGATCAGTAATGACCATCGGTCTCCGATGACCTCGAGTGACAGGTTGATCGGGCACCCGGACCGGTGGTCCTCGACATGGATCATGTGTTCCTCATTCCACACCGACCGGTTGCAGCCTACTATCGGTTTCACTACGCAACCGGTTCGAGAGTGAGGATAGGTCATGGCTTTCGTGACAGCGTCCGTCGCGGTCTCCGCCGACGGGTTCATGGCAGGCGAGAACCAGCGGCTCGACCAGCCGTTCGGGGACGGCCCGGTCGATCAGATCACCCGGTGGATGCTGGAGACCCGGGAGGAGAACGCGGCGGAGCTGGCCGACGTGACCGACGCCGACGCGTTCATCATGGGGCGCAACATGTTCAGCCCTGACCGGGGCGAGTGGGATCTGTCGTGGCGGGGCTGGTGGGGCGAGGACCCGCCGTACCACAAGCCGGTCTTCGTCCTGACCCACCATGCCCGCGAGGATCTGCCGATGGCGGGCGGGACGACCTTCCGCTTCGTCACCGGTGGGCCGCACGACGCGCTGGAGCGGGCGGTCAAGGCCACCGGTGACGGCCGGATCTCGATCGCCGGTGGCGCCGAGACGGTCAACCAGTTCCTCACCGCGGGCCTGATCGACCAGCTCACCCTGCACGTCACGCCGGTGATCGTCGGTTCCGGGTCACGGCTCTTCGACGGGGTGCCGCCGGTGAAGCTGGAGCAGGTCAGCTCACGGGCGGCATCGCTGGTGACACACCTGACCTATCACGTGGTGCGCTGAAACATCGGCTGCCACGAGGTGCCGTCGGCGGCTGCGGCCAAGGCCTCGGCGACCGCCTCGCTCAGTTCCGGCCGGTCCACGGTGGCCAGCTGGTTCGCGAGTTCCCGCCAGGAGTCGGACTGCGCCCAGCCCCGTAATCTCGTCTGCCGGACCAGTTCGGTGTCGAGAGTGCGGGGCAGGGTGGCGCACTCGCTGAGCCCGCCGCCGATCTCCAGGGCGATCATCGTGGCCACGCACTGGTCGCAGGAGCCGCAGTTCACCCCGGGCTGGGTGCGGGTGCAGACGGTCAGGGTGCGCAGGGCCAGCGCCGAGTGCACCAGGTACCGGGAGATCTTCTCGATCCGGGCCGCCTCGACCCCGTCGTGCAGCAGGGACAGTCCTTCGGTGGACCACAGCGGGTCCAGCAGCGGGTGGGAGCCCCACGGGGGCAGGTGCCCGTACTCCTCGGTGGACGCCAGCAGGCACGTCCCGAGCACTCCTTCCAGGGTCAGCGCGACCGAGGCCAGGGCGGCACCGTGGTACTCGTTCCAGCCCACCACCTCCTCGGTCAGCGACCGCAGGTTCGTCTCGACGATCAGCAGCCGTTTCCCGGTCTCCCGGGCCACCTCGGTCAGCCGGGCCAGCAGCCGTTCGTGGTCCGGCCCGTCGTCCTCGTGCACGTTGGCGAAGACCAGGTGGGTGATCTCCCGGTGGCCCGGGGCGTCGGCCCGGCGCAGGTCTTTGAGCAGGCTGTAGTGCGAGTCGACCCCGGCGGTGAAGAACAGCCCGACTCCGGCGGCCGCCGAGGTCGGCCCGGCTGTCGTGGTCGGCACGATCTCCACCGGTTTCGCGTCCCACCAGCGGTGGTAGAGGTCCATCGCGTCGCGGGCGCCGCGCAGCAGCCGCCCGGAGACGGGCGCGTTGATGATCAGCGGCTCTTCGATGGCCATGGCCGGCAGGGCGAAAGCCGGAACGAAAGTGTTACCCGGGTTCGCTGGTGGGGGCGGGGGTGGACCGCCGGCCGCGTCCCGGATCCGGAATTCCAGCAGTTCACCCTCGTTGCGCGGCCACCGGACCATGCCCAGGACGCGGGTCTCGTAGGCGCCGGTCTCCGCTGCTACACGTTCGAGCATCACCCGACAAGTATCCGGACAATACGGAATTATCGGGCGGTTTGTCCTGGAAAGTCCCCCTTCAGTGGCCGGTTGACTGGCGTTCATCGGCTACAGAGACCATGTGCACGTGTTGACGTACCTCCGACTCACCGGCCTCGCCGGATCGCTCATGCTCGTCACCTCCGGGTGGCTCGGCGGAGCGCACCCCCACGCCGACCTGGCCAGCAACCCGGTCAGCATCGCCCGCGGCCCGTACGGCCCGGCGATCCTGCTGCTCTGGCTGATCGGAACCGGACTGCAGGCGTGGGCGTGGTGGTCGGCCCGCGATCGCACACCCTCGGTCCGCTGGGCCATGGTCACCGCGCTGCTGTGGATGCTGCCGTTCCTGTTCGTGCCGCCGATGGGCAGCCGCGACGTCTACTCCTACGTCTGCCAGGGCGAGATGTTCCTGCACGGCATCGACCCCTACCGGTTCGGCGTGTCGGAACTGCCGTGCACCTGGCTGGACACGGTGTCACCGATCTGGCAGCACACGCCCACCCCGTACGGCCCGCTCTCCATCCTGATCGCCGCCGCGGTGGTCACGCTCGGCGGCGGCCTCACCGGCGCCATCGTCGTCTTCCGCCTGGTCACCCTGGCCGGCATCCTCGCGGTCGCCGCCGGCCTGCCGGCGCTGGCCCGCCGCTGCGGCGTCGATCCGCAGCGCGCGATCTGGCTGGCGCTGGCCGGCCCGCTGCTCGGCGCGCACATGCTGGCCGCGCCGCACAACGATGCGATCATGCTGGGGTTGGCGGTGCTTGCGTTCTTCGTGCTGGTACGAGTGGGCAGGCATCCGTTGGTCGTCCTCGGCGCGGGCGCCCTGCTGGGACTGGCGGTCGCGGTGAAGGCCACCGCCGGGGTCCTGATCCCGTTCGCGGTCCTGCTCGCGGCCCGCCCGTTCCTGCAGTCGGCGGCCCTGATCGGGGCCGGCTCACTCGGCGCGTTCGGCGCGGTGACCGCCGTCAGCGGCCTCGGCCTGGGCTGGATCCCGGCGATGCGCGTGGGCGACGGCCTGATCCAGTTCACCTCGCTGCCGACCGCGGTCGGCATGACCATCACGTACACCGGCCGGTTGTTCGCCCCGGACTTCGACGCGGTCCCCGCCGCCCGGAACGTCGCCCTGGTGGTCCTGATCGCGACCCTGGTCTTCCTGTGGTTCCGCGCTCTGCGGGGCCCGGACCGCCCGCGCGCGGCCCTGCACCACGCCGCGCTGGCTCTCGCCGCGTTCGTGGCCCTGGTCCCGGTCTTCCACGCCTGGTACATCCTGTGGCCGTTGACGCTGCTGGCCGCCACCACCGTCCGGACCAGACTGGTGATGCTGCTGACGATCGCCGCGGCGTTCCTGGTCCTGCCGGACGGCGGCGGCCTGTCCCGTTTCCTGAAGTTCCCCGGCGCCCCGCTGGTGGTGATCGCCCTGATCGTCCTGGTCACGGTCCAAGCTCGCCGCCGCCGCGTCGCCGTCGAACCGGTACCTAGCTGATCTTGGCGGCGGTGCGCACGAATCCCGGGATGAGCACCGCCGCGAGCACCGCGTGGGTCAGGGCGAGCACGACTTTGCTGCCGGTGGTCGCCTCCACGCTGAGGAACGGCACGAACGAGACCGCCAGGACCAGCAGTGCCGCGATGGTCCAGACGGTGAGGGCGCGAGCGGTGAACCGTTCCAGGATCGCGAGCGCCGCCCACCCGAGCAGGCTGGACGCCGCCGCGATGAAGGCGATCTGCGAGAGACCGAGGTCGGTAGCCGGCTGTCCGGGCCCGGTGACGACCAGGTCGTGGCCGAGAACCGGTTCCCCGATCGCCCAGACCAGCACGGTCGCGAGGACCGCACCCACGACCACGATCAACCGCTTGCCGGTACGCCCGGTCAGCGCTGTGTTCCCCGTTGCCACCGTCACGATGCCTCCTTGGGAGAGTCAATTGTTGAGGTACTCAACCTTTCCGGGAGCTTAGCAGAAACTTGAGCAAGTCAACTATTGATGCGACGTATCATCAGGATATGAACGACTCGCCTGCCGAGGACCAGCTGATCACCGAGCTGACCGACCTGGTCTTCCAGGCGGCGGGCCGGCTCCGGCAGGGCTTCAACACGATCGCCGCCGAGCTGGGCCTGACCCCCGCCCAGGCCTTGGCCCTGGTCAACTTGCGGGGTCCGGCCCCGATGCGCGACCTGGCCGACGTGCTCAGCTGCGACGCCTCCAACGTGACCGGCATCGTCGACGCCCTGGAGAAACGAGGCCTGGTCACCCGCCGCCCCGACCCGTCCGACCGCCGGGTCAAACACGTGGTCCTGACCGACGAGGGCACCCGCCGCCGAGACCAGCTGACCACCGAGGCCAACACCCGGTCCGCCGACCTCTTCCAGGTCCTGGCAACCGACCGCACCCGCCTGCGCGACCTCTTGGCGGCAGTCGTCCACCAGGAGCCAGTGAGGGCTGCGACGGTGAGTCAGCCCGAGCCGGAGGATGCCGCCGGGCGGCTCTGATCGCCGGGCACCGCCTGCTCAGGCATGGCGGAGCAGGCGACGAACAGGCCCAGAACGAAGCCGAGCAGGGCGCACATCGCGGCGATTTTGGCGATCGACGAGAAGTCGGTCCAGATTCTCATCGAGTGCCCCATTCAGGCCGTAGGGGGCAGCGGAACTGGCTGATAACCTGACGCATAGTGACGCCTTTCGTTGGCCGGCGAGCCGGGAGGGTGTCTCGGCTGGGCCGATGTAACGGCATCGGCCCAGCTTCGTGTCTGCTGGGCGCTGGAGCGCCCGGACCTTCGAGGCGAGTCGCGACCTCACCCCTCTGAACGATCGTTAAAACGCCGGTAGTCAAATGATGCGGTGGCAAGTTGGCAATTGCCAACTCCGATGTGCCAAATTGGCATTGCCAGAGTTGCTACCATCTGAACAGCTACCTGGCTGACTCGGCGCACCGCCGTGCCCGCTCTACGGAGGTGAACCCGATGTCTGGTGATCCCGGGCCCATGGTTCGCCGGCGGCAGCTCAGCGCACTTCTGCACCGCTACCGTCTTGCGTCCGGCAAGTCGGTCAAGGAAGTCGCCGAGCGCTTGTTCGAGGCGCCCTCGAAGGTCACCCGTATCGAAAAAGGGCAACGCCTCGCGACCGTCCGTGACATCGCGGACCTGTCGAGAATCTATGACTTACCGGACGACGTCCGGGACCAATTGATGGATCTTGCACGGGGCAGCCGGGAGCGGCAGTGGTGGCAGCGGCCGGATCTCAGCCCTGCTCTGCAGATCCTGATCGGAATGGAGGGAACGGCCCAGTCGATCAGCGAGTTCGAACTCACGCTGGTCCCCGGGCTTCTTCAGACGTCTGAGTATGCTGACGCGCTCCTGCGCCGCTGGGTGCTTGACGCCGGCAAGCGGAGTGAACTGGTCGCTGTCCGGATGAGGCGGCAGGAGATCCTCCGTCCGGGGAGTTCGCCGGCTCTCCGCGTGGTCGTCGACGAGGCGGTGCTGCGACGTCAGGTCGGCGGACCGGAAGTCATGCGTGAGCAGCTGTCGCACGTCAGTGAGCTGGCCACGTCAGGAATCTGTGACTTTCGGGTGATCCCGTTCGGCGTCAGCGAGCCCGTGGGTGTCAAGAACGGCTTCACGGTTCTCGAGTTCGGGAACCTCACCGCGCTGCCTGACGCGACTCCCATTCCGGGTGTGCTCTTCCTGGAGTTGAGTGACGGAGACAGGTACCTCGACGACCCCGACCAGATCGAATACCATTTGTCCTACTTCCAGAGCCTTCAAGCACAGGCTCTGACAAGCGAAGAATCCATCAACATCATTCGAACCGCGATCGCCGACATCTGAGGCGAGGTTCGCCCATTTTATGGAGATATAACATGAATAACGGCAAGTCGGTCAGCGTTGACTGGCAGACCTCTTCGTACTGCTCCTCCAGCAACTGCGTCCAGGTGGCGGCGATCGAGGACTCGATCGCGATCCGGGACTCGAAGAACCCGGACGGCACCGTTCTGATGGTCGCGCCCGGCGAGTGGCACGCGTTCCTCGACCGTGTCGCCAACGGGGACTTCAGCTCCATGGCGTAAGCGGGACTGGACGGACGGAGGCCTTGCGGGGCCTTCGTTCGCTTTGGGGCGCCGGTCGTGATTGACAGGGCGGGCACAGCGCGGGCACAAGAGGGTCCTCGGTTGGCGGGATTGTCTGGGGGTGTTCAGTTCTGCCGCTACGAAGGGTGACCCCTGATGTCTCGCTACACCCTGTCCCGTCGTTCGTTCGGGGCCGCTCTGGCCGGGGTCGTCGGCCTCGTCGCTCTCGGGGCCTGTGCCGAGGAGTCGACGTCGGCGGCGGGAAGCAGCGCGGCCACCGCCGGTAGTGGGCTGTTCGACGCCACTCAGGTGCATGACATCGAGTTCGCGTTCGCGGAGGCCGACTACGACACGATGATCGACGCCTACCTGGACTCCAGTGACAAGAAGTGGATCGAGGCCACGGTCACGGTCGACGGGACGAGGTTCGAGAAGGCGGGCCTGCGACTGAAGGGCAACTCGTCGCTGCGCGGGCTCACCAAAGCCGGCGCCACCGCCAGTACGGAAAGCAACAACCGTGGCGGGCCGGGTGGGAGCATCTCGTCGGACAACCCGCAGGACCTGCCGTGGCTGGTGCGGCTCGACAAGTACGTGGACGGCCAGGCCCTCGGCGGCTACACCGAGTTCGTGGTCCGCTCGAACAATTCGGACTCGGCGCTGAACGAGGCGGTCGCTCTGGAACTGCTCGGGGTGGCGGGGCTGGCGACCCAGAAGTCGGTGTCGACACGGCTCAGTGTCAACGGCGGCGACGACGTGCTGCGCCTGATCATCGAGAACCCGGCGGACAAGTGGGACGCCGACAACTTCAGCGGGGCCGGCATCCTCTACAAGGCGGAGGCGAACGGCGACTACAGCTACCGGGGCGACGACGCGGCCAGCTACACCGACATCTTCGACCAGGAGACCGACTCCGACAACGTCGATTTCGCGCCGCTCGCCGCGTTCCTCAAGTTCATCAACGAATCCACCGACGCCGTGTTCGGTGCCGATCTGGGCGAGCACCTGGACACCGCGGCGTTCGCCACCTACCTGGCCTTCCAGGAGCTGATCAAGAACTCGGACGACATCGACGGGCCGGGCAACAACTCGTACCTGCGTTACACGACCGACAAAGATCAGTTCACCGTGGTCGCGTGGGACCACAACCTGGCGTTCGGTGGCATGGGCGGCGGCGGTGGCAACCGCGGTGGCGGCGGAAACCCACCCGAGGGCGGTGCCCGGCCCAGTGGTGCGGCCGCACCCGGCGGCCAGCAGAACCAGAATCAGGGTCAGCGGCAGGGCGGCGGCGGGATGGGCGGCAAGAGCAACATCCTGGTCACCCGGTTCAACGCCGACAAGACCTTCAAGGCGGCGTACGAGAAGGCCCTCACCGACCTCAAGGCCGGCCTCTACACCAGTGGCAAGGCCGCCGAGATCCTCCAGACCCGGGCGGCGGTCCTGACCGCGAAGGCGTCCGACCTGGTCAGCGCCGAAACGATCACCAGCGAGTCGGACAGCATCAAGCAGAACTTCGCCTAGCCGGGCGCCGAGTCCCGGCGCGGCGCGTCACTCGCGTTCCTGAACGGCGTCGGTGAGCCGGCGGAGGAAGTCGAGAACGACCTCCTTCTCCGGCTCCGGCAGGGCGGCGCAGACCTCGTCGATCCGGCGGATGACCGGTGCCCACGCCTCCAGGGACGCCTGCCGGGCGGTTTCCGTCTCGGTGATCGTGACCCGGCGGCGGTCGGTGGTGTCCCGGGTGCGTTCGACGTGGCCGGACCGTTCGAGGCGGTCGAGCAGCAGGGTCGCCGACGCGGTCCGGATGCCGAGGTGGGTGGCCAGTTCGGTGGCGCCCATCGGCCCGTTCTGCACGAGTGCCCCGATGGCGGACATGTCAGTGGCGTTCATCTTCATCCGCCCGGCCATCCGCCCGACCAGTTCGCGTGATCCGCCGATCATGTCGCGGACGGCCAGGGTGACGGGGTCGAGTCCGTCGTACAGCTCGGTCAGTTCTTCCTGCATGGAGGTATTTCATCATGCCTTGCAACTAGGGAAACTAATGGCTAGTTTGCCTAAGTGTTTTGTCACGACGTGGACCGGCGGCACGACGTGGTCCAGCAGCATGTGCGGCTCCTGCTGGAGGCGCCGTTCCGTGCCGACGCGGACCGTCGCTGCCGGGCCGAGGAGATCGCTCGCACCGGGCAGCGGGTCGTCGAAGGCGTGTTGTCGTCCGCCGCTGACTGGGAGCTGCGGGACTGGCTCACCGGCGCGGTTCTCGCGCGCGGCGACGACGGTCCCGCCGGGCTGGCGAGCGCCTTGTCCGGCCACTACGACGCCGACAACCTGTTCACCGACGACGCCCCCGGCCTCATCGGTGAGCAATGCTCGGTGACGACGGCGATTCCGCCGTCGCTGGGGCGGGCGATCGAACAGTGGCTGTTCGCCGACGAGACTCCGGATCAGGAGATCGCCGAGTTCATCGGCTGGCCGGTGGGGTCGGTCCGGGAGCACCGATGATCTCGCGCAACGTGTCCAGGACGGTGCGGACCGCGGCCCGGTGCAGAGTCTCCGGCCGGGCCAGCACGTCGATGTGACGGGCGGCCGGCAGGTCGGCGAGCGGCCGTAGCACCAGCCGCGGATCGGCGACCGTGAGACGTCCCGGCAGCAGTGCCAGCACGTCACCGGCCGCCACCAGACAGGCCGCGACGCCGAAGTCGTTGATCCGGTGCCGCACGTCGAGCGGCCGCCCGGCCGTCGCGGCGATCGCCGTCAGCACTCCTTCCAGCGGAAACCCGGTGTGCACGCTGATCCACGGCCACGTGCTGACGTCCGTCGCGCGCAGCGGGTCGCGCGCGGACAGCGGATGGTCCGCGGACATCGCGACGTACAACGGCTCGGTCATGATCGGAACAACCGTGAGCCGGTCGGCGGGCCACGGCGGACTGTGTGCCAGCCGATGGGCCAGGACCAGGTCGTAGTCGCCGACCAGGGCCGGGAAGTCGGCGTGCGCCACGTCCGCGTCCGAACAGCGCACACCCGGCGCCCGCAAGATCAGCGGCGCGAACCAGGCCTGCCCGGCGCTGTGGAAGCCGGCGATGGTCACCGGCGCGTCCGGGTCGTCGAGATGCTCACCGACGGCGCGGGCGGCCCGGTCCAGCGCGGTCATCACCTCGACGGCCGCCGCGGCCAGCGCCGCCCCGGCCGCGGTGAGCACGAGCCGGCGCCCGCGGCGTTCGGTCAGCGGCACCGGCGACGACCGTTGCAGAACGTTGAGCTGCTGGGACACCGCCGACGGGGTGATGTGCATCGCACGGGCGACGGCGGCGACACTGCCGCGCTCCCCGAGTTCCCGCAGCAGCCTCAGGTGATGCGGATCCATTAGGCCTCGCTACATCGTCGGTTCATCAGTTGGTGTCTTGTCTACCGCATCGGTGGGCCGCAAGCTTCCCGATGTGATGGGAGATCTTCTACTGCTGGCCGTTGCGGTCATCTGGGGCAGCAGCTATCTGGCGGCCAAGACCCTGGTGGTCGCCGGTGGTGTGCTGCTCGTGCTGGCGTTGCGGTACCTGGTGTCGGCGGCCGTGCTGCTGCCGTTGATGATCCGGCGGCGGGTGCAACGCCGGGAGCTGGGTGTCGGCATCCTGCTCGGCTGTACCCAGGCGTCGGTGCTGGCGCTGGAGACCTGCGGGGTGTCGATGACCAGCGCCACCAACGCCGGGGTGCTGATCAGCCTGACGATTCTGATCACTCCGCTCCTGCAGGGCGGCCTGCCGCCGAAGTTCTTCGCGGCGGCCGCGGCGGCCACCGCCGGTGTGGCCTTGCTGGTGGCGGGGCCCGGACTGCGTACGCCCAATCTCGGTGACGTCCTGATGCTGCTCGCCGCACTGGTCCGCGCCGCGCACGTCACGCTCTCCGGTCGTCTCAGCCGGCCGTCGTACGACACGGTCACCCTGACCACCCTGCAGACCGTGGTCGGCGCGGTCGTGTTCAGTGCCGCCGCCTGGCCGCTGACCACCGGCGGTTTCCGGACGGCCGAGTGGGCGGGCGTGCTCTATCTGGCTCTGGGCTGCAGCGTCTTCGCGTTCCTGGTGCAGCTGTGGGCGATCCGCCGGACGTCCGCCGCCCGCGCCAGCCTGCTGCTGGGCACCGAACCGGTGTGGGCGGTCCTGATCGGCGTCGGCCTCGGCGGCGAACACCTGACCCCGTTGGCGGTCGCCGGCATCGTCCTGGTGCTGGCCGGCGTGTTCTGGGGCCAGCGAGTGGAACGCGAGGCCCGCACCGCCCGGCTGCGGGTCCCGCGTGCAGGCTCTAGTCCTGTGGACCCAGGCAGGAGCGCATATGCGGAGCCGCGGCCATGAGCAGTTGCCGGCCGATCGTGGTGAGCTGGCCGACCTGTTCGGGGGTGAGTACGTCGAAGACCAGGCGGCGGGCCTCGCGGACGTGATCGGGAGCGGCGGCGGCGATGGCGTCCCAGCCGCTGTCGGTGAGGACCGCCCAGACGCAACGGGCCTCGGTGGCGGTCTCGACGCTGCGGCGTTCGACCCAGCCGTGTTTCTCCAGGCGGGCGACGGCGTGCGAGAGACGCGACGGTGATCCGGCGGCGAGGTGGGCGAGCTGGCCCATTCGGACCGCCCGGTCGGGGGCCTCGGACAGCGCGGAGAGGATCGCGTATTCGAAGTAGTTGAGCCCGGAGTCCCGTTTGAGCTGGGCGTCGATCGCCGGGGGCAGGGTGGTGAGTACGGAGATGAGCGCTCTCCAGGCGGGTGCTTCGTCGGCGGAGAGCCAGGGGGCGGATGTGCTGTCGCTCACGGATCAGAAGAATACGCGACCGGTGACTTGAATGTTCAATACGAGGCATGGCACTCTCCTGTTGAACATTCAAATCGAAGGGACACCCATGGCCATCCTGCGTATCGACGCGAGCATCCTCGGCCCCAACTCCGCGAGCAGCGAGCTCGCCGACCTGGTCGAGAAGGAGCTCGCGGGCGCCGAGGTCAAGCGCCGCCATCTCGGCGCCGACCCGCTGCCCGCCGACGCCTGGGCCACCGCCATCCAGGCCGCCTACGTGCCGGTCGACCAGCGCAGCGACGCCCACCACACCTCGGTCGCCCTGGCCGGCGAGCTGGCCGGCGAGCTGCGTGCCGCCGACGCCGTGATCGTCGCCCTGCCGTTCTACAACTACGGCGTCTCCCAGCACGCCAAGACCTGGATCGACCTGGCCATCGCCGGTGGCGAGAACGGCGAGAAGCTCCTCGAGGGCAAGCCCGCCGTCGTCCTCACCACCCGTGGCGGCGCCTACGGCCCCGGTACCCCGCGTGAGGGCTGGGACCACAACACCGACTTCCTGCGCCGTGTCTTCGCCGACGTCTGGGGTGCCGAGCTGACCCTGATCGAGCGCGAGTTCACCCTGGTCGGCGTCAACCCGGCCCTGGACGCGTTCACCGACACCGCCGCCGAGATGCGCAAGATCGCGTTCGAGGCGGCCACCGCGGCCGGCCGTACCCTCGCCGCTCGCTCTTGATCTTCAGGTTTCCGTGCCGGGCGTGCGACAGCCGTGTCGCATGCCCGGCACGGGCCGATCAGGCGGCCGCGATCGCTGACGCGAAATCGGGGTGGGCCCCGATCTGGGCGAGCAGCACGCCCGTCGCGTTGTAGCAGTTGAACCTTTCGATCTTTCCGTCCCGCAGATACCAGAGATCCGCCGCCGGCACGTCGATCCGGTTTTCGGTCGCCGGGATCTCATCGGCCGGGGTCGGGAATCCGCCGAGATGTGTGCCCTGGATGCGCAGTTCGACGGCGACGACATCCCCGAGCGCATGCAGTTCGAGCAGCTCCCGGTGGACATCGGGGAAGACGCCGGCGAAGCCGGCCACCGCCTGGGCGACCTGATCGCCGCGGAAACTCAGCGCGTTCGGAATGTCGTTGAACGACCCGTCCTCGGTGAACAGGGCGCGGAAGCCGGCACCGTCGAGGGCGTTCCCCTCCGCGAGCCGGTAAGCCTCGCGAACGATCTCCTCGTTGCTCTTCACGTCTGCTTCTCCCGGGGCTCGATGTCTGTCGTGGGCAAAGCTAGCTCGTTTTTGACTAAATGGTCAATAACGTAGGCTGGCTCACATGGCACGTCCCCGGAAGTTCGTCGAGAGTGATGTCGTCAGCAGCGCCGGTGAGGTGTTCGCTGTGCACGGCCTCGCCGCCGCGACACTCGACGACCTGGTGCGGGCGACCGGTCTGGGGAAGCAGAGCCTGTACAACGCGTTCGGCGGAAAACGGGAACTGTTCCTCCGGGCGCTCTCCGAGGACCGGGAGGAGGCGGCGCGGGCCGTCTCGGAAGCCCTCGGCCACGGCGACGCGCTGCCGCTGGAACGGATCCGGGGCCACATGCTCCTGATGGCGATCGATTTCAGCCACAGCGATCGGCGGGTCTCGCTCACCACCCGGGCACTGGTCGAGTCGACCGGCGAGGACGACGCGCTCTCCACCGCCACCAGAGCCGGCATCGACCAGCTCGCCGGGATCTACGCCCAGTGCCTGGAACACGCGCGGGAGAACGGCGACCTCCCGGCGGACGCGAACGTGCCGTCGCTGGCGATGTACTTCGTCGCCATCACCCGTGGAATGGAACTGCTCGGCCGTGCCGGTGTCGGCCGCGCCGCCCTCACCGCGGTCGCCCTCGACGCGCTGCGCGTGCTCCGCGCCCCATGACCAGGCTGATCCTGCTCAACGGGCCGCCGGCGTGCGGCAAGTCGACGATTGCCCGGCTGTTCGTGGAGCGCCATCCGCTCGCGCTGACCCTGGACATCGACCGGATCCGGGACCTGATCGGCGGCTGGCGCGACCAGGCCGGCCCGGCTGGGCTGCTGGCCCGCGACATCGCCCTGGCCGCCGCCCGGACCCACCTGACCAGCGGGTACGACGTCGTAGTGCCGCAACTGCTGGCCCGCCCGCAGTTCATCGAGCGGGCCGAAGCGCTCGCCGCCGAACTGGGCTGCCCGTTTCACGAGGTGGTCCTGATGGACGGCCGGGAGAACGCGCTCCGGCGCTGCGCCGTCCGCGACGGCGAGGTTCCCGCCGAGATCGGTGCCTTCTACGACCGGCTGGTGGCCCTGATGGCGACCCGCCCGGCCGTGCGTTTCGTGCACAGCCGGGAAGGCGAGATCGAACAGACCTATCAGGACTTCCTAGCCGTGCTCGGCGGCGGCCTGCCGTAGGTCGATCTCCTCGATCATCTCGCGAGCCGTCTCCTGGTCAGCTTCCGGTCGCGGTCTGCCGGGAGTGTGCTCAGGAACGCCGCCACGGCCGGGTGGCTGGCGGCGCCCCGGCGGAAGGCGACCCTGGTACGTCGGCGGGTCGGCAACGGCAGCAGCGTCACCCCGGCAGGCAGCCGGCCGGTCGCGAGCTGTGGCACCATCGCGACACCCTGACCGGCGGCGACCAGGGCCAGGACGGTTCCGAAGTCGTCCACCCGATGCCGGCCGCGCGGGGCGAACCCGGCCGCCCGGCAGATCTGCAGGGTCGCGGTGTGGCAGAGCGTTCCCGGGGTGGCCAGGATCCAGTTCGCGTCGCGGTGATCGGACAGATCGGTGCCCGGGCCGGTGCCGGCGAGATGGACCGCCTCGTCGAGCATCGGGACACTGTCCAGCCCCGGATCCCACTGCTGCGGCACCACGTCGTAGTCCTGGATCAGTCCGACGTCCAGCCGCCGGTCCAGCAGCGCGGCGGGCACTGCGGCCGGATCGATCTCGGTCACCATCAGGTCCAGGGCGGGGTGTCGTTCGCCCAAGGTGACCAGCGCCGGGGTGAGCAGGGTGCTGATCGCACTGGGGAAGGCGCCGATCCGCAGTTCGCCGGACGGCCCGGAACTCGCGGCGGCGAGCGCGGCCTCGGTGCGTTCCAGCGCGGCCAGCACGGTTTCGGCGTGTGTCACCAGGACGCGTCCGGCGCCGGTCAGGGTGACGCGGCGGCCGGTGCGTTCCAGCAGCGCGGTGCCGGCTTCGCGTTCCAGCGCGGACAACTGCTGGGAGACCGCGGACGGGGTGTAGGTGTGGGTCTCGGCGACGGCGGCGATCGTGCCGAGGCGGGACAGGTCGCAGAGCAGACGCAAGCGGCGTACGTCGAGCATCAGTTCAGCTTACGGAGGTCCGCAGGAACGTGAACTGGACCTGATGCTCGGCAGCGCCGAGGCTTGTCGCATGGCATTGAACGGAATCCTCGTACCGCTGATCACGCCCTTCGACACCGACGGCAAGGTGGCCCTCGACGCCCTGGAACGTCTGGCCCACCAGGTCCTCGACGACGGCGCGGCCGGCCTCGTCGCGCTGGGCACGACGGGGGAGCCGGGCTCGCTCGACCCGTTCGAGCAGGAGGCGGTGGTCGGCGTGGCCGCGACGGTCAGCCGGGAACACGGCACACCACTGCTGGTCGGAGCCCGCCCCGACCTCGCGGCGTTGCCGGGGGTGACGGCAGCGCTGAGCACGGTTCCGGCGTTCGTCCGGCCGGGTGAGGCCGGGGTGATCGCGCACTTCGAAGCGCTCGCCGCGACCATGCCGCTGGTGATCTATCACGTTCCCCATCGGACCGGGCAGGCCTTGTCGGCACAGACGCTGTTGCGGCTGGCCGGGATCCCCGGGGTGATCGGTATGAAGTATGCGACCGGGGTGATCGACGACGCGACAGTGGCCCTGGTCGCGGGCATGCCGGACGGGTTCGCGCTGCTCGGCGGCGACGACGCGCTCCTCTCGCCGCTGCTCGCGATCGGTGCGCACGGCGGCGTCTCGGCCTCGGCGCACGTGGACACCCGGTCGTTCGTGGACCTCGCCACCGCCTGGCACTCGGGAGATCATTCGCGGGCACGGGCTCTCGGCAACCGGCTCGCCGGGCTGTCCCGGGCACTGTTCGCCGAACCCAACCCCACCGTGATCAAGGGGGTGCTGCACGAGCAGGGCCGGATCCCGACCCCGGCGGTGCGGCTGCCCCTGCTCGCGGCGAGCCCGGAGTCAGTGCGCCACGGCTCGGGCCTGGGCGGTGACGGCGGTCAGGAACGCGGTCAGCGCTGGTGACGGTGGAGCGTCGCGGGTCACCGCGAACAGGCGGCGGCCCAGCACCGATTCGGCGGCTTCGCGGTAGGCGAGGGCCGGTTCGGGTGGCGGCAGGGTGATCCGGGGCAGGAGGGCGACGGCGCCGGTCAGACGGACCAGCTCCAGCTGTACGTCGGCGTCGTTGGAGTGGTGCCGCAGATCCGGGTCGAACCCACCGAGTGCCCGGCAGGTCCCGACGACCATCGCGTGATGGCCGGTGCCCTCGTGCGACGACACCCACGCCTCAGCGCGCAGAGCCGCCAGCGACACCGGGCCGCCCGCCAACGCCAGCGGATGCGCCGACGGCAGCACCAGCCGGGACGGCTCGGACAGCAGCGGCACGAAACGCAGCCCGTCCGGTCGCGGGCGGGGATGGCCGTCGTACTCGTCGCTGATCACCAGGTCCACCGCACCCAGCCTTAGACCCGGTAACGCCTGCTCCAGCTCCAGTTCGGCGACCTCCAAGCGAACACCCGGATGCTCGGCCGTCACCCGTGCCACCGCCGGGACCAGCAGCCGCCGGGCCGCCGACTGGAGACCACCCGCGCGGACCGTCCCCCGGATCTCGCCACCGAGCGCCGCCAGAGCCGCCAGATCGGAGGTCGCCGCCTCCGCCGCGGCCAGCAGGATCCGCGCGTGCCGGGCCAGCACCCGCCCGGCGTCGGTGAGCCGGACTCCCCGGCCCGCCTTCTCCAGCAGAACCGTCCCGACCTCTTTCTCCAGCACGGTGAGCTGCTGCGACACGGCTGACGGGCTGTAGCCGAGGGCGGCGGCCACCGCGCCCAGGGTGCCCCGCTCCTCGAACTCCCGCAGGAAACGCAGCCGCCGCAGATCCATGCACAAACCCTAACCAGTCAACTCCAAAAACCATCACTGGACCTGTACGGTTCGGCGTTCGATGCTCGTACCCATGGGTCCGTTGCTCTGTCTGTTCTCCGCCGCCTGCTTCGGGGCGATGGCTGTCTTCGGCAAGTACGCCTACCAGGCCGGAGTCACCCCGCCGACCCTGCTGCTGATCCGGTTCACCCTGGCCGCGGTGCTGCTGGGACTGTTCCTGCCGTTCGCCACGACCCGGCCGGCCCGGGTGCCAGGGCGGGTTCTGGCGATCGCACTCGGGCTGGGCGCCATCGGGTACGCCACCCAGGCGAGCCTCTACTTCGCCGCGCTGACAGTGATGGACGCTTCCCCGCTGGCGCTGATCCTCTACACGTATCCGCTGATGGTGACCGTCGCCGCCGTCCTGCTCGGCCGGGATCGCCTGACCCCCGCCCGGGGCGTGGCCCTGATCGCGGCCACCGGCGGAACACTGTTGGTGCTGCTCGGATCCGGCGCCGCGTCGTTCCACCCGCTCGGGGTGGCCCTGGGAATCGGATCGGCGCTCACCTACACGGTGTACATCCTGGTCTCCGACCGGGTGGTGCGGGAACTGCCGCCGCTGCTGCTGGCCACGCTGGTGATGGCCGGTGCGGCGGTGGCCCTGGCCGGCCGGTCGGCGGCGACCGGCGGCCCCGACCTGAACTTCGCCCCGGCCGGCTGGCTGTGGCTGGCGTGCATCGCGGTGGTGTCCACGGTGCTGGCGATGCTGACGTTCTTCGCCGGGCTGCGCCGCACCGGTCCGTCGACGGCGGCCATCCTGTCCACCTTCGAACCGGTGGTCACCGCGGCCCTGGCCACCCTGCTGCTGGGCGAGTCCCTGTCGCCGCTCCAACTGGTGGGCGGTGCCCTGGTGCTGATCTCGGCCATGAGTCTCGGCTCGGCCGGTGCCGCCGCCCGCGGTGCGCCTCAGCCGGCCGGTGGCGGTGGGTCAGAGCACCAGCTTCATCCGCGGGGCTGAGGTCATCGTGAAACCCAGCTTCGCGTAGAGCGGCAGGGCCGCCGGGGTGGCGCTCAGGTCGACGCGGTCGGCGGCGACCGAGCGGGCCCAGGCCAGCACGTCGAGGACGAGCGTGGTCGCGAAGCCGTGGCCACGGTGCTCGGCCAGGGTGATCACGTTCATCAAGCGGACGGTGCGGCCCTTGGCGCAGTACGGGTTCGGCACGCCGAGTTCCAGGGTGCCGATCGCGGTGGCGACGATCGCGCCGTCGACTTCGATCACCGGGAACCGGGCGTTGTCCGCGTCGTCGACGAGCCGGGTGAACCACCCAGCCGCGTGCTGGCGCCACGGTTCGTTCGTGGTAGCCGCGACATCGCCGAACAGCAGCCCCCAGAGCCGGACCAGGTCACCACAGTCCTGGGCGGTAGCAGCCCGCAGGCGACCGTTGACAATCCTTGACACGCCGCCATGTTGACACGCCCCGCTTCCGGGCCTGCTGCGGGGGCGGTGCCACGGCGGTCAGGGCCGGCGGGATTCAGGGTTGGCGACGGGGAGGTCTGTGCTGGGGAGTGAACGGGCTACCGCATATGCCCGGTGGTCGCGGGGGGACCTTGCGCCGGGAACACCTTGCGGGGACGGGGCGGGACCGTTTTGTTGATCGTACGAAATGGGCATTTTTGCCTTGTGAGGTTACGAAGTTTGGCTTGGGTCAACGGAAAGCTTGGGTTTGATTGGCCTGGGCAACGGAATCCCTTGCGTTTGGGGGTAATGGCTACCATATTGAGCGAATGGCGTTCGGTGGATGAGGGTGGTCATGGAGCTGATCCGGGCGGCGACGTTCGACTCGCCCGCGCGTGTCGAGGAGCCGGTTCGGCCGTTGCTGCGGGTCGGGGTGGTGCAGCATCGGTGGCGTTCGGATCCGGCTGAGCTGCGGGAAGTGTTGTTCGGCGGGATTGCTCGGGCGGCTGCGGAAGGGGCTTCGGTGGTGTTTCTGCCGGAGTTGACGCTGTCGCGGTATCCGGCGTTCGAGGAGCCGGTCGGGAAGCCGGTCGATGCGGCTGAGGACCTGGTCGGTGGGCCTACCGTGGCGTTCGCTGCCGAGGCTGCCCGGCGGTACGGGATTCTGGTGCACGCGTCGTTGTATGAGAAGGTCGATCTGGGGGACGGCCTGGGATACAACACCGCGATATTGGTGGACGAGTCCGGAAATGTCGTTGCGAAGACTCGGAAGACGCATATTCCGGTTACCGAGGGCTACGTCGAGGACAAGTATTTCCGGCCCGGGCCGGCTGACGACGCCTACCCGATCCACCGTGTCGGTGATGTCGCGTTCGGGCTGCCGACCTGCTGGGACGAATGGTTTCCGGAGGTCGCCCGCGCGTATGCGCTGGCCGGCGCCGACATTCTGGCCTACCCGACTGCGATCGGCTCCGAACCCGACCATCCGGGGTTCGACACCCAGCCGCTGTGGCAGCAGGTCATCGTCGGGCACGCCATCGCCAACGGCCTCTTCATGATCGTCCCGAACCGGACCGGTGACGAGGGCGGCATCAGTTTCTACGGTTCGTCGTTCATCGCCGACCCGTACGGCCGGATCCTCGCCCGAGCACCCCGCGACGACGAAGCCGTGCTGGTCGCCGACCTCGACCTCGACCAGCGTAAAGACTGGCTGACGCTGTTCCCGTTCCTGCGGACCCGGCGCCCCGACACCTACGGTGGCCTGGCGTGACGTGGCGGATGCCGGCCGAGACCGAGCCGCACACCTGCACCTGGATGGCCTGGCCGTCCTCGGGGTACACCGACGGTGACGACGCCCGCGAGGCGTGGGCCTCGGTGGCCCTGGCGGTCGCCGAGTTCGAACCGGTCCGGATGGTCGTCGACCCGTCGGCCGTCAAGGACGCCCGCCGCTGGCTGGGTAACGCCGTCGAGTACTTCGAGGCGCCACTCGACGACGCCTGGATGCGTGACATCGGCCCCACCTTCGTCGTCGGCCCGGACGGCCTCGGTGCGGTGGACTGGGTGTTCAACGGCTGGGGCGGGCAGAGCTGGGCGACGTGGGAACGGGACGCGAGGATCGCCCGGCAGGTCGCCGAGTGGGCCGGTGCCACGATCATCGGCTCGGAGCTGGTCAACGAGGGCGGCGGCATTCACGTGGACGGCCAAGGCGCCGTGCTGGTGACCGAAACCGTTCAGCTTGATCCGGGTCGTAACCCGGGCTGGTCGAGAAATGACGTCGAGGCCGAGTTGTTTCGTACGCTCGGCGCTGACCGGGTGGTGTGGTTGCCGCGTGGCTTGACTCGTGACTATGCAGAGTTCGGGACGCGCGGCCATGTCGACATCGTGGCGACGTTCACCGCGCCGGGGGCCGTGCTGCTTCATCTCCAGACCAACCCGCGGCACCCGGATCACGCCGTGTATGACGCGATAAAAGCGGCATTCCCGGCGGGTTGGATCGTGGAAAACCTGCCGGCCCCCGAGAAGATCAACGACGCCACCGGGCCAGTTGATCATTCTTACGTCAATCACCTAGTCTGCAACGCCGGTGTCGTCGCCTGCACGTTCGACGATCCCCGGGACGCCGCGGCTCTGGACATCCTGGCCGCCGCCTATCCCGGCCGCCGGGTGATCGGCGTCGACGCCCGGGCGATCTTCGCCCGCGGAGGCGGCATCCATTGCATCACCCAGCAGGAACCCGCCGTACCTGGAGGAAAACCGTGACCGACTTCGACGTCGTGGTGGTCGGTGCCGGTGTCACCGGACTGACCGTCGCCAACCGCCTGCACGCCGCCGGGAAGAGCGTGATCGTCCTGGAAGCGCGCGACCGGGTCGGCGGGCGCCTGCTCACCGAGGACATCGAGGGGGTCCGCCTGGAAGTCGGCGGCCAGTGGGTCTCCCCGGACCAGACCGCCCTGCTCGCACTGATCGACGAGCTGGGCCTGGAGATGTACTCCCGCTACCGCGCCGGCGAGTCGGTCTACATCGGCGCCGACGGGGTGCGCCGCACGTTCGAGGGCGAGAAGTTCCCGGTCTCGGCCACCACCGAAGCCGAGATGGCCCGCCTCACGGACGAACTCGACCGTCTGGCCGCCGCGATGAACCCGCTCCGCCCGTGGGAGCACCCGGACGCCGACGAACTGGACCGCATCTCGTTCGCGACCTGGCTCGCCGCGCAGACCGACGACGCTGAAGCCCGCGACAACATCGGCCTTTACATCGGCCCGGCGATGCTGACCAAACCGGCCCACTCGTTCTCGGCCCTGTCCGCGGTGCTGATGGCGGCGTCGGCGGGCGGTTTCAGCAACCTCGTCGACGCCGACTTCATCCTGGACCGCCGGGTCGTCGGCGGCCTCCAGCGGGTACCGCTCGCACTCGCGGACCGGCTCCCCGACGGCACCGTGCACCTGTCGGAAGCGGTCACGAAGATCGAATGGGACGACGACGGCGGCACGGTCTTCACCGGCCGGGGCAGTTACTCCGGCCGCAAGATCGTGATGGCGGTGCCGCCGACACTGGTCAGCCGGGTGCAGTACATCCCCGCGCTCCCGCCGGTCCAGGCCCAGATGCGCCAGCACATCTCGTTCGGCCTGGTGGTGAAACTGCACATCACCTATGACACGCCGTTCTGGCGCGCGCAAGGCCTGTCCGGAACGGCGTTCAGCCCCTATGCGCTGGTCCACGAAGCCTATGACAACACCAATGAGGACGTCGACGGCGAAACCCGCGGCACCCTGGTCGGATTCGTCTCCGACGTGAAAGCCGACAGCATCCTGTCGCTCGATCCGGACACCCGCAAGAAGGCGGTCCTGGATTCACTGGCCGCCTATTACGGCCCGGAGGCACTGACGCCGGTCGCCTATTACGAGAGCCCGTGGATGGCCGACGAATGGACCGTCGGCGCCTTCGGCACCAGCTTCGACATCGGTTCGCTGACCCGTTACGGCCGCCATCTGCGCCAGGAGGTGGGCCCGCTCTCGTTCGCGAGCAGCGACATCGCGGGTCTCGGTTTCCAGCACGTGGACGGTGCGATCCGGATGGGCGAAGAGATCTTTTCTCGGTACGAATGACGAAACGGTCGCCTGACTACCGCGCGAGGTAGGTGCCCGCTCCCGCCCGGTCCCGCGACCGCCGGGGGCGGGCGGCCCCACCGGAAACCTTCGTTTGCCGTCTCTTGTCCGAACGCTGGCATTCGAGGCGGCATTCGTCGCCATAACGTGTGCATGCGATGACCCGTTGTCATGCCGGGTTCCGAATGGAAGCCCACGACCAGCGGAATCGTTGTCGGCCACCGTTGGTGACCGACGGCCGGTCCGCTCGCGCCGCCAGCCCCTGTGACCTGGTGCTGCTGGACCTGGGGCTGCCCGACACCGACGGCCTCGACGTGTGCCGCGAACTGCGGGCCCGCGGTGCCGTCCCGATCATCGTGATCAGCGCCCGGGCCGGGGGGATCGACCGGGTGGTCGGCCTGGAACGCGGCGCCGACGACTACGTCGGATTCCAGTCTTACCAGACATATGATCAACTTTCGGCCGCCGAAGGGATCCCCATGCTTGAGCGGTCGCTCAAAAACTTCGCTACTCTGCACTCGGGCAGCGAATTGAGCGACTGCTCAAACGGGGGAGACCGATGGTGGAGAAGAAGCGGATACGGGCGGCGAACCTGGTGCTGGTCGGCCTGATCGCCGTCTTCGGGGCGGTGTTCCTGTGGCTCACCGTCCGCGCCGGGCGCGCCGACAGCGCCCTGCTGTTCGTGGTTCTGCCGACCGTGGTGGCCGCGTCCCTGGCACTCGTGCCCGGGGGCACCACACACGGGAAGGTGTTCCGGCTGACCACCATCGGTCTGCTGCTCGCGGCCGTGGCCCTGCACGAGGGAGCGATCTGTGTCGTGCTCGCCGCGCCGCTCGTCTACGGGGTCGCGCACATCGTCACCGGCGTGGTCGGCTCGATCCGGGAGTCCCGGCGGCTGCCGGCACTGATCCCGCTGCCCCTGCTGCTGCTCGGTGTGGAAGGCGTGCAACCGCAGTGGCGGATCAACCCGGACCAGTCCGTCGAGGTCAGCCGGGTGATCGCCGCCGACCCGGCGACCGTGCCGGCCCTGCTCGCCGCCGGCCCGCGACCGGCTGACCCGCGACCGCTGTCACTGCGGCTGCTCGGCGTCCCGACTCCGGGTCACGTGCACGGCGACGGGCTGGCCGCGGGGGACCGGTGGACGTTCGGATACCACGGCAGCTCACACGGGCCGGGCGGGCAGATCGTCACCGAGGTCACCGAGGCCGGGCCGCAGCGGATCGTCTTCCGGGTCGTCGAGGACAGTTCGATCACCGGCCGCTGGGTGGACCTGCGCGACGCCACCCTGAGCTGGCAGCAGCTGGGAACCGGCACCGAGGTCACCGTGCGGATCGACTACCGGCGCGGACTCGACCCGTCCTGGTACTTCGGGCCACTCCAGGACAGCCTGATGAGCGCCGGCGCCGAACACCTGCTGGACATGCTGGTCCTGCGGTGACCATCACGCTGGCCCGCTACCTGTGCCTGCTGATCCCGCTGGTGGCACTGCTGGCGGCGGCCCGCGCGAACCCGCGCCGGGCGGGTGCCGCCCTGGCCTTCACCGCCGCCGCCACCGGCATCGCGGCCCTCCACGAGGTGTCCAGCTGGTACACGTTCGCAGCGGTCGACGGCTCCTACCGGGGTATGCCGGTGGACCTGTGGCTGGGCTGGGCCGTGCTCTGGGGGCCGATCCCCGTGCTGCTCCGGCGCCACCTGCCGCTGCCGGTGGCGCTCGGCCTGCTCCTGTGGATCGACGCGATCGCGATGCCGGCCCTGGAACCACTGGTGGTCCTCGGCCCGCACTGGCTGACCGGCGACATCCTCGGCCTGCTCCTGATCGCCCTGCCCGCGCAACTGCTGGGCCGCTGGACCGACGACCGCCGCCACCTGATCCTCCGGGTCCTGCTGCAGATGGCCGTCTTCACCGCATTGGTGATGTGGCTGGCCCCGAGCGTCGCCTACACCTTCGGCGACGGCGGCTGGCAGCACCTGCGTGGCCTGCCCGCCGAAGTACGGTTCCTGCTCGCCCAAGCGGGGCTGGTGGTGGCCCTGCCCGCACTCGCCGCGGTCCGCGAGTTCGCCATCCGCGGCGACGGCACCCCGTTCCCCTGGGACCCACCACAGAAGATCATCACCACCGGGCCGTACGCCTACCTCGCCAACCCGATGCAACTCAGCGCCGTACTCCTGCTGCTCCTGCTGGCCGCTGTCACCCACAGCACGGTCCTCGCGGCGGCGGCCGTGACCGCAGTCGCCTTCTCCGCCGCGGTCGCCGGTCCGCACGAGGAACACGACATGGCCCGGCGGTACGGCGAACAGTGGCGTGCCTACCGGCGGCACGTGCGGGACTGGTGGCCGTCGCCGGTGCCCTACCGGGCGTCGACACCGGCGACCGTGTGGCTCGACGACGACTGCGGGCCGTGCCGGGCGTTCCGTGACGCCCTGAACAGGAGAAACCCGGTCAACCTGACGATCCGTCCGGCCGCCGACCACGAGCGGACACTGTGGCGGGCCCGCTACGAAGCCGCCGACGGCTACACCGTCGACGGAGTCGGTGCCGTCGCCAGAGCCCTCGAACACACCAGCCTGCTCCCCGCGTACGCCAGTTGGCTCCTGCTCCTCCCGGTTTTCAAGCACCTGGCCCAGCTCGTCACCGATGCCCTGATCGCACCTCCCCATCCCGCCCTGCGGCAGAATGAGCGCCAATGAGCGAGCTTGCGAGCGAATCATCAGCACAGTGGAAAATTCATGGCGGCGCCGGAGCGAAGCGGAGGTGACGTCATGAACGACACCAAGCAGCGCCTTCTCGACGGAGCTTTGACCGCGCTGCGCGAGCACGGTGTCACCGGGGTCTCGGCCCGGACCATCGGAGCCGCCGCCGGGGTCAACCAGGCGCTCGTCTTCTACCACTACAAGAGTGTCGACGAACTGCTCGGCGCGGCCTGCCTGGCGGCTACCCGGGAGCGGGTGACCGCCTACGCGGACCGGTTCGCGGCGGTCGGTTCGCTGCGGGAGTTGTTGCAGGTCGGGCTTGATCTGCACGCCTCGGAACTGGCCGGCGGCAACGTGTCGGTGCTGGCGCAGATGCTGGCCGCGGCGCAGACCGGGGAACGGCTGGCCACACCCACCGCCGCCGCTCTGCAACTCTGGACCGACGAGATCGAGATCGTGCTGAACCGGCTGCTCACCGGTTCGCCGGTCGCTGAGGTGGCGGACATTCCGGGACTGTCCCGGGCGGTTTCGGCGGCTTTTGTGGGCCTCGAACTGTTCGAGGGGGTGGACCCGGCGGGGGCCCGGCAGGCGCTGGCCGCGCTGGATCAGCTCGCGGTGCTGGTCGAGGTGGTGGACGAGCTGGGGCCGATCGCGCGGCGGGCACTGCGATCGAAGGTCAAGAGTCACCTGAAAGTGCGGGAACCTTCCGGTCCGCAGTAGCGACCAACCGCCGTGACACTTCCTGATTTAACGGCATATGTCCCGCATCGCATCACCGCGGACGCGGACTTCGAGGGGACCGTGGTGCCCGGACTGCGCGCCGAGTTCTTCCGCCGCCCCGACGGGGACCGGATCGCTTCGGTGGGGCGGTATTCGTACCTGGGCCGCGAGGTCTTGATGGCCTGGGGTTTCGTGGACGAACAGCACTGCCGGTGGCACGCGGTCCACGACCCGGTCGACGGCTGGCAGGCGACCGTCGACGGATGCCCCGACATCCGCAAGAATCCGGACACCATCGAGGTCCGCACCCCGACCGGCGCGTGGCTACCGGTAGGAGCGTGAACAGGGCCAGGGTCCGGCGGACCCTGGCCCCACCACGAACTAAGCGTGGGAACGGGACTTCCGGCCGGCCCGGCGAGCCGCGTCGATGACCGGATCGGTCTCGTCGTCGAACTGCCCGATCACCTGCTCCAGCAGGTCCTCCAGCGCGACGAGCCCGATCACCGACCCGTCGTCGACGACCAGCGCCACCTGATTGCGCAACTGCCGCATCGAGGCGATCGCGTCGAGCACCGTGGTGTCCGCGGGCAACCGCAACGCCGACGTCATCAGCGACCCGGCAGTGGCGTCCGTCCCGCCGCCGACCGCCTTCGCGGCCTCCCGCACATGCACGATCCCGGCGATCTCCCCGGACGCGTCGGTGACGGCCAGCCGCGAACGCCCGGCCTCGGTACTGCGCAACTCCACGGTCCGGGCGTCGTCGGCGGCGGTCACCGTGACGATCCGGTCGTTCGGGGTCATCACCTCACGCACGGTCCGCGACTCGATCTGCAACATCGCGGTCAACAGCTCGTGCTCGGCGGCCGGAATGGTGCCGTGCTCCTTGGACGTCTGCAGCAGCAGCCGCAACTGCTCGGCGTTGTGCACCTGCGCCAGCTCGTCCTGCGGTTCCACCTTGAACAGCTTCAGAACCGCGTTGGCCAGCCCGTTCAGAGCCAGCAACACCGGCTTCAGCACGGTGGTGAACCCGACGAACGGGATCGCCAGCAGCGTCGCCGACGTCTCCGGGTGACTGATCGCCCACGACTTCGGGGCCATCTCACCGACCACCACGTGCAGGAAACTGACCAGGACGACGGCGAACAGGAACGCCACCACGTACGCCGCGTCACCGGGGATGCCGACCGCGGTGAACACCGGCTCCAGCAGGTGTGCGACCGCCGGTTTCGCCAAGGCACCGAGGCCCAGCGTGCACAGGGTGATGCCGAGCTGCGCGCCGGCCAGCATCAGCGACAGCCGCCGGGTGCCGGCCATCGCCGCCCGGGCCCCACGGGACCCCTCGGCGGCGGCGGACTCCAGCCGGTGCCGTTTCGCGGCGACCAGGGCGAACTCGGCCGCCACGAAGAACGCGTTGGCGACGAGCAGGAAGAACGAGATCGTCAGCGACAGGGTGGTGCTCATGCCGGCACCTCGACTTCGACCTCACTGAGAGCGACGCGGGACGGCACACGCCTGCGGACTTCGAGCACGGTCAAACGTACCGCCGCCTGGGGTTGAGGGTTTCCGTCGTCGTCGATCGAGGGCGTCGGTGTCAGCTCGACGCTCTCCTGGACCTCCGGCAGCCGGCCGAGCCGGGCCAGGACCAGGCCGGACAGCGTGTCGTAGAGGTCGTCCTCGGGCAGGCTGATCCCGGTGGCCTCGGCGATCTCGTCCATCCGGGCCCGCCCCGGAACCACCCAGGAACCGTCGGTCCGCTGCTCGATCACCGGCTCCGGCAGGTCGTCCTCGTCACGGATCTCACCGACCAGCTCCTCGGCCACGTCCTCCAAGGTGATGATCCCGGCGAAACCACCGAACTCGTCGACGACGATCGCCATCTGCCGGTGCGCGGCCTTGAGCCGGTCCAGCACCACCGGCAGCCGGCACGACTCGGGCAACGCCACCGGGGGAGTGGCGAGCGTGCTCACCGGCGTGCTGTCACGCACCGCCGGGTCCAGGGCTACGACCTCGGCGATCGACACCACCCCGAGCACGTCGTCCAGCCCGTCACCGATCACCGGGAACCGGGAATGCCCGGTGTCCAGCAACTCGACCACCCGCGACGCCGGCTCGTGCCCGCCGATCGACGTGACGTCCACCCGCGGGCGCATCACCTCGGCGGCCGTCCGAATCCGGAAGTCCAGCCCGTGATCCAGCAACCGGGCCGCCCGCGCGTCCAGCAGACCGTGCGCGCTGGACGCCTCGATGATCCGGTCCAGGTCCTCCGAAGTGGCACCCTGCGGCAGCTCCTCGATCGGCTCGATGCCGATCGCACGCAACAATCGGGTCGCCGTCGAGTCGAACAACCGGATCAGCGGGCCCATCACGGTCAGGTAGATCGCCGTCGACCGGGACAGCGCCCGCGCCACCGCGACCGGCTCGGCGATCGCCAGGTTCTTCGGCGCCAGCTCGCCCAGCACCATCTGCACGACGGTCGCGAACAGCAGCGCGAACACCATCGACACCGAGGTGGTCAACGCCTCCGGCAACCCGGTCGCGCCGAGCAGCTCCGCGGTGCCCTCACCCAGGAACGGCTCGGCCACATAACCCGCGAGCAGCGCGGTCACCGTGATGCCGACCTGCGATCCGGAGAGCACGAACGACAGTTTCTGAGTGACCTTGAGGGCCCGCGCGGCTGCCGCGTCACCCTCGTCGGCGAGAGCGCGCAGACGCTCCCGGTCCACCGCCACGTAGGCGAACTCCTGGGCCACGAAATATCCGGTGGCCGCTGTGAGCAACACAATCGCCACGATGCCGATCGTGATCAGCAACCGGGTTCCCTCCGCACGTTCAAATGTATGTTTGCCCGATGAGCGATCTGTTGCGCATCGGGGAGCTCGCCGCTCAGGCCGGGGTCTCCACCCGCACCGTTGACTATTACACGCAACAGTTCGAGTAGACCGGCATGCGCAACACATCATCGGGCTGTTGACCAGGGAATATGGAAACCTATTGATTTGTGTCCTCCGTACCCGGTAATCGGGCGTTAGAGGCGCTGAAGTCCATAGTACCTCGGTCAAGATCACCGTTCTCAGGCCCACGGTCGCTATGTTGACGTTAACAACAGGCTGAGAAGCCCTCAGAGTTCACGGCAACCCCTGTTCATCGGATCACCCAGGGGTCAATTGGTTCGTCGCTCAGCGGCCACTACAGCGGGCTAAGCAATTCGTATAGCCGCTGAACTAATGAAACCGTTCGTTCCCGGAAAACTGTCAACACCCGATCACCGGATATTCAAAAGGCCGATATCCAGATATCCTTGTATCTGTCGGCAGGGAATCGCGAAGTCTTTGCAGCAAATGATTCCTGCAACCAAGCTGCACCCGTTTGGCAACTGACAAAGAATGGCTCTACAGCGTATACTAGAACCACACCCGGAAAGACATGCCCTGCCAAATCGGTGGGGCATTTCGCAACCCCGAAAGTTAGAGGAGAGAACAGCATGATGGTTTCTGTTCGGACGCGTTGGATGCAGGTCAACGCCCCTACCCGTAAGGCCGTGATGGAGCAGCTTCGCACCCTCGGAATCGACATCAGTAGCGAACTGCCGATCGTTGACACTGAGGTTCGCATGATGCCTGCCGCACAGTTGATGACGATGATCGATGAGGAGTTCTTCGCAGAGATCGGGCAGCACCCGATGAAGGTTCTCGTTATGCACCTCAACCACCTGAAGCACTTCGGGTACACCCCCGAACAGCAGGCGGGGATTGAGAAGTTCGTTGCCGACAACATCACGTGGTGCGAGATCGATCTGTCTAGCAACAAGATCACGATGGCGGATCACGAGGAGTGCGACCACACCGTTCGGGCCGAGTGCTGGCACGTCGGCGGTTGGGCCAACCGCTACTTCCCGAACGAGAACACCAGCCCCCTTCGGCTTATGTGCAGCCAGGACATCTGATGCGTTGCCCGGAACATCGATGGAAGAAGCACTACCGGTCAATCAGTGACGCTGATCGGGTGGCCCTGCTCTGGGGCTCGTACGTCTACGACTGCGGTACCGGCACCGGGTACCACATCACTACCAACATTAATTTTGAGGAGAACCGATGAACTACAACGATCCCGGTAAAGACGCCTGGGGACTTGCGCCGCCGAACGGTCTGGAGATCTTCCAGGTCGAGGGTCACCACATCCGTTTCGGGTACGACACCGAGCGGGACGCTGCTTACGCCGTTGGCCCCGACTTCGCTAAGGCGATGGGACATCGGGATGCCGCTGACGCTGCGCGTCTGCTGGAAGACTCTGAGAAGGGTACGCAAAATGTGCGTACCCTTGGCGGTCTACAAGAGATGACTGTCTTCTATGAGGATGGCCTCTGGGAGTTGATCTTCCGGAGTTCCCTTCCCGGCGCTAAGGCTATCAAGGGACGAGTCAAAGAGATTCTGAAGCAGATCCGCAAAACCGGGTCCTACTCAGCTACACCAGCGATCCCTACCAGCTTCGCTGAGGCGTTGCAGCTTGCTGCCGATCAGGCCCGTGAGATCGAAGCTCAGCGAGCCATCAGTGCGGCTCAGTCTGCACAGCTTGAGATTCAGGCCCCGATGGTGGATGCCTATCGGTCCTACCTGGAATCGGCTACAGACAAGAACATCTCGGACGTCTTCGGGATCATCAGCTCAAAGATCAACGAGCGATACGGCCTGAAGGTCAAGAACAAGCACGTCAAGTTGCTCCGTCGGACGTGGTTCACGTTCAAAGCCGGTACTGATCAGGTCACCGGTAGTACGGCGTACGCCCGCACGAACGGATATCTGACCGAAGAACCCGGAACATACGGTAACCAGGTTCGATTCACGACAAAGGGCGCACTGCGTCTGGCTGAGATCGCCGAGAAGCACTTCAAGCGATAGGTAGTGGGGCCGGGCCTACGGGTTCGGCCCCTTCCCAGCCGAGTAACTTTAACCGCGCGGTTAAAGAAATCAAGGGTACTTACCAGAGCAGTACCCCGTCACACCACAGAGGAGATTTGAAGTGAGCGAGAACGTAGGCAAAAACGGCAGTTCCCTGGGTCCGCCGGAAGAGGAAATCTTCTTTCCACTGAGCGAAGAGCGTGACCCGTGGTGCGACTGCTACAGCGACGTAGACGATTGGGAGAGTTCAAAATGGGATGATGGGGAGGAGTTCTGATGACTGAATTTATCAACCGCGACAACAGTCCAGAGGAGAATCTTAGGATCGCTCAACTGATGTACGCCGGGGCAGAGACGATCATCGAACGGGATGCATACTCCGATGTCCCATCCGTCAACCAGGCCCGTTTGCTGGTTATGGAAGCGATCATCGCTGGCGCACTTCACCATCGAGATCACTACCCGATTATCAGCACGCCGCTGATTAGAGAGTTCGCCATAGCCAAGGCCGGTAGGTCTTTGGCTCGCGGTCAGATTGACGATGCCCTGAAGTTCTGGGGAAAGACCAACGGTGGAACAACCAGGAAGGGATCTCGATACATCGAATTCCAGCCTGGCACTAAGGGGTCCAGGAAACCTAGGAAGTACATCCTTGGCCACTTCCTGATTGAGCACGCCGACGAAGAGTCGCCGGTCAACTTCCGGGCCGATCTGTTTGGTCCGATCTACGAAGCGAGTCGCAAGGCGAAGGAGGTGGTAGGAACTGCCGTCTCCAAAAGTGACCGAGCAGATCGACCAGCTAAACCGTCTGTCGTGGCTGAACTTCCCGGTGATGCCGAAGACGTTCCTGCTGGCAACCGAGCGAGGGGTGAGGATTCACGCGACGTTGTGAAGGTCTATCCATGGCAGCTCAAGGGTGTCTCGGCCAATCCAACGACCGAGGACTTCGCCGTGTGGGAGGAGTTCAACCCAGACGAATCGGAGACAGCTTTCGATGAGTTGTGCGAGCTGTTCGTACAGGGTCGACTGGAGAGTCTGTAGTGATCAGGGGGCGGGCTTCGGTCTGCCCCCTAGGTCTCATTTGGCTAGTCGATAGCTGTCACTTAGCTGCACGCTAGCTAGTCAACTAAAGAAGACCATGACCGAGACCAAGACGAGGTCAATGACGAAGATTAAGACGAAGACAAAAACCACAGATCGCCAGCAACCGAAGCTGGCTCAGTGAAGATCTTCCATCTGCTCCGAATCCGGGATTCGGGCCACATACAAAGAACTTGAAAACCTTGGTCGTCGCAAGCTCCTCCTACCTTGGTCGCTGTCGCTCCTCGTCTCCGGGGCTTTGGCCCTACGACCAATTGAAGGACCGAGCCGGTAGAGCGAAGGTCAAGGGCAAAGAGGAATGCCACTCTGAAGAACCGAGTGTCATGGTGGGTCAAGGTCAAGGGCTGTTGCTGTGTCTACTACGGAAGCAGATCTCCCAAACTCAGGTCGATGGAACTGACCTTCGGAACTTTGGTCGATGCTTCCTTACCAGCTAGGTCGTCGATGACTCCCTTACGCTGTCCTGTAGGAATATTGCAGCAATAGATCATTTAAGGTGCCCAGCAAAGCCGTACAGGCGTCAGAAGCTAATTCAGGTACTCGGCTTAGGGTCTGCAATTCCCAACGGCTTAGAATGGCTCTCAAGTCACAGGGCGACTCTCAGCCTGGTGACGGCTCTCACGCAGTCAAGCCGAGTGCGCTCTCCTGCTCACGCTCAAAGTCAAGAGCGGACTTTTCGCTCTGACGCTGGCGCTCAGAGGGTTACAGTCTTAGCCGGCATACTATGCCGGGCGGCTTGATGAAGGATGATGTCGGTAGTACCGACGTCATCTGTAGACATTCTGAAGGGTCCGCAGATTGTGCGGGCAGACCTCGGTAGTACCGAGGTCTGGTCTCAGTTACCGTCTCAGACCTCCCGTCACTTCTTAGTCTCTCTGTTGGGCACCAACCAAACGCTGAACGCTCCAACGACGATTAGGCCCGTGGTGATCCACGGTGTGTCGTACTGAGCTGCGAGTCCTGTGAGCACCAGCCACAGCAGGGCGACAATCGATTTCGCGTACTCCAAAGCCTTGCCGGTCAGAAGACCCATTGAAACCTCCCAGTTGGATTGATTAGTAGCTCTTACGGGTTATCACGTCACTATCGACCAATCATGCACTGATAGAGGGGGTGAGCTGAGAAACCGAGGAGGACGAATGCGTACCTATATCGAAGACGGTGTGTTCCGGAACCAGTACAAGCGCTGTGCCTGTTGCAGTCTTGAACTGCACGTCTACCACTATCCATTGAGCAACGGCGTCCGAAGTCTGATCACATGCGTCGCCTGTAAGCGTGACTGCCGTGGGTCTGCGGACTGCAAGCTCGGAATGCTGGTTTAAAGCCTCGGTGTAAATCCCGGGCGGGCATCGCCTCTGAGGCTCCAGAAATACGAACTGGTGGGATTGGATGCACGACCTATTACAGCCGCTCTGAGCGGCACTGAACACTTCACGAGCAAGCTCGCTTGTGAGAGTAACGATTGGAGATTGAAGATGACTGAGCGAAAGAAGACCGAACCGAAGACTGACGACATCAAGTCACAGGGCGACTCTCAGCCTGGAGACGACAAAGCTGAGACCTTCCGACTGATGAAAGAGGCGGTCGAGAAGAGTGGAGTCAACCCGACGCCGTGCTCTGTATGCGGGTCGGTTGTGGAGCCTCACCAGCACGCTGAAGCGGATGAGTGACGGCTGGCGCGGAACCAACACCTATCAATGGCGGAAGGTACGCGACTACGTCCTACAGCGCGACAACTATGAATGTCAGCTTAAGCGTCCAGGGTGCACACAGCGTGCCACCACTGGGGATCACATCGTCCCACTTAGCAAAGGCGGCAGCCTACTCGATCCGAACGGAATCAGAGCTGCGTGTCATCACTGCAACTCAAGCCGACAGGCAGGCAAAGGCAACCCTGAATGGAAGCCCGGTCTGACGCAATGGTAACCGGACAGGAAAAAGTTCAGCGGAACTCGTTCAGTTCGGGAAAAAGACAGTGATAACCCAGGTGTAGAGCAACCAAACACTTGGAGGATCAATGGAGCGCGGGCGACCGATTAAGCACGAGATCAACGTCGGGGATGTATTCGGCAAGCTGACTGTACTGGACGCGTCAGTTCGGGTGCCGATGAAGAACGGCTACACCAAACGTGGCGTAGTCGTTGAGTGCGCATGCGGTAGCAAACTGACAATCGGAATGGAGAAGCTTTACAACGGTCGAGAAAAATGCTCAAAGGATTGCTCTGCTGTTGAGCGGCTGACATTGCAATACGCGAGCCCCATCGGACCTAAGCCCGTCTCATCGTCGTATATGTCAGCGCACCAGCGTCTCAAGCGTCGTCGTGGCAAGGCTACTGAACACACATGCCCTTGCGGTAAGCCTGCCAAGGAATGGGCGTACAACCACGCGTGTCCTAACGAGATGAAGGAATGGCGGGAAGCGCGCCAAATCAAGGGACACGGTACGCAGTCAGGTCGATGGATGCCATTCAGCCAGGACATCGAGATGTATGACGCTCTGTGCTATGAGTGCCACGCTGCGCGTGATGGGAACGGACACTAAGGTCGTCTTTCCCTCAATCGGAACATAAGCGCAGTCCCCGCTCTGTCTGTTTCCCCCCGGAGGAATTTGACGAAACTGCTTGACACTTAGAGGAGATTCATTGACAACTACGACTATTCAAGAAGATCGTCCCGTTCTTGGGTACACACTCCCAAGACTGTTTACCGAACCCAAGGTTTCGCTACTGACGAGGCGTACGACTCTGGGATATGAGGTCATCGAGTTTGGACAGCGGATCGGGATCAACGTCCTTCCGTGGCAACGCTGGTGGTTGCTGCACTTCCTCGAACTGAACCCAGACGGCACTCTGCGGTTTAAGCGTGCTCTGCTGCTGGTGAGTCGGCAGCAAGGCAAGTCATTCCTGTGCTCGCTGTTGGCCCTGTGGATTCTCAGTCGCGGTAGAACGGTTCTCTACAGCTCGACAACCATCGACACCGCTAAGGAGCAGTGGGAGATCACTGCCGATTATGCCGAGGACCACCCAGAATACTTCGGTGGTGAGGTCAAGCTCCGCAAACCGAACGGACAGTACGCAATCGAGTGTCCAGGCTTGAAGTGCAAATACAAGATCGTCTCTGCCGGTAGACGAGGGGGTCGCGGTTTGAGCGGTGTGGGTCTCGTCCTAGTCGATGAATTGCGCGAGCATATGGACTTCGATGCACTTAACGCTGTCGAATCGACGACTCTATCTGTTCCTGATGCTCTGCTCGTTATGCTCTCGAATGCTGGTGATGTCCGGTCTGTTGTGCTCAATCATTGGAGGGCGGTAGCCCAATCCGGTGAGGACCCTGAACTGTTCTATGCTGAGTGGTCGGCTGCTGATGGCTCTGAGATCGACGACGTTGAAGCACTGAGGCAGGCAGGGTCATTGCGTTCTGGGGTAACTGCTGGTCACGGCGGTGATGAGGTCGTGTGATCGGCGGTCGGCGCGTCGGTTGGCGCGGGCGATGTTGGTGGCGCCGTTGATGCGGTGCCAGCCGATCGCGGTGTTACGCAGGGTGGCCATGACGGCGGGTCCGGTGCCGGTCCGGGCTTGGTGAAGATCCTCACGGAAAGTGACGTCTCTGACGTTGTGGACCTGGTTCTCGATCAACCACTCTGCCCTGGCCCATTTTTGCAGGTCAGTGGGCTGGGCGTTGGCGGCGCTCAGGGAGGTGATCAGGTAGGTGGTCTCGCGGCTGGTCTTGCCGTCGATGGTGCGGGTCCGGGTGATCCGGGCGGCCTGCTGGGCTTTCGGGAAGGCGATTCCGCCCGGGGTGTGCAGGGTGACGGCCTTGACCGTGCGGGTCTCCTTACGGCCGTGCCCGCGGTCGCGGGTGCGGTCACCGACCGGGATCTGCGCCCACGGCAGGGTCTTGAGCTGGGTGTGAAGGGTGGGCTGGTTCCCCTTCGCCTGCAGCAACAGGTGTGCTCCGCGGCGGGTGATCTGCTCGGCGTGATCGGTCTGGGTATGCATCGCGTCGGCGACGAACAGGACCCCGGTCAGGCTGCCCAGCACGTTTTCGACGGCGGTGAGCAGGGGTGTGAAGGCTGGGATTTCGTTGCTTTTGGTGTCGACGGTGACCTGGGCCAGGACGATGCCGGTGCTGGTGTCCAGCGCGGACAGCAGATGCACCTGGCGGCCCTCGGGCAGGCGGGCGCCCCGCAAGGTCTTGCCGTCGACGGCTATCACGGTCCGATAGCGGCGTGGCCGGGCGGGTGCCGGCGGTGTCCGCGACCGCAGCCAGCCGGCCAGAACAGTGCTGACCACACTCGCGTCGAGGCGGGTCAGCAGCCGCCACATCGTCGTGCCGGCCGGCACGCCCCGGGTGAACCCGAGCCGGACCTGGTCGGGCTCGTCGAGGTCGTACAGCCAGTCGGCGATCGCAGCGAACGAGGTGGCACCGGCCAGGACCGCGCAGACCGCGACTGTCAGCAACGCCACCAGGGAATACCGGGTCCCGTGCGGGTTACGCGGGTCCGGAATCCGGCCCAGGGCTTCGGCGAGCCCGGTGTGTTCACTATCGGTGACCGGTGATGGTGGAGTGTCGGAGCCGGGGGTTGTCACGGTCAGTGCGCGAATCAGAGATGATGCCATCGGCGGGTGGAGTTCCTCGGTGGTCGTGCAGCGTGAAGAACTCCATGATCACCTTGAGGGCTTCACCCGCTTCCACTGCCTCCACAGAGGCCGATCACCCCACGAAATCCCTGTTCAGCGGGTCAAGGACCGAGAACGCAACAGCCCTGCTGAGGCAGGCAAACCCGAGTCTCGGTAGGACCGTGACTCTCAGGTCGTTGAAGGCATTAGCCGGCGGTCCAGTGAACGCATTCAAGACTGAGAATATGTGCATGAGTATTCCGAGTCTCAATAGCTGTGTCTCTCCGGAGGCGTGGCAGAACTGCCTAGACCCCAATCCGATCAAAGACAGATCGAGGGTATGTCTCGGTATCGATGCTAACGACGATCTCAGTCACATCACCGTTGTGGGTGCAGTTACAGGCTCAGACGGACGTACACGAGTTGAAACCGTAGCTGTCTACCAGTCCACCAGAGAGTTTCGTTCGGAGTTCGGTGACCTCCTCAGCAGGGTTAGGCCACGCTTCGTGGGCTGGGGTCCTACAGGACCGATGAGTGCGCTCCGCAGCGACTTCGGAAAGCTGAAGTTCAAGCGCTTCAACGAGTTCAAGGGTGATCAGCTTTGCTCTGCCGCAATGGAGCTTGCCGACCAGGTAGCCGCTGGCAGAATTTCCCACAGTGGAGACGAACTTCTCACCACTCAACTGCTGTCTGCTGCTCGATTGAACGTCGGTGACGGTTGGCGTTTCGGTCGTAAAGGCGACATCGACTGTGACTCAAGCTACGCGCTCAGTTTCGCTGTTCGTCTGGCTCGCTCTATTCCGGAATCTCAGGGTCTTCGTGTCGTCACCCTCGACGACGAAGCTGCCTAAATCGGTCGATCGAAAAGAAGTTTCCAAAACTGACGCACTTACCGGGATCTTGCACTGATAAGGAAAAGCGAAGGGAGTGATGCATTTGCATACAGCTAAAAGCCCCTTGAAGAGATTGGAGGTACTGCCGTGAAGTTCTGGACACCCTGGAAAACCCAAGCGGAATCGTTCGCCAGCACTGCCACTTCCGGCGGTACCCCCATCCTCTCCACACTGCCCAATGACTGGAGTACGTGGCAGGCACTCATCAATGGCACCGAATCCCCGACTCAGGTCAGTCGTGATGAGATCATGGCCCTTCCTGGTTTCGTCCGGGCAAGAGATGTCTTCTGTTCGCTCGGCAACCTGCCGCTCCACTCAATCAACGGTAGTGGTCAGAAGATCGATCGGAAGCTGTTCACTCAGCCTGAGTCGACCATCGGTCGTGTTCGGTCAGTCACTATGGCGAACCTTTTTGAAGACCTCTTGTTCGATGCCGTATCGCTCTGGGTCGTTGTTGCTCGTGACGCTACCGACTATCCGACCGCTATCCGGCATTACAAGTTCGGTGAGTGGAGTCAGGACGAAAAGACCGGGCGTATCCGCATCGGAACCGATCTAGTTCCCGCTGAGGACGTGATCCTCTTTGAGTCTCCAAATGCTCCGCTCCGCAAGACTGCTGCTGGCACCGTCCAGACCGCAAAGCTGCTGGCCGCTACTGCCAATCGGTACGCCAATTCTCCTCAAGCCGTCGGCATCTTCAAGCCAAACGACGGCAGTGAACCAGAAGACGATGTCATCCAGTCATTCCTCGGCAAGTATCGCGCCGCTCGTCAGAAGAATGTGGATGCCTTCCTCCCAGAGAACATCGATTACGTCCCCGGTCAGATGCTCACCGCTGACGAACTTCAGCTCATCGGTGCACGCGAGTTCCTGATCTCTGAGGCTAGCCGGCTAACTGGTCTGCCGTCCTCATGGCTCGGTCTGAACACGACTACCAGGACGTACAGCAACGCGATCGACGAGCGTAAAGACCTGATCGACTTTGCGGCTAAGCCGTTCCTGTCAACGATTGAACAGCGGCTCTCGTTGGGTGACGTAACCCCTAACGGTCAGGTCGCGAAATGGAGCCTTGACGGTTTCCTTCGTAGTAACACAACGGAGCGATACCAGAGCTATAAGACCGCCCTTGAAGGTGGCTGGTTGACCGTCGATGAAATCCGATCCTACGAAGACCTTCCCAAACTGAACGGAGGTGCCGAGTGACTGACCGATTCGATCTCGAAGCTACCGAGCTTTTTAGCGACCGTGATTCACGGGTCATCCGTGGACTTCTGATTCCTGCCGATGACGTTACCAAACGCGGAGGCTATGACCTTCGATTTGCACGCGACTCGGTGACCTTCTCGGATCGGACCCCGGCTCTTCTTCATCACGACAGTAAGCGTCCCGTTGGTCGACTGAGCACTTACGAGTGGACTGATCGAGGACTTGAGATTGCCGTCAAGGTCTCCAAAACCGTCGATGGTGATGAAGCCCTTGAGCTTGCCAGTGAAGGTGTCCTCGGCTTCAGCGTTGGGGTCAACATCCGCTCTGTCCACGATGAAGGTAAGAGCCGTACGGTGCTCGCCGGTGACGGCGTAGAGGTGTCCATGGTTGCACTGCCCGCGTTCTCTAAGGCGCTTGTCGATTCTGTTTCATTCAGTGAAGAAATCAATCATCAGGAGGTAAATATGTCCGAGGAAATCCTTGCCGCTCTCGCTGGTCTCAGTGAGAAGCTTGACCGTCCTACCGTCACTCCCGTTCCCGTTGCCACCGTGACCAAGGAAGAGCCGCTTTACGACCTCAATGGTGGGTCTGCTCGATTCAACTTCTCCGAGGATGTCGTTGCGTCCTTCAAGGGTGATGCTGCCGCTCACCAGCGCGTGGACGGTTTCATCAATGAGACGTTCTCTGTCTCCAGTGCCGATGTCACCCCCGGCAAGGCTCCCGGTTGGCGACCCGAGGTCGGCTACAGCAACCTTCGTCCCTACGGCCGTGTCCTCGATCGTGTCATCACCCGTGGGTCGCTCAGCGACAACCAGCCGTTCGCCTACCCGATCCTCAATGGTGTCACTGGCACCCTCGTGGCGCCTCATGTGGAAGGTGTTGAGCCTGTGGTTGCTGGCGGTGCCACCTGGGGAACCCAGACTGTCATCCCTTCGGCTCTGTCCGGCAAGGTCGGCTTCAACCGCGAAACGATCGACCTCATCGGTGGGATGGCTCAGAGCCTCCTGTTTGCCGAGATGACGAAGGCTTCGGAGAAGGCGGCTGAGCTCCGTCTCGTTGCTCTGCTCGATGGTCTGTCGCTCCCCGCCGGTCAGATCAAGACTGTCAATGGCTCGAACGATGTCCTGATGGACAACCTGGACGCTATGCACCTTGGCTTGCTCGAACCTCAGCGGTTCGACGGGGCTGTGGCCTCTCCTGCCCTTTACTCCAAATTGTTTTTGGCGAAGGACTCCACGGGTCGCCGACTCAACAGTGCTCTCAACCCCAGCAACGCTAACGGTCGTGCCGATGGTCTCTCGGCTATCTCTGCGAACGGGCTTACGTTCATCCAGGGGCGTGACACTCTCGGTAACGGCACCGTGAACAGCTACCTCATCGATTCGAGCTGCGTCTATCAGTGGCTGTCTGCCCCCAAGCGCCTTGACTTCGATATTGCTGTCGCAGTCGTCTACATGGGTTTCTGGCAGTACTCGGCTGAGGCGGTCACTGACAAGTCCGGGATCATCCGAATCAACACCGGAGCCTGATCACTCTAAGCCCCCGGTGTTGGCATGGGCTCCTCCTCTCCTGTGCCAGCACCGGGTTTCACCTGGAGGTGATTAAATGATCTCTGTCTCTGTCGCGGCGGTCTACGTCAACGCGTCTGTTGAGGATGTCCAAAGCAGCTACGACACTGCTGTAACGATGGTCTCCGATTTCCTCGGACCGGTTACATCTTGCCCTGTGGAGCTTCAAGAGCTTGCTGTACTGATGGGCACTGCTCGTCTTTTCGAACTCCGGAACAGTCCGAACGCTTCGGTTCAGTGGTCACCTGACGGTTCCACGATGGCATTCACTCCCAAGGATCCGTTCACGACCGTCAAGAGTTTGCTTCGCAAATACAAGCCTATCGGTGGTTGTGGCTGATGGACATCCAATCGATCCGAGCCAGACTCAAGGCAGCTTTGGAATCCACGGGCCTCACAGTCACCGATGGCGAAGACGCAAGGGTTCAGGTTCCTGCTCTGCTGATCTCTCAGCCTGCCGGTCAGTTCATCGAGGCCAGCGGCAACGGATACACCCTGTACTTCGAAGTCACAGCCATAACCCGTATCGGGTCGATGAAACAGAACGTCGAAGAACTCGATGCCATGGTCCAGGCGGTCATACTCGCCGCAGACGAACACTTCTTCGGTTTCCGTGGCTGTACGAGCTACGCACTAGCCAACATCAATGGCGCTGATACTCCGTGCGCCGTCATCACACTCTCATACTTGGAAGGGGTTCAATAATGGCTCTCAATGGTCTTCGCGCAAACCGACTCAGCATCCTTGTTGGTGCAGTCGAGAAAAACTACGAATGCACATCCGTCGCTATCAGCTCCGAGGACACTGACGCCGGTTTCGTGTCGTTCGCTGACACCTCGGATGGCAAGTCCTACAGCCTCGTGATCACTGTCGCCCAGGGCGACACTCTGTCGCTCGTTGGGTACAACAACGCTGGTGAAACCCGTACCGTCACGGTCGATTTCAACCGCATGGATGGTTCTAAGATCCGTGTCACTGGCACCGTTACCGTGGCCGCTACCGATGGCACCGTGTTCGGTGGGGATGTCGACAAGTCCGGCAGTGCTCTGTTCACATCGGAGATGACGTGGCCGTTCCTGGCGAAGCCGACTCAGACTCTGATCGCTGCTCCCTGATCAATGAGAGATTCCGGTGGTGTTCGGATCGAGGGTCTTGCTAGAGCCGTCAACGGTCTAATCCGATCCGGTGTAGAACTTCAGGATCTCAAGGCTGCCTTTGGTCGGATTGCGGATCTGGGTGTGGAGCTGGCTAGCCGGTTCGCACCCATCCGTACCGGTGCCCTTCGTCGATCCATCAGAGGCAGCAAGGCGAAGAACAAAGCCACAGTCCGCGCTGGTGGTGCCAGGCTCCGATATGCCGGACCGATCAACTACGGCTGGCCACGCCGCGAGATCCAGCCAAACCTATTCCTTCAGCGTGCGGAGACAGTCCTCCGCCCTGATGTACTCCCGATTCTCGAACGCGAGATCAACACAATCCTTGAACGACAATTCTGAAAGAGGTACCCAATGTCTACCTTCACCGCCCTTGACCTCACCGTTGAGGAAGCCTTCAAATCCCTGACTGGTTTCCAGAGCATCGCGATTCGGCAGACGTTCGGTAAGCCGGTCCAGGAACTCGACAACCTCCTCATGGTGTATGCCCTCCTGATGTGCCACAGCGGACGTTCCTATGAAGAGGTTATGAAGCTTTCGATCTCGGAGGTTGACGCTCTGTTCAAGGCGGAGGATGAGGACCCCTTTCGCGGAAAAGCGTGACCTCAGCAACGACCCGTGGGGACACCTCGGGTTGTTCATCACCTTTGGCTTCACCCCTGATCAATACCGATCTATGACCTTTGCGGAAATCGACTGTGCCTTGGAGGCATACAGCAAAAAGAACAGGATGTGACCATGGCGGGATCGTCGATTGTAATCAGCATTCTCAGCAACAGTGCTAGGGCTCGTGCGGACTTCGTTAGAACCTCACGATCTCTGGACCGGCTAGGGGATTCGAGCAGGGCTGTAGGCAGAACCCTCAGTGGTGTTACGTCAGGTCTGACATCGATCGGTCGAAGCGTCAGCAACGTCGGTGGCAACATCCTGAGTGTCACTACGAAGGTCGGATCTCTTGCTACCGCTCTAGTAGGTGTCGGTGCTGCTATTCCTGTGATTGCTGGACTCGGTGTCGAGTTCAAGAACCTCACAGGACTGCTGTTCCTGGTGCCTGCTATCGGTGCCAGCATCGCGGCAACCATCGGTGCAATCGCCATCGGTTCTAAGGGCCTGGGTGATGCTCTTGAAGCTGCCTTCCTGCCTCTGACTGCCAAAGGCAATGAGGACTTCGCGAAGCAGATCGAAGGACTCTCACCGGCTATTCAGCGGCTAGCTGTTCGTGTCCGTCGTCTGTCACCTGCTCTGGTCAAGGTTCGGGAGAACGTCTCGGCGAGTTCAGTCAGTCGTAGCATTTGATCTTGATGGGTCGGTGGGACAGGATGCCCGCCGTGCGCAACATGTTGACCCTGGTCGATCGTGAAGAGATCTCCCGTGGCTTGGCCGAGGGCCTGGAATTCAAGGAGATTGCCCGGCTGATCAGCCGGAACCCGTCGGTGGTCTCACGGGACGTGGCCCGCCACGGCGGCCGGGCGGAGTACCGGGCCGTGACTGCGGACCAGTTGGCGCTGACCGGTCGGTTGCGGCCGAAGGCGTACGCGGTCGACCGGTCACCACGGCTGCGGACGGTGGTCACGCAGCTGCTCAAGGGCGGCTGGTCGCCGGCGTCGATCGCGGGCCGGTTGCCGCGCGACTACCGCGACGATCAGGCTGTACGGGTGTCACACGAAGCGATCTACCAGTGGGTCTACGCCCAGCCGGTGTCCGCCCTGGCTCGGGAACTGCTGAAGCTGCGCACCGGCCGGACCGCCCGCCGTTCGGGCCCCCGCCCGGCCCCGGCCCCGCGGATCCGTGAGCCCCGCTACCTCGACGAACGCCCCGCCGAGGTCGAGGACCGGCAGGTGCCCGGCCACTGGGAAGGCGACCTCGTGATCGGCAAGGCCGGCAGGTCCGCAGTCGCGACCCTGGTCGAGCGGACCTCCCGGATGCTGGTCCTGGTCCCGTTGACCGGACGCGACGCGCTGACCGTCGGCGACGCGGTGATCGCCGCCGCCGGAACGCTGCCGCCACAGATCGCCCGCTCGCTGACCTGGGACTGCGGCTCCGAGATGGCCGGACACGCACGGATCACCGCCGCCGGGCTGCCGGTCTACTTCGCCCGCCCGCACTCACCATGGCAGCGCGGCAGCAACGAGAACGCGAACCGCATCCTGCGCGAGTACTTCCCGAAAGGCGTCCCGATCACATCAGATCCGAAATACCTGGCAATGGTGGCTTCCGAAATCAATGACCGACCCCGTAAGATCCACAATTGGAAGAAGCCCTCCGAGATATTCGCCGAACTCGTAGAGGAAAATGCTTCGACTGCCTGAATCTGCCCTCTGCTGCTTTGGTGGAGCCTTTCAGTCGCAGACTGGAGAGTGCAGCTAGCCGGCTGCTGCCAACCCTGGACCGTGGACTTACGAAGATAGCTGGGACTCTCGGCAACTTCGGTGGTCGCTTCCTGGAGTTCCTGGCTGACAGTCGTTCTCTGTCCGTTCTGGAGAAGGTCTTCACCAACACCGCTGTCGCTCTTCAGAACTCTTCCGATGGTGCCTTCAGCCTGTTCCGGCAACTGCGGCGCATCACCGGGATCGGTGCCGACTTCCTGCCCCGTATCGGTACCGCCGTAGGGGACTTGCTTCAGAACATCAGTGACCGTCTCGCAAAGGTGAACGTCCGTAAGGCTATCGAGGACGGTATCCAGGCAGCGAAGGATCTCTACAGTGACTTCAAGCTGGTGCTCAGTATCGGCAAAAAGCTGGGCTCGGTGTTCAGCTCGATCTTCGGTGACGACATCAATACGACGTTCCTTAATGTCATCGATGAGGCTGCTAAGTCCCTCGACAAGTTCTTCAAGACCGCTGGTGCTCAGGAAGACATCCGTCTACTGAAGACCACCATCAACGATCTGGCTCGGATCTTCACCAGGGACCTCAAGGCGCAGTTACCGGACATCCTGTCGTCGATTCGTATCCTGCTGCCACAGGCTGTCTCGCTGTTTGATTCGATCAGCAGATTTGGTGCCTCACTGTCTCCGTCGCTGCCGTTGCTCAGTCAGGTGCTGGTCGGTATCGCTGAGTTCGTGGGTTCTGGACTGGACGCAATCACTGACAAGCTGATCAAGCCGTTGACCAAATTCGGCGGTGGCAGTGAGGTCGCTACGTTGACGGCTCTGTTCGTCGCCATCGGTGCGGTGAAGGGCTTGAGCGCTCTCGCAGGCCTCGGTGACAAACTTTTCGGTGGTCCTCTCGGTCAGATCTTCGATCGTTTCGGCAAGCGTGGGGAAAGCCCTGCCAAACCGTGGTACGTCTTCGTGGTCAACCCCTCTGGCGGCTCCAGTGATGTCGTCCCTGGTGGTGGTGCCGGTAGGGGCAGACGAATTCTCGACACCCTGAAGACGGCAGATTCAGGCAGTCGAAGCATTTTCCTCTACGAGTTCGGCGAATATCTCGGAGGGCTTCTTCCAATTGTGGATCTTACGGGGTCGGTCATTGATTTCGGAAGCCACCATTGCCAGGTATTTCGGATCTGATGTGATCGGGACGCCTTTCGGGAAGTACTCGCGCAGGATGCGGTTCGCGTTCTCGTTGCTGCCGCGCTGCCATGGTGAGTGCGGGCGGGCGAAGTAGACCGGCAGCCCGGCGGCGGTGATCCGTGCGTGTCCGGCCATCTCGGAGCCGCAGTCCCAGGTCAGCGAGCGGGCGATCTGTGGCGGCAGCGTTCCGGCGGCGGCGATCACCGCGTCGCCGACGGTCAGCGCGTCGCGTCCGGTCAACGGGACCAGGACCAGCATCCGGGAGGTCCGCTCGACCAGGGTCGCGACTGCGGACCTGCCGGCCTTGCCGATCACGAGGTCGCCTTCCCAGTGGCCGGGCACCTGCCGGTCCTCGACCTCGGCGGGGCGTTCGTCGAGGTAGCGGGGCTCACGGATCCGCGGGGCCGGGGCCGGGCGGGGGCCCGAACGGCGGGCGGTCCGGCCGGTGCGCAGCTTCAGCAGTTCCCGAGCCAGGGCGGACACCGGCTGGGCGTAGACCCACTGGTAGATCGCTTCGTGTGACACCCGTACAGCCTGATCGTCGCGGTAGTCGCGCGGCAACCGGCCCGCGATCGACGCCGGCGACCAGCCGCCCTTGAGCAGCTGCGTGACCACCGTCCGCAGCCGTGGTGACCGGTCGACCGCGTACGCCTTCGGCCGCAACCGACCGGTCAGCGCCAACTGGTCCGCAGTCACGGCCCGGTACTCCGCCCGGCCGCCGTGGCGGGCCACGTCCCGTGAGACCACCGACGGGTTCCGGCTGATCAGCCGGGCAATCTCCTTGAATTCCAGGCCCTCGGCCAAGCCACGGGAGATCTCTTCACGATCGACCAGGGTCAACATGTTGCGCACGGCGGGCATCCTGTCCCACCGACCCATCAAGATCAAATGCTACGACTGACTGAACTCGCCGACTGCTGGTGGAACCGTCGCCATCTACTACGGTGCTGGCAAGTTCCTTGAGTCGATGAACCTCGTTTCCGAGAGGGACTGGAATGTGTTCAGCACGTCTTTTTGGACTGAGGCCCTGAAGACGTTCACCGGAGACGGCACTGTCGGACCTCTGGGTCAAGCGATCACGAAGTACATCGACGAGCCGCTGGCGAAGTTCTTCACTGTGTCGCTTCCTGGGTACTGGACCTCCCTAAAGGTGTCTGGTGTAGAAGCGATCAACTACCTCATCACTAAGTTCAACGGTTTCCTGTCTTACCTCGATGAGATCGGCAAGACGGTTCCGTTCTTCGGCGACAGTTTCAAGTCCTCTTCGAAGATTCCTCCGCTGTCTACCGAGCTTGCGACTAGGGATGTCACCAGCGATCGGAAGATCAATCAGGGTGTCGTCATCAATGTCAATGGCGCCTATATGACGAAGCAGGACGTAGGCGCTGCGGTCCAGGACGCTCTCAACAGCTTCAACAAATACCGGGGTCGATGATGGTTGACATTTACGATCCCGATCCTTCAGGTATCCACTTGATAGTTGAGCGCTGGTATCCAGATGAGGCCACCTGGATTCAGCTCGCATTTTCCCAGTTCACGAACACCAAATTTGCGTATTCGACTACTGCGGTCCTGGAAGATCCTGAGTTGCCTGCCGACGAGCAGACCAACCCTCGATCAGTTCCGATCCTTCAACCTGGTTTGGCTACGGTGTCGTTCTCCAGATTGCACTCACAGCTCTACCGACCGCTGAAGGTAGGGGACGAAGTCCGTTGCCGATACGACAATAGGACGCTCTTCGATGGGATCGTTTCACAGACGAGTGTCAGTGGACGTTTAGACCGCCCTGGAGTGTTCGTCTGGGATTTCACTGCAACACTCATTAGCGATTCGGTTCTGGCATTGACTGAGGAGTATTGCTGGGTTGGCAGTCTGCCTGAAGAGCGTGCCATTGAACGATTGAAACGCGTAGAAACCCTCGGCTGGACTGTGGCTGTCCAGCAACCCACGACGGTCTCTTCAAACCGCAAGCTCCAGACCCAAACATTGATCCGTGAACCTGTCGTATTCGAAACATCGAATGGTGTCATCGAGTTCGTCGGTTCTGGATACCTCAACGAGATTGATTGAGAGGCACCCATTGATTATCTTCGTCAAACGTCCAGCTTCCGGAGTCGCATCGGCTCCCATGGATAAGGTCGCGGTGTTCGTCGACAGTGATGGACTGCTTCAGTCTAAGGATCAGGCTGGAGTTTTGAAGACCCTTGGTGATGGGATTACGTCGGTCGCTCTGATCAACACTGCCGGTCTTAACAAGACGTACCGCATCACCCGTGACTCGGGTGGAACCTTCGACTTCGTTGTCGCCGATGGTGCTCAGGGCATCCAGGGTCCACAGGGCATTCAGGGTCCTCAGAGGGCGGTAAGAAAGATTAGGTCCGTTTCGGGATGAGAGTGAATATTCCGGGTTCGTTCTCGATCAGGATTCCGCGGCTGACCATGCGTTTGAGTCGTGCCCGCGCGCCTTCGACGTGTTTCGGCGCGGGGTCGACGCCGACGGCGAGGCAGACGTCCTTGGCGCGCATCCCGGCCGGGTTCGCCGCGAGAGCGGCGAGAATCTGTTGGTAAGGGGCGCTGGCGATCGTCGGGTCGTCGTCGGTGAACTGCTCGGCGGCAAGGTCGCGCAGGGTCGTGCGGGTAGTCGCCAGATCGGCCAGCTCGCTGTCAAGGCGGGCGAGTTCGGCGGTGAGTGCGGTGATCTGCTCGCGGAGCTGGTCGGCGGCGTGACCAGCGGTGGTCTCTCGCTCGGCGATCAGGTCGAGGATCGCGGTCAGGTACACGGCGGATTCACCGCCAGGTCGGCGTGACGGCGTTCGTCAGCCGACGCACGATGTTGGCCGTGGAGGCCCAGAGCGTGCGTGACACGCTCGATTCGGGCCGGCTCTCGTATTCGCGGGTCAGCCGCCGGTGCAGCATCAGGGTGCCGTTGACCTGCTCGACCAGCCATCGCTTCTTCACCGGCACGAACCCGGGCCGGACATCGGAGCGTTTCACGACCTCCACGTCGATGCCCAGCACGGCACCGTGCAGGGCGAAGTCCTGTTTGAACCCGGCGTCGACGAAGGCACGGGTCACCGTCGGCGTGTGTTCGGCGACCTTGTCCAGCAGCCGGATCCCGATCGCGTTGTCGGTCACGGACGCGGCGGTCACGATCACCGCGATGATCAGGCCGAGAGCGTCCACGGCCAGGCCGCGTTTGCGGCCGGGAACCTTCTTGCCGGCGTCTTTGCCGGTGGTCGCGGCGGGGACGTGGTTCGCGGCCCGGATCGACTGGGTGTCCAGGATGACCGCGGTCGGGTCCTCGGCACGGCCGGCCTTCTCGCGGGCCTGACAGCGCAGCAGGTCATGAATCGCGGCATCGGTGCCGTCATCACGCCACAACCCGAAGTAGTAGTAGGTCACCGGCTTCTGGGGCAGATCGTGCGGCAGGTACGCCCACTGGCAGCCGGTCCGGTTCTGATACAGGATCGCGTTCACGATCTCTCGGAGATCCTGGTCGCCCACGCGTCCCGCGACCGAGACCCGTTTGGCTCTCCAGGCGTCCAGGAACGGGCCGATCAGCGCCCACTGTTCATCGGTGACGTCACTGGGGTACGGCTTACGCACGTTCATGACCAGCCCAACCGTGCAGCCGACCGGCCTGACGTGACCGATGTTCATCTATCACGCCATCGAGTGATCACTATCTACCGCGTACCCGCAGAACGATCTCCAAACGGACCCAACGCATAGATCAACCTAAACAGTCCGTGACCGCCCTCTCAGGGGAACGTCGGACCACAGGGACCGGCAGGCACACCTTCACCTGTCGCTTCGGTCCACGGGCGGACAGGTGCTGTCGTTGGTGTCCTCGGTGATTATGCGGGCATCTACACAACGACTGCTCAAGCTGCTGCTGCCGCACCAGTTCAGAACTTCAACGGTCGTACCGGGAACATCGTTCCTCAACAGGCTGACTATGACGCGTTCTTCACGACGGTTGCTGAGGCCAGTGCTGCTGCTCCTGTTCAGAGTGTCCAGGGTCAGACCGGCAACGTCACGATCGCCCCTGCTGACATCGGTCTAGGCACGATCACGGTCCCTGCCACTACACGATTCCAGTCGACTGCCGCTCAGGCTCTGACAACCACTGCCGCTACTGCTGGCACCCTGACGATTCCGGCGAACAAACTGGTTGCTGGCTCCACCTTCGATGTCGTCGTTCTGTTCTCGTCTCTGATCAACACCACGGCGGCATCCAACCTGGTGCTAACGATCCGGTCCAACGCCATTCAAGTGACGACTGCAACCATCGCTCTAGGCACTACCCCTGTTGCCTCCCCAGGTCGTGGCGGAGAGGCACGCTTCCGTGTGGTGTTCCGAAGCGCCGGATCTAGTGGGTCAGTGATCGCTAACGGCGCGGTTCAGGTCAACAACTTGATGCCGATGGCAAGCAACACAGCCGGAACAATCACTGTCAACACGACTGCGTCAGTGACTCTGGATGTCCTGGTGAACGTCTCTGCTGCAACGACTACCGGTCAGGTCCAGTCCGTTTCTATCGACCAGATTCTCTGAGGGGTAACTGAACTGATCTCAGCAAGGAATTGAAGCCGATTCGGGATGACACGGGTGAATAGGTAGTTTCGGACGGTCCTCGAAAAAGACGTGGAGCCATCGATAGACAGGTCTTGCGACAGATCCACGTCTTCGAGAGGGCTCCACGTGCTGGCTTATCGTGCCATGGTCGACGTCCCGAGGGAACTGGTGCAGTACGTGGCGCGGTTGCTCCATGCCGAGCGCCGCGCCCGTGGCACGCGGAAGAAGACACGTGCGCTGACCTGCTTCTACCAGGCGTTACTCGTACTCGTCTGGTTCCGTAAGCAGGAAGACCTGACACTGCTGGGCGCCGGTTTCGGGGTCTCCCGGGCGACCGCGTACCGCTACCGCGACGAGGGCATCGCGGTGCTCGCCGCCCAGGCACAGGACCTGCACACCGCTCTGAAGCGGGTCGCCGCCGACGGCTGGTCGTACGTCATCCTCGACGGCAAACTGTTCGACTGCGACCGGCTGACCGAGACCACCCTGTCGGTCAAGGGAAAGACGATCGACGCCTGGTTCTCCGGAAAGCACCGCGACTTCGGCGCGAACATTCAGGCGATCATGCGCCCGGACGGACTGCCGATCTGGACATCGGCGGCGATGCCGGGGCATCTGCACGACACCAGCTGCGCCCGCGACCTCGGCGTCACCGCCGCCCTGAACTGGTCCGCCGCCGAACTCGACCTGCCGGCCTTGGCCGACTCCGGCTACGAAAGCACTGGTCAGGGCATCAAAACCCCAATCAAGCAACCGGCCGACGGTAAACCCCTCGCCGTCGACAACCGCGCCTACAACCGGCTCCTACGCGGTCTGCGCTGGCAGGGCGAACGCGGCTTCGCGATCCTCGTCGGACGCTGGAAAGCCCTGCGCCGCACCACGATAAGCCCACGCCGCACCGGCGATGTCGTCGCCGCCGCGCTGCACCTGACCCATTTCGAATACAAATACCTAACCGGATCTTGCTGAGATCAGTTCACTATGTCTAACCACATTGAATTCAGGATCGTCAACACACTCGCTCCCAGCGGTCAGGTAGCCGGCAGTCGACTCCAGGTCCGCACCAAGGATGTCGTCGCTTCGGTTCTGGGGCTGATCCCTCTTGCTGCCACATGGTCTGCGTGGACAGACGTTTCCGTTGAAGTAGTGAACGAATGACCTTCACAGCTATAGAGCCATCTCTGTTCTGGAGCTCAGCTACCGTAATCGATGTCACCCGATACAAATACGAGCTGGAAGTCAGCAACGTCAACGTCGTCAACCATCGTCGATTCGAAGCCCTCACCAACGGCAACAACTACCCCGATGATAGTCGATGGATGGGTCCTCCGGCTGGCGGTAATCCTGGCACGACTTCGTTCGAAACCAACGGCGTCTATCCGTTCGCAGCCTTCGCTTTCATCGGGGACGGTCTCACTCATACGTTCGTTGTCGAGGCGTTCGCCAACCCGCAGCGTGGCGCTCTGATCGCCATCTACAGCAAAGCCAACTACCCGCCTGGAACTCGGTCACCGCAGTCGATGGGATTTGGCTCGACCACTCTTCCGATTCCTCCGAACAGTCCCACCATCACAGTCAATTTCCCGACGATCGACGGTCGTTTGTACTACTTCGAGGTGGCTCCTCCGAGTGCTGAAGCCGACACCCCAGGGCAGCCCGGCAGCGGTACCCACCAGTCGTTTCGGATCACGGTCAATCCGTCCGGGTTTCCTGATGCTCCAGCACCCGGCACTGAGGACGACGACGGTACTCCTAAAGACACACCGATTGGTGAAGACCCTCGGGATGTAGATGTCCCTCGTCCTACCACTCCTGCCGAACCTGAGACCTGTAGGTCTGTTTTGGACATGTGTAATGACTACAGCATCGCTACGGGTTCTGCGGTGCGCATCGATTGGCGTAACCGACGCATCCTGATCGTCGATCCTCAAGAGGCCTTACCTCCGGGTGTCGTCAACGGTCTAGGTGCCTCGTACTACAGCCGGATCACTGTCGACGTAGAAGCTGGAGACGAAACGCTACGTCTCGATGAAGGGTCTCAGGTCCAGACTGCTAGCGGTGACTGGCTAGACAACGACCTGAGGGTCTTGGATACCCAAGGGTGTCAACGGCTTCCTATGCCGAATCTGCCTCCTGGCAAAACTGTCCGTCTGCAGTACACGTTCACTCCGGATCGGTTCACTGCTCAGGTGGATTTGGTGTACGACGAAGTGCCATTGAAGAGCAAGATCTACTCAGACTAAGAACCAAACACAAAGAGCAATACTCTAAGGGTGGTTTCTAAGAAAGGAAGTGGCATCCATGAAAGTCCGTGAACGCAAACCTATCGACCTACCGGCCGGTACGACGCTCATCAAGAACTACCGATTCGCTGTGATGGTGGACGGTGAGAAGGTCTACCTCACCGATGAAGACATCGACTCTGTTCTGTTCCGCATCCGCGACGCTTCGAAGAGTCTGGTGATGTCGTATCCGCTGGTGTGCACAGGCGACCTCTGGTCTGTGGAGATCCCTGCCACCGAAACTCAGACGTGGTCCGACCACCGAGCTTTGTACTACGTCGTTGACAAGATCGTCGTTGACCGTGTGAGCCGCTATATCGAAGGACCAATCCGAGTGTCGCCCTATGGAGGTTTTGGAAAATGAGTGAGATCGAGATTGTAGAGATTCTGGAAGGTACCCCCGGTCCTCGGGGTGAGAAGGGAGATCCCGGTGCGGCGTCTACTGTCCCTGGTCCGGCTGGACCTGCTGGCGTTGCGGGACCTCCGGGTCCTACTGGCGCGGCATCTACCGTTGCGGGTCCGATGGGTCCTGCTGGTCCTGTTGGTCCGCAAGGCGTTGCTGGTGTTACAGGTCCGACAGGCTCTCAGGGACCGACAGGGCTAACCGGTCCTACCGGTCCTGCTGGGAGTACAGGCGCAACCGGTCCGGCTGGGCCTACCGGTGCAGCTTCTACTGTTCCTGGACCAATTGGACCTGCTGGTGCTACCGGTCCTGCTGGTCCCACGGGACCTGCTGGTGCTGATTCGACTGTGCCCGGTCCTGCTGGCGCAACGGGTGCCACGGGTCCTCAGGGTTTGACGGGAGCGACCGGACCTCAAGGCATTCAGGGTGTCAAGGGCGATACCGGTAACACCGGTGCCACTGGAAGTACGGGTGCCACAGGTCCACAGGGTTCGCCGAACACCCTTTCCATCGGGACGGTCACAAAGATTTCTGCTGGTGGAACTCCTACTGCTTCGGTCACTGGCACTGCTCCCAACCAGACTCTGAACCTCGGTTTGGTCACTGGTGACGGTGGAGCTGCTGGTGGGTCTCTGACTTACACCGTAATCGGTAGTGGTAGTTCTGCGGTCAGCGCCACAACAGGCAACCTGTACGTCATCGATACATCAACGTCAGTGCGACAGGTCAACCTTCCTGGCTCTCCGGCTGCTGGCGCGACTGTCGCATTCAAGAAAGCAACATCTGACCTCAATTACATCACGATCACGGACCCCAGTAGCTACACCATCGACGGAGAAGCGAACCTCCGGCTGTTCGGTCGCGATCAAACAGTGACTCTGATGTGGTCGGGATCTACGGCTACCGGTTGGAAGGTCGTTAACAAAGCCAATCCTGCACCCACCCAATACATCCCTTCCCTTGGGGTTTACGGCTCCAACTGGCAGTCAAATCAGATATTGAGCGGTTTAGCTCAGGGTGCGAACATGAGCCTCGCCGCCGGTACTGCGTATTACGTTCCAGTCTGGAATCCGACTCCGTGCCGGATCTCGACGGTTGGACTTCAGCTCCAATCAAACTTTGGGGGGTCGGCGTTGTATGCGGGGGTGTTCTCGTGCAGCACTACTAACGCATCGATGCCGGGTGCTCTGTTGGGTTCGGGAAACCTTGACGACTCTGTAGCTGGATTTAGGCAGTCCACTCTGGGAGGTACCCCCGTAACAGTCCCGGCAGGATGGAATTTCATTGCCTGGCTTGCAATCGGTGGCGCAGCTAGTGTCGTTTCGGCAGTTGGCACTCCTGCGTGGGCTGGGCACGTGAATTCGTCGACTTTTATTCCTGCTACGTGTGCCACGAAATCGGGTCAGGTCACTCTGGTGTCAAATCCGGCATCGCCGGGGCTCGTCTCGGGTGTCGGGTCCTGCCCTGCGTCTCTCTACTTCGTAAGCTGATCAGGAGGTAAAAAGGTTTATGCCAGCACTGAACAATTTCCTTCGAACGTTCCGAGAGAAGGTGAACAAGAAGTACCCGAACCGCAAGAAGACTTCGGACGGAACCCTGGGTGACCAGGCACATAAGTCTCGGGTTTCGGAACACAACCCAGATGGTGACGGCACGATCGACGCTTGGGACATGGACTGTAACCTCCTCGGCTCCTCTAACGACACTGGTTCTGCTGCTGAAGACGCAGAGGTTCGTAAGGTCATAGCCGAATTCTTGAAGCAGCCACAGGCTCAACTCGTCATCTACAACAAGCACATTCATAACGTCGACATCGACGAACCTGGTGAATGGCGTTGGTACGGCGACTGGTCTAGCGGCAAAAACCCCCATGACCATCACGCTCATTTGCAGTCTAAGCAGTCCAGAGAAGACATCACCTACAAGGGCAACCTTGACGGTGTGGTGAATGCTCAGCCGAAGCCTGCTACTGGTGAGCTCAGTCGAGGCGACACGGGCGAACGAGTGAAAGCTCTTCAGCGTGGTTTGCGCAAAGTCTTTCCGCTGTACTCCGGTGACCTCGAAGTCGATGGGCAGTACGGTTTGCGCACGGAAAAAGCTGTAGCCCAGTTCCAGAAACGCTCTGGACTGAAGGTCGATGGTGTCGTCGGCGGCATCACGAGAGCAGCGCTCGCGAAGCACGGAATCAAACTCTGACAAAGTTAGATGCTCGGCATAGTATGCCGTCCCTTTTCGTCCGATTCGTGGTCACGGACCGATGTGCGAGGATCGAGCACCTGAAGCGCACACCACAAAGAAGGACCCCCACCGGTTGGTGGGGGTCCTTTGCCATTCCTGCTGGGGACTGACCAGCGCTATTCTACTGGATTGGTCGGCTAGCGGTTACAGCCTGTCTCCGAGCTTGGCTGAACGAGCAGCACCTAACGCCCGTTGCTGAGCACGTGCTCTGCCGTAGACACTCGTCATGATGCTTCGCTCAGACCATCCAAACAGCTTGTTCATGTCCGGTGTCGAGATACCAGCTTCCATAGCTCGATCTGCTGCTGTGTGGCGGATCGACTTTGCATCCACGTGACCCAGACCAGCTTTCTTGGCCCGACGGACGACGATGTCTCTGAGAGTTGTGATACCCATCCCCAGGTCCGATTGCCTTCCGGTAAGCCACAACCAGGGTGATCCGGATTGCCTGTGCTTCTCGCGTAGCTTCATATATTGCTCGATGGCTCGCGCTGTCTTGTCTCCGAACGGGATCGGACGCAGATAGGTCTTGGAGACGGAGACGTTAGCCACCTGATTCAACCAATCGATGTCTTCGACGCGCAGCAACCGAACCTCTGTGTTGCGCATCCCACCAGCTTCACTCATCAGACGGATTATGGCGGCGTCCCGCTTGTCTCGCAGATTGGGTCCGTCACACGCTTTGATCAGCTTCCGGAGTTCAACCTCAGAGAGCACCCGAGGTGGTACGTCGTCGATGCTCGGTTGTGGCAGGCCCTTGAGCGGGTTCCGGGAGATGTGTTCCTCGGAGACGCACCAGTTGAAGTAGGCACCCAGGTTGATGTAATGGTGCAGCCGTGTGGAGCCTTTGAACTTGCCGATCCAGGACTCTAACAGTTCTTCCAGGTCTAGCCTGCTGGCAGTGTGTACAGGCCCACCAGTGAAGTCAGCGACTTTGGCTCTGGACTTCCGGTAGTTGGTGACTGTCTGAGCGCTGATGCCGCGTAGCCGTAAGTGCCGCTCGTAGCTGAGCCAGACGCGATCGTCCATGAGTGCCGGATCTCCCCAATAGTTAGGGGTCTCCACAGTCCCTGTGCCTGACAGGCCGGAAGTTAGGGCGTAGATTCGCCCTGGTGACCGGTTTACTCCGCATCGGGGAGCTCGCCGCTCAGGCCGGGGTCTCCACCCGCACCGTTGACTATTACACGCAGTTGGGGCTGCTCACGTGCGCCGACCGCACCGGGGGTGGCTTCCGTCTCTATGATCAGACTGCTGTTGACACGATCGCCACGGTGAAGAGCCTGGAAGTCCACGGCCTGAACCTGCAGACCATCGCCACTGCCCTGCACGGTGAAGCCGACCGTGACCTCGCCGCCGGACTGGCCGACCTCTCCACCGACCTGCACGCCCTCCAGCAGGCCGCCGAGGGAGCCCCGCATGCGCACGCCCTTCTCACCTTGATCAGCGGCCGGGCACACGCCCTGATCGACCTCGCCCTCGCGATAGTCGACTCCCCGCTGGTCTGGCAACCATACAGTCGCACGTACCGGTGTCCGGTTAACCCCTTTCTGGTACGCCAGGGTGAAGCCCCGGCCCCGGCCCCGCGAGGCGGCGACGGAGGCCTCAGTTCCGTTACACCAGCGGTTCGGCGACGTTGCGGGCCTGGGCGTGAGCGGTGCGCCGAGCCGGATCCGGATCGGTCACGTCGGGCCCGAACCGGATCGGGTGGATCTCGGTGACCCCGGCCCAGCGCAGCCAGCCCTCCAGGTACGGGGACTGGAAGTCCGCGCCGAACTCGGGCGGCAGGCCGGGCCGGTAGACCGCGCTCGTGTAGATGATCGCGGCACGCTTGCCGCGCAGCAGCCCTCGATAGCCGGACGCCGGATCGAACGCGAAGACCAGGCCCGGCTGGCTGATCACGTCGATCAGCTGCTTGAGGATGTAGGGGATGCCGGCGTTCCACATCGGGACGCTGAACAGGTAGGTGTCGGCGGCGTCGAAGCGCCGGAACACGGCGGCCGAGGCGTCCCGGGCGGTGGTGGCGGGCCCGGACGGGGTCCGCGCGGTGAGGCGGAGATGTGCAGCAGGTTCATGACGGCTCCTCGGTTGGTGCGTGCGCCCGGGTTCTTCTCTCCGCAGCGTGGGTCACTCTCCCCGTAGAGTGCGTGCGCACGCACATTCAAATGCTGATGTGTGCGTGCGCACAAGAAATCGCTACCATCGGGTGATGAGCGACACTGACGTGGCTGCCTGGTCAGCCCTGCTCCGGGTGCACGCCGCCCTGGTGCCGGCCCTCGACCGCGAACTGCAGAACACCTGCAACCTGCCGCTGACCTGGTACGACGTGCTGTTGGAGCTATACCACGCCCCCGACCGCCGGCTGAGCATGGGCGAACTCGGACAGAAAGCCGTCGTCAGCCGCACCCGCGTCAGCCGCGTGGTGGAAGCCCTCGGGGCAGCCGGCCTGGTCACCCGGGAAGGCAACCCCGACGACCGGCGCAGCGCCTACGCGACGCTGACCGAAGCCGGCCGCGAACGGTTCCGGGCCGCCGCCCCCGTCTACATGGCCGGCATCAAACGCCACTTCACCGACCTGATGACAAAGGGTGAGGCCCGGACGGTGGCGCTAGCCCTGGAGAAGGTCCTGACCCAGACCCGCTGAACCCCGGCTGGCGCGCGGCAGCAGGTTGATTACGGCCCGGCCCGGCTTCTTCTGGCTCGGCCTCTCCTGGCTCGGCTTACCTTGGCCTGGTTCCGTGAACGCTCCCCGGCGAGCGGGTGACCGATGTCAGCGAGCCGGTCACGATCCCGTATCGGGCCGTCTCGGTGCTGGAAACAGGGCAGAAGCGGCAATCGAAGCTCTGGTACGTTGCGGGCTTCAACGGGGTACTGAGTAAGGATTGACATTGCTTCACAAGCGCTTTGGGCTGCTTCTCTCCTCCGTCGCCATGGTCGCGCTGATCGGTGCCTGTGACTCGGCCACCGAGTCGACCGACACTGCGGGCACGCCCGCCAGCCCGGCAGTTCCGGCCGAGGCGGCCAGCGCGGCACCGACCGTGGACGAGGCCACCAAGAAGGCCTGCACCGAACTACTCGCCGCGATCGACGACAATGCGAAACTGGTCGCTGAAGCCGAGAAGATCGGCCCGCCAGCCGGCCACATCGCCGTCGGCGCTCAGTACATCGCCGGCTCCATGGACCTCTACGCCAAGGCCATCGGTGCCGGCCCCGCAGTCACCGAAGCCGCGAGCAAGGTGGCCGACGAGATGGACGCGCTGGACAAGGCCTACCAGAAGAACCCCGACAAAAAGCCGAGCAAGGCCGACTTGGCCGAGGCGATAACCGGCTTGGAAGCAGCCTGCGGCCAGGGCTGATCACCCAGCCCAGCCCCGCCCCGCCCGGCAACCAGCTGGCCTCGTCTCGCCCAGGCCTGGCCTGGCCTCGCCTGGCCCGGCGCGGTCACCAGTCGGCCCCGCCGGCCACAAATCGGCTGCGCCTCGCCCGGCCCGGTCGCCATTCGGCCCCGCTCTGCCGCCCTCGGTAACTGGCCGGTCCGCCGGATCGGAGCGGCGCCCGGCCTCCCGGCGGGTGACGGCTGATACCCGGTGGTTCGTAGGCGAGCGGGTTGGCGGTGAGTATCGCTCACGCCCGGCGGTCGCGTTGGGCACCGTGCGTGGTGGCGCTACCTCGCGGGGTAGATACGGGCGGTGTGGTTGCGGTTGTGGGGTGTCGACTCGTACCGGAAAGCGGGGTTGATCCTCATGGGCCGGGAGCGGACGACCATCGCTGAGATCACCGACGTTACCGAGGCTTCGCTGGCCACCGTGCCGAAGGTGTGGATCGGGCGGGCCGAGGTGTGGGACCGGACGCGGCGGCGGGTCAAGAACCTGCTGCGGGGGCGCGGTTATCGTGGCCGCTCGGTGCTGTGTGTCCGTTCCCGATCAGCGGTGCCCCGGCTCGTCTCTCCAACCTCTCGCACCGACCACAGCTCTCCCCGGCCCGTCTCCCCCCAGCCGATTTCATCCCGGCCCGTCCTCCCCAGCCCTACTTCCATTTCGGCTAGCCGTAGCTGAGCAATGTCATAGCGGGTCCATGACGTTGCTGAACTACGGCTCGGCTTGCCTGGCCGTAGTTCAGACCTGTTATGGAGCTCCAGAACCTGGCTGAGCTACGGCTAGCCGTGGGGCATGAGTTTGATTGGGAGCGGCATGTTGGACACCAGTCTGGGCGGGACGGGAGAGTCTTAGCCGGTAGTGCGCTTGCCGTGGCCGAATCCGCGCCTTGACCGTCGGCCTCGGTTTACACGGCCGGTGGCGGGGGTTCGGGGGGCGCCGTGTGTGTTGTTGTCCGGTCAGTTGCTGGTTGCGGCCCAGAGCAGGCCGCGTTCGGTGAGGGTCTGGATCTGTGGGACCTTCAGGTCGGCGGGGGAGTGGCCCAGCGTCGACACGAAGACGCGGCCCTTGCCGAAGTGTCGTGTCCACACGACGGGCATCACCACGCCGGCGGTGTCCGGCTCGTCGTGTGCGCCGTCGAAGGTGGTGGTGGCCAGCACGTTCAGGCTCGGGTCGACGTGGCAGTAGTACTGCTCGGTGTGTACGGCGAACGAGTCCAGGCCGGCGGTGATCGGGTGGTCGGCGGTGAAGTCGACCGTGTGGTCGATGAGGCCGCCGGGGTGGCAGACGAAACGGCCGCCGACCATGAACTGGTAACGGGCCGCCTGATAGCCGAACGCGATGATCCCGCCGTGCCATCCGGCGAAACCGGCCCCGGCGCGCACTCGGCCGACCAGCCCGTCCTCCTGTTCGGCGGTGAGGTCGCCCCGGGTCCAGCACTGCACGATCAGGTCAGCGGCGTCGAGGATCGCCTTGTCGGTGTAGACGTCGAGAGTGTCGGCGACGGTCACCGTGAAGTCCCGCGACTCGAGGAATCCCCGGAACTGGTCGGTGCAGGCTACCGGCTCGTGGCCGGTCCATCCGCCGCGGACGATCAACACGTTCATGATCGGTCCAGCTTAGCCCGGCGGCGCGGCGCTGATCCGCGGCGCGGCGCAGGGCAGCGCTGGCCACGTCCGGCTCTCGGCCTCCAGAAGGGCGGAGAAGCCGTTGCGACCCATGCTGAGACGGCGTTCGAAGACCGCATCGGATCGTGTCCAAGGCTGTCCAACCCCGGCCGACATCGCGGGCGCCCGTCGATGTCGCCGCGCTAGCGTCCGCGCGCAGACACGCTGACGATGGGGGATGTCTTGCGAGGCAACAGGATTCGCCGGGTCGTGACCGGACTGACGGGGTCCGCGATGCTGCTGGCACTGGGGGCGGTGCCGGCGCACGCCAAGGATCAGAACGACGTCGAGAGCCGCAAACGGCAGGTCACCTCGACCGGCGCAGGGACGCCCCGGCCGGCGGTGACGGCGCCCGGTGACACGGTTCAGCTCGTCGTCGGTTTCGACGCGGGGGTGAGCGCGGCCACCGCGACCCGCAGCCTCGGCACCGCCGGTGTGCGCGCCGCGGACAGCGCGCCACTGGCGAAGCTGGGTGTGCGCACGGTGAGCGTGCCGCGGTCGCGGAGTGCGGCGGTGACGGCGACGCTGCGGTCGGCGCCGGGCGTCACCTATGTGGAGGTCGACTCCGGGGTGCGGGCCGACGCGGTGGTCCCGAACGACCCGCGCTGGTCGGATCAGGGTGAGTTGCGGCAGATCACCGTGCCGGACGCGTGGAGTCTCACGACCGGTTCGGCGGTGACCGTGGCGGTGGTCGACGGCGGGGTCGACGCGATCGGGGACCTGGCCGGGGCGGTCCTCAGCGGCCGTGACCTGGTGAACAACGACGCGATCGCCAACGACGAGAGTGGTCACGGCACCGCGGTGGCCTCGCTGATCGCGGCTCGGGGCAACAACGGGGCGGGGATCGCCGGGACCTGCTGGGCCTGCAAGATCCTGCCGGTGAAGGTGCTCGGTGCGGCGGGTGACGGCAGTATCGCCATCACCGCGGCGGGCATCGTGTACGCCGCCGATCGTGGGGCGAAGATCATCAACGCGTCGCTGGGCACTTCGCAGGACCTGGCGGTGCTCCGTGACGCGGTGTCGTACGCCCAGCGCAAGGGTTCCCTGGTGGTGGCGTCGGCGGGCAACGACGCGGTGAAGACGCGGCGTTACCCGGCGGCCTACCCGGGGGTGATCGCGGTCGGTGGTACCGACGAGACGAGTGACATCTTCCTGACGTTCGACCCGTGGACCTACGAGATCTACGGATCGAACTACGGGCCGGACTGGGTGGACGTCGCCGCGCCGTGGTGCACGCTCGCCGCTGACCTGGCGACCAAGGGCTACGCGAACTTCTGCGGCACCTCGGCGTCGGCACCGTTGGTGGCCGGGACGATCGCGCTGATGAAGTCCAGGCATCCCGGTGCGACCAACACGGCGCTGGTGCAGAGCCTGACGGCGACCGCCAAGGCCACCGAGACCACGGGTTTCACCCAGTTCGGTGAGATCCGCGCGGGCCGGGCGGTGGCCGGTGTGGACACGAGCGCACCGCGGATCACCGGATCGAGCCCGCGCCAGTCGGCCCGGTTCCGGGGCACGCTCACCGTGCAGGCGACCGGGGTCTCCGACTCCGGTTCCGGGGTGGCCTACGCCGACCTGTACGCCGACGGCCGTTTCGTCGGCCGGGACACCACCGCGCCGTACGCGGTGCGGTTCAACGGCAGCAAGCTCAACCGCGCGGTCGCCCTGCAGTGGCGGGTGTCGGACCGGGCCGGCAACCAGGCCCGTTACAACCGCAAGGTGATCGCCGACAACCGCGGTCCGGCTCTGAAGATCACCAAGGCCCCGCGCAACGGTGCGAAGGTGCGGGGCACGGTCACCGTCACGGTCAAGGCCACCGATGCGGCAGGTGTCGCCCGCACCGAGGTCCTGATCAACGGCAAGGTCGTGGCGCGGGACACCAAAGCCCCGTGGACCTTCAAGATCAAGGTCGCTAAATACGGCAAGACGTTGACCGTGCGGGTCCGCGCGGTGGACAAGGTCGGCAACGTCACCACCACCGGCGCCCGTACCTGGAAACGCTGACCGGAATCGAGGACACCATGGACCGGAGCCGGGCGGTAACGTCGTGGCTCCGGTCCGTTCGCGCGGCCGGGCGGAGAACGACGAAGGGTTCCAGGTGCCGGCCGACATCATCACCGTGGCGGAGTTCGGACAGTTGCTCCGCCGGCTCCGGCGCCGGCAGGCCCGCAACGCCGGCAGCAAGGAGTTGACGTACCGGCAGCTGGCCGAGCGGACCGGATGGTCGCACGGGATCGTCGGGGAATACCTGGCCGGGCGAGTGCTGCCGCCGACCGACCGCCTCGATGTCCTCGTCCGGCTGCTCGGCGCCACACCGGCGGAACAGGGCCAGTTCGCGACCGCCCGGGACCGGCTGGAGGAACAGCGCCGCCCGGGGACCGCCACCCGCGCCCCGGTGCCCCGGGAACTGCCCGCACCGTCGGGGACGTTCGCCGCCCGCACCGCGGAGATGTCCCGGCTGGACGCGATGTTGCCCGACCGGCGCCCGGTGGTGATCAGCGGGATGGCGGGCGTCGGCAAGACGACCCTGGCCCTGCACTGGGCGCGCGGCGTCGCCGACCGTTTCCCGGACGGCCAGTTGTACCTGAACCTGCGCGGTTTCCACCCGGCCGGCGCGGTCGGCACCCACGAAGCCCTGCAACAGCTCCTCGGCTCGCTCGGCGTGCCGCCGGAACGGCTCCCGGCGAGCCCGGAGGCTCAGGAACGTTTGTACCGCACGATGCTCAGCGGCCGGCGGTCGCTGGTGGTCCTTGACAACGTCGCCGACGCCGAGCACGTCCGGCCGCTGCTGCCGCCGGAGGGCTGCCTCTGCGTGCTGACCAGCCGTGATCATCTGACCGGCCTGATCGTGGCCGAGGGCGCCCAGTCGTTGACCCTGCAGCCGTTCGGCGTTCCGGACGGCCGGGAGCTGCTGGCCCGCAGACTGGGCGCGGACCGGCTCGCCGGCGACGACACCGCGGTCGGCCGTATCGTCGCAGCCTGCGGTGGCCTCCCGCTGGCGCTGGCCCTGGTCGCCGCCCGGGCCACGATCCATCCGACCTTCGAGCTGGCGGAGATCGCCGCGCGGCTGGATCAGGCTGCCGGTGGACTGTCCGCGTTGCGCAGCGACGACGTGAACACCGATGTCCGGGCCGCGTTCTCCTGCTCCTACCGCCTGCTTGCGGACGCCGGGCAGCGCATGTTCCGGCTGCTCGGGCTGCATCCGGGGCCCGACGTGTCCGACCGTGCCGCGGCTGCCCTGGCCGGGACGACACCGGGCGAGGCCCGCGCCGTCCTCGACGATCTCGCCCGCGCCCAGCTCCTCACCGAGCACCGGCCGGGCCGCTACGTCTCCCACGACCTGCTGCGCGCCTACGCCGCGGAACTGACCGCCGAGGCCGATCCACCTGCTGAACGCCGGGCGGCGCAGCTCCGGCTGATGAATTACATGGTGTCCGCGGCGTGCGAGGCCGCCATCACGATCAACCCGCTGCGTAAACCCCTCACACCCGGAGCCGGGGAACCGTACGACAGCGAGGCGCACGCGATGGCCTGGTTCCGCGACGAGCATCAGGTGCTGCTCGCCGTCTTCCGGCTCGCGGCCAGCCTCGGGGCGGATCGTCTCACCTGGCGACTCGCCTGGGGCATCGGCGAATTCCTCGACCGCAACGGCAGCCTGCAGGACTGGACCGCGGTCCAGTCCACCGCGCTCGCCGCGGCGGAACGCCTGGACGACCCCGCCGCCCAGGCGTTCTCCCACCGGGTCCTCGCCAACGGCTGCATCCGGCTGGACCGGCCGCACGACGCGCTCAGTCACCTGGCCCGGGCCCTCGACCTGTATCTGTCGCTGGACGACCTGGCCGACGCCGCGACGACCCTCTACCTGACGGCCTGGGCCCACAGCCTCAGAGGCGACTGGCCGCAGGCCATCGACCACGGTGAACGGGCCATCGCCCTGGCCCGCCGCGCCGACGACCCGGTGGTGCTGGGCCTGGCCCTGAACATGGCCGGGCACCTGCACGCCGAACAGGGTCGGTACGACGTCACGCTGGACCGTTGCGGGGAGGCGGCCCGGTTGCAACGCGCGATCGGCCACCGGGTCGGGCTGTCCGCGACCCTGGACACCCTCGGTGTCGCCCACCAGGCGCTCGGCCGTCCCGAACTGGCCGTCGAACACTACCGCGAGGGGATGCGGCTGCACGCCGAGCTGGGTGACCGGTACAACGAGGCGGACATGGCGGTGCGACTCGGCGACGCGTACGCCGCGGTCGCCGACCACACCGCCGCCGCCGGGACCTGGCAGCGCGGGCTCGCCGTCATCGAGGCCATGGACCATCCCGCCGAGGCCGGTCTCCGCGAGCGCCTCGCCGCCCTGGGGTGACTACTTCACCTCGATCCGGCCGATCGGGCCGGGAGCCGCGCTGACCTCGGTCTGCCAGGCGGTGGTGTCGATGCCGAGAGCCGTCCGCAGGAACGCGGTCGAGGTCCGGCGGATCAGTTCCACCCGCTCCGGGCTCTCGTCGGTCGTGTCGGCGGCCCGGTAGGCGTGGATGCCGCCGAGCAGATGCTGCCCGCCGAACACGGTGACCAGGCCCTGGGCGCCGGGGCTGTGGTGGTACACGTCGGTGAACCAGTCCGGGCCGCGGGTCGAGAGCGCCGACTGGTCGTCATCACCGGCGACGACCAGGGTCGGAGTCTTCAGCGCGTCGAAGTCCGGGTGCATGAACGAGAAGTGCTCCCGCGCGAACGGAGCCAGTTCCTCCCCGCCGATTCCGGTGGTGGCCAGCAGGACGCCGGCTTTCACCCGAGGATCGGTGCGGTCGTTGTCGTCGCCGATGACGCGGGCGCCGAGCAGCATTCCAGCGGACTGGCCGCCCCACGAGTGACCGGCGACCGCGAGACGCTCGTGGTCGACGCGACCGGCCAGGCCGGGCACCGCGGCGAGGATCGTGGTGAGGTCGTCGATGACGCGGGTCAGGTCGTCTACGCGGGTCTGCCAGATGGTGGGGTACCGCGGGTCGGCCGGGGTGACAGCGAGTGTCGTGGAGTCCAGGAAGGTGGGCTGGACGACGACGAAGCCGTTCGCGGCCCAGTGGTCGACGAGCGGGTCGTACCAGTCCATCGCGCCGCCGAAGCCGTGCGCGAAGACGATCACCGGCAGCCCGGTGCCGGAGTCGGGTGCGGAGACCCGGATCTGCAGGTCGTCGCCGCGGCCGGGGGCGGGCAGCACGACAGGTTTGAGGGACAGGATCGACATGGGGAGTCCTTACCGGAAAGTGAATCGGAACAACGTTCCACATCAACATACGGAGCGTGGTTCCGTTTCGCAAGCCGAAACGGAACCACGCTCCGTTTTGTGCGGGGCGTGACACAATCCCGGGGTGACGACGGATTCAGGCAGTACGACACCGAAGCGGCGCTCGGACGTCGCGCGCAACGAGCGCGCGCTGCTCGACGCGGCGGCCGAGGTGTTCGCGACCTCCGGCGTCGACGCCACGGTCCGCGAGGTGGCCGCGGCTGCCGGTGTGGGCATCGGCACGCTCTACCGGCACTTCCCGACCCGGGCGGACCTGATGGTGGCGGTCTACCGGCACCAGATCGACGCGTGCGCCGACGCCGGCCCGGCTCTGCTCGCGACGGCGCCGTCACCGTTCGCCGCACTGCTCGACTGGGTGCACCTGTTCGTCGACTTCCTCGGCACCAAACACGGCCTGGCCAAGGTGCGCCAGGGCGACGACGCCGGGTACGCGGCGCTGCACCAGCTCTTCCTCGACCGCCTCGTCCCGGTGCTGAAGGATCTGCTCGACGCGGCCGGCGAGTCCGGCGAGGTGGTCGCCGACATCCGGCCGTACGAGCTGATCCGCGCCGTCGGCGACCTCGTCGCGTGGAACGTGCGGGACCCGGACTACGACGTCCGGCGGATCGTCACCCTGCTGGTCACCGGCCTGCGCCAGGATCAGCCGGCGTGGAAACCGGCCGGAGACAGGCCGTAGAGGTCGCGCAGCGTCCGGCCGGTGTACTCGGTGCGGAACAAGCTCCGGCACTGCGGACAGCGGGTCGTCCAGGGGCAGGCCGGTCAGGTCGGCTCCGACCTAGACCCCATTCTCCTATCGAAGATAAATGCTATCCCGAGCCATGCTGGCCCGCATGAACGCGGAACTGGAATGGTGGGCCAACAGTTCGGTCATGCTCGGCCCGTTCCCGGCCGTCCGGTGGAAGTGACCGAAGCCGACTCGTGCGAGGTCGCGGAGGTCACCGGGGGACCGTAAGATCACCGCGATCGTATGGGGGATGAGGTTTTCTCGTGGTGAACGCACGTAGTGGCGCGGCACTGTTGGGTATCGGGGCGCTCACCGGAGCCCTGTTCGCGGGAACACCGGCGCAGGCCGACGGTCACCCGCTCTACTTCTTGATCGACCCAATGGTCAACAACGGCAGACCGGTCGTTCTCGGCAACGATCCCAAGGTGAAGATCACGGTTCCGGTCCGGGCCGAGGTCTGGGACCAGTCCGGTGGTGTGGACATCGCGGACGGCATGCTGAAGGGCCGCGGCGGCTACTTCTTCCAGTTCCTGAACGGGCCGTCCGGCGACAACATGGAGTGCGTGCAGGCCTCCTCGGAATCGTCGATCTGCACCGGTACCGCGACGTTCGGATCGTCCGACATGTCCAACCCGGACGCCGGCGGGACGATCATGGTGGACATCAGCGGGTTCGCCCGCGACGCCGCCCAGTTCCACCGGATCAGTGAGCCCGCCGACGAGGTGGCGATCCTCAAGCAGACCCGGCTCACCACCGCGGACGCCACGCCGGAGCCGTCCCGCAAGGGCGGCACTCTCACGGTGACCGGGAAGCTCACCCAGCCGGACTGGAACTACTACGAGGCCGACGGCACGCAGGCGATGGTCGGCTACGCCGGTCAGCAGGTGGTGTTGCAGTTCCGCAAGACCGGGTCGGCGAACTTCAGCACCGTCAAGACGGTCAGGACCGCGAGCGACGGCACTCTGCGCACCACTGCTGCGGCGACCTGGCCGGGTGAGTGGCGCTGGTCGTTCGCCGGTAGTGCCTCGGCCGCCGGTTCGACCTCCGGGATGGACGCGGTCACCCTCTACAAGGTGGCGAGACTGACCGCGAACGCGGCACCGGAGCCGGTCCGCAAGAACCGGAATCTCACCGTGACCGGCCGGCTGACCAGGGCCACCACGGATGCGGCTACCACTTTCACCGGGTACGGCAGCCAGTCGGTGAGACTCCAGTTCCGCAAGACCGGTAGCGGCCGGTACAAGACGGTCAAGACGGTCCGGGCCGATGCCAAGGGCAACCTGAAGACCGTGGTCAAGGCCACCGCGACCGGCTACTGGCGGTGGGTCTTCGCAGGCAGCGCGACAGTCGCCCCGGTGTCCGCTGCGGGCGACCACGTCAAGGTCACCAAGTAGTGAGGTCCTACGCGGTGGCCATGAAGTTCGCCGCGACCGGCTCCACCACGGGTGCGGGGACCAGCAGGGCCACCGCGAAGGCGGCCGCGGCCGCACCGGCCAGGATCAGGAACGACATCGTGTAACCGGACTCGGCGGGCAGGCCGTGGGCGCCGGGGTGGGCGGTGACCACCGCGCTGACCACGGCCGTGCCGATCGAGGCGCCGATGGTACGGATGTTGGTGTTCATGCCGCTGGCGGCGCCGGTCTGGTGCCGGGGGACGCTCTGCACGATCAGGTTGACCATCGACGAGTAGATCAGGCCCAGCCCGACCCCGAAGATCGCGGCGGCCAGTACGACCGTCCACTTCTCGTCATGTGCCAGGGCCAGTGTCAGGCAGGACAGGGTGCCCATCGCGGAACCCCACAGCAGCTGCGCCTTGTTGCTGACCCATCGGGTGAGGGGACCGCTCAAGGAACCGAAGATCGCCATCGCGACCAGCATCGGGGCCATCAGCAGGCCGGCTCCGGTGACGGTGGCGCCGAACCCGTACCCGCTGATCGTCGGAATTTGAATCAGCTGGGGGAGGAAGGCGAAGACACCGAACATCGCGGCCCCGAAGAGCAGCGCGGACAGGTTGGTGGCCCAGACCGTGGGCAGGCGCATCATCCGCATGTCGATCAGCGGCTCGGCGGAGCGCAACTCGGCGACCAGCCACGCGGCGAGCAGGACCAGGGCAAGACCGAAGAGGATCAGCGTACGCCCGGACGACCAGCCCCAGACGGCTCCTTTGCTGAGCGGAAGCAGCAGGGCGACCAGCCAGCCGGCCAGCAGCACGGCCGACACGATGTTGACGCGTCCGGGGCTGCGCACCGGGGACGCGGGGACGATCCGCCACGCCGCCACCGTGACGAGCGTGACCACGGCCATCGGGATCCAGAACAGCCAGCGCCAGTCGAGGAAGCCGACGATCGGCCCGGCCAGCACGATGCCGATACCGCTGCCGGTGGCGATCACGGCGGCCATCGTGCCGATCGCGGAGGCGACCCGGTCCGGCGGGAACTCGTCGCGGATGATCCCGAACGACACCGGGAACACGGCGGCGCCGAGGCCTTGGAGCACGCGGGCGGCGATCAGCACGCCGATGCTGGGGGCGAGCGCGGCGATCAGGCAGCCGAGTGCGATGGCGCCGAGCGCGACGAGCAGGGTGCGGTCCTTGCCGATGATGTCGGCGATCCGGCCCATCAGTGGGGTGGCGACCGAGGCGGCGAGGAGCCAGGCGGTCAGCACCCAGGTGACGGTGCCGGTGGTGGTGTGCAGGTCCCGCTGGATGGTCGGCAGGACCGGGGTGAGCAGGCTCTGCATCAGCGCGAACGCCGCTGCCGCCGCGGCGAGCACGGCGAAGGTCGTTCGCGGCGTGGCCGGTGAGGTCCGCGTCGCGGCGGGGATCACCGATGGCGCGGCCTGATAAAGTCGAGGCATGCCTCCACCTTACCGGAGGGGTGCCTCCGTTTCGCAAGGGACTTGCCGATGATCACAGTGCGACGCCCGCAACGCGCCGACGCCCGGCGCAACTTCGACGCGCTCCTGATCGCCGCTCGCGCCGCCTTCGCCGAACACGGCGCCGACACCTCCCTCGAGGAGATCGCCAAACAGGCCGGCGTCGGCATCGGCACCCTCTACCGCAACTTCCCGACCAGGCAGGACCTGATCGAGGCGGTTTACGTGGAGGAGGTCAACCAGCTCGCCGAGGCCGCCACGGCCCTGGCCGGTCAGCCCCCGTGGCCGGCGTTGCGGGCCTGGCTGGAGCGTTTCGTGGCGTACGCGGCGACCAAACGCGCCCTGATCGACCTGCTCAATCGCGACTCGCAGATGTTCGGTTCCTGCCGCGCGGTGATGTATTCCGCGGGCCAGCCCCTGTTCGACCGCGCGCAGCAGGCCGGCGAGATCCGCCCGGAGGCCGCCTTCGACGACGTCCTGCGGATGGTCGCCGGCCTGACCTCAGCCGCCTTCGTCGACGACGGCCAGCGCGCCCGGGTGCTGAACTTCGCCCTCGACGGCCTCCGGCCCCGCACCTGACCGCGTTCCTGTTCGCTGGCGCGAGCCGGCCTACCAGGGGCGCCGGAAACGGCCCGGCCGGAGCCCCGTGGCGAGGGGCCGGCCGGGCCGGTCGTCACTTGGTCAGCGGGGCCAGTTTCGGGTCGTCGGCGTAGGCCTCGGCGGCGGTCGCCTTCGTGACGATCACCGGCGGGAGCAGGTAGGCGGGAACGACCTTCTTGCCGTTGTCGTACGACTTGGTGTCGTTGACCTCGGGCTCGGCACCGGTCTGCAGCGTCTTGACCATGTTGATCGTCTCGGTGACCAGCTTTCGGGTGTCCTTGTTGATCGTCGAGTACTGCTCACCCAGCATGATCGACTTCACCGACTCGACCTCGGAGTCCTGGCCGGTCACCACCGGGACCGGCTTGCCGGCGCCCTTGACCGAGGTGATGATCGCGCGGGCCAGGGTGTCGTTCGGTGACAGCACCCCGTCCAGGGTCTTGCTGCCGTAGGTGGAGGTCAGCAGCGCGTCCATCCGGCTCTGCGCGTTCTCCGCCTTCCAGCCCTGGGTGGCGGTCTGCTTGACGTCGGTCTGACCCGACCCGACGACCACGTCACCGGAGGCGATGGCCGGTTTGAGTACCTCCATCGCGCCGTTGAAGAACACCCCGGAATTGTTGTCGTCCGGCGAACCGGAGAACAGTTCGATCGTCCACGGCCCGGTGGCCTTCTTCGCCTTCATGCCGTCCAGCAGTGCCTGCCCCTGCAACTGCCCGACCTTGAAGTTGTCGAACGCGATGTAATAGTCGACGTCCGGAGTGTTCGTGATGAGCCGGTCATAGGCGATGATCACCGCGCCGGACTGTTTGGCCTGCGCGACCTGGGTGGACAGCTGCGCCGCGTCGGTCGCGCCGATCACGATGACCTTCGCGCCCTTGGTGATCATCGCGGTGATCTGGGCCTGCTGGTCGGCGACCGTGGTGGACGCGCCGGCGTACTGCACGTCGCCCTGGAACCCGGCCTCCTGCAGCCCGGCGGTGAAGAGCCCACCGGCGAGCACCCAGTTCTCCGACGTCTTGGACGGCAGCGCCACACCGATCAGCGAATCCGCCGCGAATCCCTTCGCCGGAGCGCTCGAGCCATCGGTCGAGCCGGCGCCCTCCCGTTCCGATCCACAGCCACCGGCCACCATGGCAAGGGCAACACCGACAGCAATGATTTTGGTACGCATAAAGGCGATCACCTTCCTGACGAAGAAGTACTGGCTTTCTCGCTCTCGGAACTGGGGACTGCCGGTTCTGCCGTGGGGGCGGCGACCGAACCTCGGAAGGGCCGGGTCAACGATCCGATGATCGAGAAGCGGCCCTGTCTCTTGTTGTAGACGTCCAGCGCGACGGCGGCGAGCAGGAAAAGCCCGCGGATGATCTGGTCCATGTCGGATCCGACGCCGGTGAGCTGCAGACCGTTCTTGAGTACGGCCATGACCAGGCCGCCGACGATCGAGCCGCTGACCGTGCCGAGACCGCCGGAGACCGCCGCCCCGCCGATGAAGACCGCGGCGATGGCGTCGAGTTCCCAGTTGAGCCCGTCCTGCGGGCCGGATGCCGTCGACCGGGCCACGAAGATCATGCCGGCCACCGCGGCCAGGACGCCCATGTTCGTCATCACCAGGAAGTTGACCCGGCGCAGTTTCACTCCGGACAGTTCGGCGGCCCGGGCGTTGCCGCCGACCGCGTAGATGTGCCGGCCGCCGGCGGTGTTGCGGGTGTAGAACGAGTACGCGATGACCAGGACGGCCAGGATGATGCCGGAGACCGGGAAACTGGTGCCCAGCCGCCCGCCGGCGAACCGGAAGGTGGCGAAGACGATCACCCCGATGAGCACGGCCAGCCGTAGCCCGGACACCCAGAGCGGGGCCGGTTCGGCGCCCTCCATCTGCTGGCGCACCCGTCGCGACCGCCACTCCCGCCAGATCACCGCGAGGCACAGCAACAGCCCGAGCAGCAGCGTCAGGTTGTTGTAACCGGTCTCCGGCCCGGCTTCGGGCAGGTAACCGGCGCCGATCACCCGGAAACCCTCCGGGACCGGCACCGTGTCGGCGTTGCCGATGTACTGGTTGCCGCCCCGAAACAGCAGCATCCCGGCGAGCGTGACGATGAACGCCGGCACTCCGATGTAGGCGACCCAGAACCCCTGCCACGCCCCGATCAGCGCGCCCACGACCAGACCGAGCACGATGCCGGCCGGCCACGGTACGCCGTGTTCGGTGATCGCCTTGGCCACCACGATGCCGGTGAACGCGGCGACCGAACCCACCGACAGGTCGATGTGACCGGCGACGATCACCATCAGCATGCCGATCGACAGGATCGAGATGTAGGCGTACTGCTGGGTCAGCGCGATCAGGTTGCCCGACGTCAGGGTCAGCCCGCCGGTGCGGAACTGGAAGAACGCGATGATCGCCACGAGCGTGAAGATCATGCCGAATTGGCGGGCGTTGGAGGTGGTCCCCCCGAAAAGGTTCTTCTGTAGGTCTTTCCAGCGGCTCATGGCGTGGTCAGCTTCCGGTTCGAGGTCATCCGCCTCATCAGCAGTTCCGGTTCGGCGTCCGCGCGGGCCACCTCACCGGTGATCGCGCCTTCGAAGACGGTGTAGATGCGGTCGCAGAGCCCGATCAGTTCGGGCAGTTCCGAGGAGATGACGATGACGCCTTTGCCCTCGTCGGCGAGCCGCTGGATGATGCCGTAGATCTCGTATTTCGCACCGACGTCGATGCCCCGGGTCGGCTCGTCCAGGATCAGCAGATCCGGGTCGGTGAACATCCATTTCGCCAGCACCACTTTCTGCTGGTTGCCGCCGGACAGCCGGGTGACGCCCTCGTCGACGGTCGGTGTCTTGATCCGCAGACTGCGGCGGTAACTCTCCGCCTCGTGATACTGCACGGTCTGATCGAGCACCCCACGGCGAGTGATCTTCGACAGTTTCGCGGCGACCACCGAGGTCTTCACGTCGTCGAGCAGATTCAGGCCGATCGCCTTGCGGTCTTCGCTGACATAGGCGAGCCCGTTCTTGATGGCTTCGGCCACCGAGTTCACCGGGATCTCGTGGCCGTCCTTGAAGACCTTTCCCTGCAGGTGTACGCCGTACGAGTGGCCGAAGACGCTCATCGCCAGCTCGGTCCGGCCGGCACCCATCAGCCCCGCGAATCCGACGATCTCGCCCCGGCGCACCGTGAAACTCGAATTCTTGCAGACCAGCCGCTCGGCCGAGATCGGATGCCGCACCGTCCAGTCCCGGACCTCGAAGAACACGTCCCCGATCTGCGGCGTGTGCTCCGGGAACCGGCTCCGCAGATCACGGCCGACCATGCCCCGGACGATCCGGTCCTCGTCGACCCCGCCCTCGCCGACCGTGATGGTCTCGATGGTCCGCCCGTCACGCAGAATGGTGATCGCGTCCGCGATCGCCTCCACCTCGTTGAGCTTGTGCGAGATCATGATCGAGGTGATGCCGCGTTGTTTGAACCCGCGCAGCAGATCCAGCAGATGCCGCGAGTCGTTCTCGTTGAGCGCGGCCGTCGGCTCGTCCAGGATCAGCAGCCGCACGTCCTTGGCGAACGCTTTCGCGATCTCGACGAGCTGCTGTTTCCCGACGCCGATGTCCTTGACCAGGGTGTCCGGGTCCTCTTTCAGCCCGACCAGGCCCATCAACTCCAGGGCCCGGTGGTTGGCGGCCTTCCAGTCGATGCGGCCCCAGCGCCGAGGTTCGTTACCGAGGAAGATGTTCTCGGTGATCGACATGCCCGGAACCAGCGCCAGCTCCTGATGGATGATGACGATCCCGGCGTTCTCGCTGGCCCGGATGTCGGCGAACCGGCACTCCCGGCCCTGGTACAGAATCGTGCCCTGATAGGTCCCGAACGGGTGCACCCCGCTGAGCACCTTCATCAGAGTGGATTTACCGGCGCCGTTCTCTCCACAGATCGCGTGGATCTGCCCGGCCGGCACGGCCAGGCTGACGTCGGCCAATGCGACGACGCCGGGGAACTCCTTGGTGATCGATCGCATTTCGAGCAGGGCTTCGCCCACGGATACCCCCGGACGGTTTGATCAAGTTCGATGAACAGGGCGTTTCCGCACTGTAAATCCAATTGACTGTCGCCGCCATCCCGGCAAGCGAAGATCCGGTTCCGGAACCTCGGAGCCGTCCCGGAGGCGACTCTCCCCTTACGGAAGGGTAGAGTCGCCGGGCCCGCTCCCGGGTGCCGTCCGAGAGGAACCCTGAAGTCATGCCGGTTTGGCTCACGTCACCCAAGGTGCTGCGCACCGAGATCCTGGCCGGGCTGGTCGTGGCGCTCGCCCTGATCCCGGAGGCGATCTCGTTCTCGATCCTCGCCAACGTCGACCCGAAGGTCGGGCTCTTCGCCTCGTTCACGATGGCCGTCACGATCGCGATCTGCGGCGGCCGCCCAGCGATGATCTCCGCGGCCACCGGTGCCATCGCCCTGGTCGTCGCGCCGCTGGCCAAGGAACACGGGCTCGGCTACCTGACCGCCGCGGTGGTGCTCGGCGGCCTGCTGCAGATCGCCCTCGCCGCGGCCGGAGTGGCGAAACTGATGCGTTTCATCCCGCGCAGCGTGATGGTCGGCTTCGTCAACGCCCTCGCGATCCTGATCTTCACCGCGCAACTGCCGCACCTGATCGGCGTGCCCTGGCTGGTCTACCCCCTGGTCGCGGTCGCGCTGGCGATCATGTTCGTGCTGCCCCGGTTCTTCACCGCGATCCCGGCGCCGCTGATCGCGATCGTGCTGATCACCGCATTCGTGCTGATCGCGCACGTCACCGTGCCGAACGTCGGTGACGAGGGCACCCTGCCGGACAGCCTGCCAGTCTTCGGTATCCCCGAGGTCCCGTTCAGCCTGGCCACTCTGACCCTGATCGCGCCCTACGCGCTCGGTATCGCCCTGGTCGGGCTGATGGAATCGCTGATGACCGCCAAGCTGGTCGACGACGTCACCGACACCCGCTCCGACAAGACCCGCGAGTCGTGGGGACAGGGCGTCGCCAACATCGTCACCGGCTTCTTCGGCGGTATGGGCGGCTGCGCCATGATCGGCCAGACGATGATCAACGTGAAGGCGTCCGGCGCCCGCACCCGGCTGTCCACGTTCCTGGCCGGTGTCTTCCTGCTGATCCTGGTGGTGGTCCTCGGTGACGTGGTCGCACTGATCCCGATGGCCGCCCTGGTCGCCGTCATGATCATCGTGTCGGTGGGCACCTTCGACTGGCACAGCATCGCCCCCGCCACCCTCAAGCGGATGCCGGCCGGCGAGACCGTCGTCATGCTGATCACCGTCGCCGGCACCCTGGTCACCCACAACCTCGCGGTCGGCGTGATCCTCGGTGTCCTGGCCGCCATGGTGGTCTTCGCCCGGCGGGTGGCCCACTTCACCGAGGTCACCAGGATCGAGGACACCTATGTCGTACGCGGGGAACTGTTCTTCGCCTCCAGCAACGATCTCGTCCACCAGTTCGATTACGCCGGCGACCCGGACCACGTGGTCATCGACCTGAGCGCCGCCCACATCTGGGACGCGTCCTCGGTGGCCGCCCTCGACGCGATCACCCAGAAATACCGGTCACGCGGCAAGAACGTCGAGATCGTCGGCCTGAACGAGACCAGCGCCGGATTCCACCAGAACCTCGCAGGCAGGCTGAACGCCGGACACTGACAGACTGTGGCGATGACCGGACGGCACATGCAGATCGGGGAAGCAGCGGAACGGGTCGGGCTCAGCATCCGCACCATCCGCCACTACGAGGAAGCCGGGCTGATCGTGCCGTCCGCCCGCAGCGACGGCGGCTTCCGGCTCTACACCGACCCCGATCTGGACCGCCTGCGCGTGGTGAAACGCATGAAACCACTCGGCTTCACCCTCGACGAGATGCGCGACCTGCTGCACATCCTGGACGAACTCACCGCCGGCACCGGCGACCGGGGCGCCCTGATCCAACGCCTCGCCGGTTACCACGAAGCCGCCGAAACCCGGGTCCAGGCATTACGCGACCAGCTGGCGCACGCCGAGGGCTTCGCCCAGCAGATGCGCGAACACCTGGACCAGCACAGCCGTTAGCCCGCCGCTATCCGGCGGTCACCGGTTCGTGGCGACCGCCGGCACCCGGCCCGTCGGCCGGGGCCGATGGCTGTCAGAGGTGCGGGAGGACGAACATGTAGCCCTGCGCCGAGTGGCCGCCGCCGCTGGGGCACCGGCCCTTGTTCTCGTAACCGTCGTAGAACATCACGTGACATTTACGGCAGTAGCGCCACTCCGACTGGGAGCCGGCGCCGGTCACCATGTCGTGCGGCAGCACGAAGTTCAGGCCCTGGGCGGCGTGCCCGCCTCCGGCGGGGCAGACGCCCGCCGGTGAGTAGCCGTTGTAGAACATCGCCTGGCACTTGCGGCAGTACCGCCACTGCGCCTGCGCGGTGGGTGTCTCCACACTGCTGTGCGGCAGCGCGAAGTACAGCCCGCTCGCCACGTGCCCGCCGCCGCCGGGGCAGGAGCCCTTGCCGGCGTACCCGTCGAAGAACATCTCGTGGCAGTGGTCGCAGTAGCGCCAGTAGTTCTGCGTCGGCGCGCCGGCCCGGGCCGGCGCCGGGATCGTCAAGGCCCCGGCGGCGACCGCGGCGCCCAGTAAAGTCCGTCGTGTCAGGTTTGTCATGTTTTCATGATAGATATCAGCCTTGGGGGATTTCGAACCGGCGGGCGTAGAGTCGAGGCACATCACCGGTACCGGTGGTCCTGACGACGGGACGTCCGATGGCATCACCGATCGTTTCCCGCGCCCGCGCGCAGGCCTTCTACCGTGCCGTGGTCACGGCGGGCCGGGCACCCTCGGCGCACAACACCCAACCGTGGCGGTGGCGCGCCTCCGGCCCGGTGCTGGACCTGCTCGCCGGCCCGGCCGGGCACCTCGCGATGATCGGCTGCGGCGCGGCCCTGCACCACGCCCGGCTGAGTCTGGCCGCGCAGGGCTGGCGGGCGACCGTCGAGCGCCGCTCCCGTTCGGCCCGCTCCGGCCCGCTGGCCCGGTTGCGCCTGGAGGGCCGGGCCCCGGCCAGTCCCGGCACCGCCCGGCTGGCCCGTGCCGTCCGTCAGCGGCACACCGACCCGCGGCCGGTCACCGGCCGGGCGATCACCGCCGAGGAGATGCGCAACCTGGTCCGGGCGTTCCACTCGCACGATGTCGGGTTGCACGTGCTGCGTCCGCATCAGGTTCTCGACCTGGCGGTGGCGGTGGCCGGCGAGGGTGCCGCCGACCCGGCTGAGCAGCAGTGGCACGAGCAGCTGGCGCTGTGGACCGGCGGTGACCGGATCGTCGGCGCCGCCGACCGTGGCCGGCTGCCCGTGCGGTGCGGCTCGCGGGACCGGGCGGCGACGTTCGCTGTCCTGCACGGGCGCGGCGATCACGACATGGACTGGTTGTACGCGGGGGAGGCGCTGTCGGCGGGCTGGCTGGCGGCTACTCAGCAGGGGGTGTCGGTGCTGCCGTTCTCGGCGCCGATCGAGCGGGCGGACGCGCGGGAGATGCTGCGGCGGGCGGTGCCCGAGGCGGCCCAGCCGTACGTGATGATCCGCCTGGGCCGCCACGCCACCCAGGCTGTCGCGGGCCCCACCTCGCGGCTGGGTGTCCGGCAGATCATCGACCGGGGTACACGCCGGCAAACGGTGTGATTCGCGGCGGCCGTCCGGGGAACATCATCGACGACCCGTTGCCGCACCCGAATCAGGTTGATCATGCTGTTCGTCGACGAGACAGTGCTGGGCGATCCCGCGCGCCTGGCGGCGGTGGACCGGGCGCGACGGTTGTTACCCGTACAGCCGCTGCCGTTGAACGCGCTGGTCCGGATGGCCGCCCGGCTGTTGCACGCGCCGCTGGCGACGATGGCCCTCGCGGGCCGTGACGGGGAGCACCTGGTGAGCGCGCACGGAGCCGGGGAGGCGGGCGCCGAGGGGGCGTGCGGGCACGTGGTCAGCCTGAACCGCCCGGTGCGCAGCGGTTTCCTGGGGGTGCCGATCCGTGACGACGGCGGCCAGCCGGTCGGGGCCCTCGCCGTCTTCGACTCCGCGGAGCGGGTGTGGACCGACGGTGAGGAGGCGGCGCTGACCGAGATCGCCGAGCTGCTGCGGGCCACCGGCGAGGCGGAGGCACGGGACCGTAGCCTGCTGTCGGTGCTGCTGGAGAACCTGTCGGCGTCGGTCATCGCCTGTGACGACACCGGCCGGGTGATCGCGTTGAACCGGTCGGCGCGGGAGGCGCACGGGCTGTCCGCGACCGGGCCGATGCCGCCGGACTACGAGTCGACCGCCGACGGGGTGCTGCGCGACTCCGCGATGCGGCCGCTGGCCGGGGATCACACTCCGTTGATCCGCGCGCTGCACGGGGAACACCTCGACGCGGTGGACGTGCTGACCACCACGCCCGGCGACCAGATCCGCACCTTCGCGACCACGGCCCGGCCGCTGACCGCCCGGGACGGGCGGTTGCTGGGCGCGCTGGCGGTGGCCGACGAGCTGACCGAGATCCGCCGGGCCGAACGGTTCCGGATCTGTCACCTGGCCGTCGACAAGGCGCTGCGTACCGCGCAGACCGAGTCCGGCGCGGCCCTCGGGGTGCTGACGGCGGTCGGGACCACGCTGGGCTGGCCGTGCGCGGAGCTGTTCCTGATCGACGAGTCCACCGGTCTGCTGCGGTCGGCCGCGCACTGGGACGTCTCCGGTCACGACACCGACGGCTTCTTCGGCAACCCGCCGAGCCGGGGGATGGGCGTGACCGGTCGGGTCTGGGAGTCCGGTCGCCCACTCTGGGTGGCCGACGTGGCCATCGACGACGACCTGATCAAACCCCGGGAGCTTGCTGAGGTACGTGTCTGGCGGCGCCGTGGCATCCGGACGGTGCTGGCGGTCCCGGTGCACGACGGCGACACGATGCTGGGTGTCCTGATCTGCTGCGCCGACTCCCGGGAGGACCACGAGCAGCTGCTCACCGTGCTGCTGGAGGGGGTGGCCGCCCAGTTCGGCGTGTATGTCGCGTCGCGCCGCACCGCGCAGGTGACCCGGCAGCTGGCTCGCGCCCAGGACGACCTGATCGCTCTGGTCGGCCACGAGATGCGTACCCCACTGACCTCGATCGCCGCGAATGTGACGATGCTCGTCGAGGACTCCGGCGATCTCGGCGAGGACGTCCGCCAGATGCTGCGTTCTGTGGCCCGCAACACCACCGCGCTCCAGCGGATCGTGGACAAGCTGCTCGACCTGGCCGGCCTGGACTCCGGCTACCTGCTGCTGGATCTGGAGAAGGTCGACCTGGCCGTGCTGCTGGCCGGCACGGTGTCCGCTACCCGGCACCTGGCCGCCGACACCGGTGTGGTGCTGCGGACCGCGCTGCCGGCGCATCTGGTCCTGGACGGGGACACCGTCCGGTTGCGGCAGGTCGTCGACGATCTGCTGTCCAACGCGGTCAAGTACAGCCCGCTCGGGGGTGAGGTCCGCATCGCACTCACGACCGACGACACGATGGCCGAACTCCGGATCACCGACACCGGTATCGGTACCTCGGCGGACGAGCGCGGGCGGGTCTTCGACCGGTTCTTCCGGGGCAGCAACGTCCGGCATCAGGGCACCGTCGGCAGCGGGCTCGGGCTCAGCCTGGCCAGCACGATCGTGCGGATGCACGGCGGAGCCATCCAGCTGGCCGCCAACCAGCCGACCGGCACCGTGGTCACCGTGCGGCTGCCGCTGCCCGTGGCGTGAGGGCCCGGTCTACTTCTGGATCAGGGTCATCTCGAACGCGTAGAAGTCCGGGCGGTAGACGTGCCGGCCGAACTCCACCACGCGGCCCTCGTTGTCGTACGCGGTGCGCTCCATGGTCAGCAGGGGCGCGCCTGGTTCCTCGGCGAGCAGCGCCGCCTCGGCGGGGGTGGCGCGGCGGGAGCCGATGCGCTGCTGGGCCACCGACATGGAGACGTTGGCCCGGCGCAGCGAGGAGTAGAGACCCTCGTTCTCCAGGTCGAACGGTGCCAGGTCGACCATGTCGCACCGCAGGTAGTTGCGCAGGATCGCCAGGGGCTCGTCGCCGATCAGGCGCAGCCGTTCCAGGTCCCAGATCTCGTCGTCGGGGGTGGTCCGCAGCGCGTGCGAGAGCGCGGCGTCGGCGGGGATCCGGTCCTGCCGCAGGATCCGGGTGCGGGGACCCTGGCCGGCGCTGTTGAGGTCGTCGAAGAGGCTGGTCAGTTCGAGGGTGCGCCGGACCTGGCCGTGCACCACCTGGGTTCCGACGCCGCGTTTGCGGACCAGCATGCCCTTGTCGACCAGCAGCTGGATCGCCTGGCGGATGGTGGGGCGGGAGAGGCCGAGCTGCTGGGCGAGGGCGATCTCGTTCTCCAGCCGGTCGCCGGGGCGCAGCGCGCCGTCCACGATCGCCCGCTCGAACTGCTCGGCGACCTGGAAATACAGCGGCACGGGGCTGGCCCGGTCGAGGGTGACGGGAGGGGGGAAGCTCACGCTATGAATCTACCTCTCGCCGGGCAACGTCCTAATGTCCTGACAAACTATTGACAGGGGGTTGTGACCGCGAGCACAGTTCATCTGGTCGAAACGAGTTTGTCACGACAAAGTATTCAGCGGAAGGGACGAACGATGGTCGCAGGTCAGCAGGCCTCCGCCCGGGACCGGATCGCCGGTGCCCCCATCTCCTGGGGCGTGTGCGAGGTACCGAACTGGGGTTACCAGATGCCCGCCGAGCGGGTTCTCGCCGACATGCAGAGCCTGGGGCTGCGGGCCACCGAGTTCGGGCCGGACGGGTTCCTCCCGGACGCACCGGCCGACAAGGCGACACTGCTGCGGTCGTACGGGCTGCAGGGTGTCGGGGGTTTCCTGCCCGTGGTCCTGCACGACCCCGGACATGACCCGATCGGTGAGGTGGACGTCTTCGCCGACGCCTGTCTCGCCTCCGGCGCGGGGGTGATCGTGCTGGCCGCGATCACCGGGCTGGACGGTTACGACGTGCGCCCCACCCTCGACGAGCTGCAGTGGAAGACCCTGCTCGGCAACCTGGACCGGATCGCCGCGCACGCCGCCGGGCGCGGCCTGCTCGCGGTGATCCACCCGCACATGGGCACGATGGTGGAGGGCGCCACCGACGTGCAGCGGGTCCTGGACGGCTCGCAGATCGGCCTGTGCGTCGACACCGGGCACCTGGTGGCCGCCGGCGCCGACCCGGTCGCGATCACCGTGGCCAACCCGTCCCGGGTCAAGCACGTGCACCTCAAGGACGTCGACGCCGCCCGCGCGGCCCGGGTGGTGGCCGGCGAGATCTCCTTCTCGGACGCGGTCGCCGACGGCATGTGGACCGTCCTCGGCGAGGGGTCGGTCGACGTCCGGGCCATGATCGACGCGCTGGAGGGTTCCGGCTACCAGGGCTGGTACGTGCTGGAGCAGGACTTGATGCTCCGCGACGGGGAACCCGGTGGTGAGGGGCCGATCGCCGACGTACGACGGTGCCTGGCGTTCGTCGAGAAGGCGCTCTCGTAGATCATCTTTGCAAGTGCTCCCATGAAGTTGTTCTCACACACGAAAAGGAACGCACATATGAAGATGCAGCGAATCGTCGGAACCGTCGGGGCCGCCATACTGGCCGGCACCGTCCTGGTGGCCTGTAGCGGCACCGGCAAGGAGGAGGACACCTCCTCCACCACCACCACCGGCGGCGGCACCAAGAGCAGCGGGTTCACCTACGCCGTCGTCACCCACTCGGGCCCCGGCGACGCCTTCTGGGACCGGGTGAAGTCCGGCGCGGAGAAGGCCGGTGCGGACTACGGCGCGACGATTCAGTACAACTCCGACCCCGACCCGGCCAAGCAGTCGCAGCTGATCGACGCCGCCGTGGCCAGCAAGGTCAACGGCATCGTGGTCTCGATGGCCAACCCCGACGGTCTCGAGGAGAGCGTCAAGAAGGCCGTCGCCGCCGGTATCCCGGTGGTCACCATCAACTCCGGCCTGGACAAGTTCAAGGAGTTCGGGGCGATCACCCACGTCGGTCAGAGTGAGTCGGTCGCGGGCGAGGCCGTCGGCGCCCGGCTGAAGTCCGAGGGCCAGACCAAGGCCGTCTGTGTGATCCAGGAAGCCGGCAACGTGGGCCTGGAGGAGCGCTGCGCCGCCGCCGCCAAGGCCTTCGGCGCGATGGAGAACCTGCAGGTCGACGGCACCGACGACGCCGCGGTCCAGGCCTCGATCACCTCCAAGCTGCAGGCCGACCCGGCCATCGACACGGTGCTGACCCTCGGCGGGCAGTACGCCGTCGACGCCGTGAACGCCGTCGGTGAGGCGAGCAGCAAGGCCAAGGTGGCCACCTTCGACCTGTCCGAGGACGTGGTCACCAACATCGAGAGCGGCAAGATCCTGTTCGCGGTCGACCAGCAGCCTTACGTGCAGGGCTTCCTCGGGGTCACCACGCTCTACCTGAAGTCGGTCAACGGCAACGACGTGGGTGGTGGCCAGCCGATCAACTCCGGTCCTGCCTTCGTGACCAAGGAGAACGCCGCACAGGTCGCCGAGTTCGCCGCCAAGGGCACCCGCTGACGACCGGGCCGGGTACGGCCAGCCGCCGTACCCGGCCTCGTTCCCCCTCCCGCACACCCCCCAACGCCTCCAGCGAGGAGTAGTTCGGCTCATGTCGACAGCAACGGCGGTCGACGAGCGCGTCAGCGGCTCGTCGAATTTCACCAAGGTCCTGAAGAGACCCGAGAGCGGGGCGATGGTCGCCGCCATCGTCATCTTCCTGTGGTTCGCCCTGACCACCGACGCGTTCGCGACCTCCGGCGGATCCAGCACCTGGCTCCTGGGTTCCTCGACGATCGGCATCATGGCCGTCGCCGTGGCACTCCTGATGATCGGCGGCGAATTCGACCTCTCCGCCGGAGCGATGACCGGATTCACCGGCCTGCTGGTCGGCATCCTCACCACCGAGTACGGCCTGAACATCTGGGTCGCCATCGTCGTCTCCCTGGTCCTGGCCCTGCTGATCGGCGCGGTCAACGGCATCCTGGTGATGAAGACCGGACTGCCCAGTTTCATCGTCACCCTCGGCACCTTCTTCGTCCTGCAGGGCGTGGACCTGGCCGGCACCAAGGCGCTGATCGGTCAGGTCGCCATCCAGGGCATGGCCAAGGTGCCCTACTACGACCAGCCGCACGCGATCTTCGGCTCCGCGGTGACCTGGGGCGACGGCGGTTCGGTCTACGCCTCGGTCTTCTGGTGGATCGGCGTGACAGCGGTCGCCACCTGGGTCCTGATGCGTACCCGGATCGGTAACTGGATCTTCGCGCTCGGCGGCGCCCAGCAGTCCGCCCGCCAGGTCGGCGTCCCGGTGTTCCGGGCCAAGGTCGGCCTGTTCATGACCACGGCGGCGGCCGGCTGGCTGGTCGGCATGCTCACCCTCTTCCGCACCTCGACGGTGCAGGCCAACACCGGTGTCGGCCAGGAGTTCATCTACATCATCTGCGCCGTGGTCGGCGGCTGCCTGCTGACCGGCGGTTACGGCTCGGCGATCGGCGCGGCCTTCGGCGCCCTCATCTACGGCATGGTCAACCAGGGCATCGTCTACTCCGGCTGGGACAGCAACTGGCTGAAGACCTTCCTCGGCGCGATGCTGCTGGGTGCGGTGCTGCTCAACGAGTGGGTCCGGCGCAGAGCGGAGCAGTCCCGATGACCGAACAGGACACCAAAGACATGGACGTTCTCGTCGAGGTACGCGACATCGGCAAGCGGTACGGCAACATCATCGCCCTCAGTGACGTCAGCACGTCGGTGCGGGCCGGGGAGGTGACCTGCGTGCTCGGCGACAACGGCGCCGGCAAGTCGACCTTCATCAAGATCCTCGCCGGATCGCACGCCCACACCGACGGCACCCTGCTCGTCGACGGGCAGGAACGCACGTTCAGCAGTCCCCGCGAGGCGCTCGACGCCGGGATCGCCACGGTCTACCAGGACCTTGCCGTGGTCCCGCTGATGCCGGTCTGGCGCAACTTCTTCCTCGGCAGCGAGGCCACCAAGGGCAGCGGGCCGCTGCGCCGTCTCGACGTGCCGTTCATGCGGAAGACGGCCAAGACCGAACTCGCCGCCATGGGCATCGACCTGCGCGACGTCGACCAGCCGATCGGCACCCTGTCCGGCGGTGAGCGGCAGTGCGTGGCGATCGCCCGGGCCGTGTACTTCGGCGCGCGGGTGCTGATCCTCGACGAACCGACCGCGGCACTGGGCGTCAAACAGTCGGGTGTGGTGCTCAAGTACATCGCCAAGGCCCGCGACCGTGGCCTGGGCGTCGTCTTCATCACCCACAACCCGCACCACGCGCACCCGGTCGGCGACCGGTTCATGCTGCTGCGCCGGGGCCGCAGCCTCGGCGACTTCGCCAAGGCCGAACTGTCGATGGACGACCTGGTCTCGATGATGGCCGGCGGCGCCGAACTGGAGGCCTTGGCCCACGAGCTGGAACGCTCGATGGGCGCCGACTCGGCCGTCGTGCACGAACTCAAGGAGGACCTGCGATGACCGCGGGCAAACCCACCCTCGGTGTCGGTGTCGTCGGCTTCGGCTGGATGGGACAGGTGCACGCCCGGGCGTTCAGCAGGCTGCTGCAGCACTATCCGGACGCCCCGCTGCGGCCGCGGTTCGTGGCGGTGGCCGACACCGCCACCGACGACCGCAGTCAGCGGGCCGCCGCGGCCTTCGGCTTCGAGCACCAGCTCACCGACTGGCGGGACCTGATCGCCCGCGACGACGTTGACGTGGTCTGCGTGACCGGCCCGAACTTCATCCACCGCGACGTCGCCGTCGCGGCGGCACAGGCCGGCAAACACCTGTGGGTGGAGAAACCGGCCGGGCGGACCTCGGCCGAGACCGGCGAGATCGTCGCGGCCGTGCAGGCGGCCGGGGTGCAGGCGGCGGCCGGGTTCAACTACCGCAACGCCCCCGCCGTCGAGTACGCCCGGCACCTGGTCCGGTCCGGTCGTCTCGGCCGGATCGAGCACACCGCGGTCCGGTTCTGCTCGGATTACTCGGCCCACCCGGACGGGGCGCTGACCTGGCGTTTCCAGAACGAGTTCGCCGGTTCCGGAGTTCTCGGCGACCTGGTCAGCCACGCCGTCGACCTGGTCCGTTTCGTGGTCGGCGATCTGACCGAACTGGTGGTCGACCGGGCCACCTTCATCACCGAGCGGCCCGCCGCCCTCGGGGCCGCCTCGCACTTCAGCCGGGGCGCGGACGGGCCACGGCTGCCGGTGGAGAACGAGGACTACGTCGCGGCTCTGCTGCGCCTGGCCGACGGGTCGCGGGGCACCTTGGAGTCCAGCCGCACCGAGGTCGGCGACCAGAACGCGTACTCCATCGAGGTGCACGGCACCGAGGGGGCACTGGCCTGGAACTACCGGCGGATGGGTGAGCTGCGGGTCTGCCTGGATCAGGACGTCCAGGACGCGCAGTACGCGACACTGATGGTGACGCCCGCGCATGGCGAACTGGGCGCGTTCCAGCCGGGTTCGGCCAACCCGATGAGCTACGACGATCTCAAGGTCGTCGAGGCGTACCGGCTGGTCGAATCGATCGGCACCGGCAAACCGGTCGGCGCCACCGTCACCGACGCGCTGATCGCGGCGCGGACCATCGACGCCATGCTGCTCTCCTCGCAGGAGCGCCGCTGGGTCACCCTCGGGGAGGCATGATGAGCCAGCCGGTCCGGATCGGCCTGATCGGCGCGGGACGCATCGGGGCCTCGCACGCCGCGGTCCTGGCCCGCCGGGTGCCCGAAGCCCACCTCACCGCCGTCGTGGACCCGCGGCCCGGCGCCGCCGACCTGATCGCCGGCCCGCTCGGTGCCCGGGCGCTCTCCTCGGTCGGTGACGTCCTGGCGGACCCGGCGATCGACGCCGTGGTGATCTCCGCCGCGTCGGTGGCCCACCGCGACCTGATCGTGGCGGCCGCCACGGCCGGCAAGCACGTCTTCTGCGAGAAACCGGCCGGCATGTCGCTCGCCGAGATCGACGAGGCGCGGACGGCGGCCGCCGCGGCCGGTGTGGTGTTCCAGGTCGGCTTCAACCGCCGGTTCGCCGCCGACTTCGCCGCCGCCCACGACCTGATCGCCGGCGGCCGGATCGGCGAGGTCCAGCTGATACGCTCGTTGACCCGCGACCCCGGCACCGGCCCGGCCGACCCGGGTGCCGTGCCGCAGTGGACGATCTTCACGCAGACGCTGATCCACGACTTCGACACCCTGAACTGGCTGAATCCCGGCGCCCACGCGGTCGACGTGCTGGCCACCGCGGACGCCCTGATCGCACCGGACCACCGCGACCGCGGCCACCTCGACACGGCCGTGGTGGTGATCCGTTACTCCAACGGTGCGATCGCCACCGCCGAGGCCAGCTTCGCGGCGGCGTACGGCTATGACGTCCGGGGTGAGGTCTTCGGCTCGAACGGCATGGTGACCATGGGTGAGGGCGCGACGACCTCGATGCGCCTGCACGACCTGGCGGGTCGCGCGGCCTTCACCGCCCGCAGCGACACCGACCTGCTCGTCGACTCCTACACCGGTGAGCTGACCGAGTTCTGCCGGGCCGTCACGGAGAAGCGGCCGGCTGCGGTGACCGGCGACGACGCCTACGCCGCCTTCGCGATCGCGCAGGCCTGCATTGACTCGGTGACCACCGGCGCCCGCGCGGCGGTGACCCGGTGAGCGAGCTTGCGAGCGAACCGAGTAGAACAGCGGAGGCGTAGCAATGAGTTTCACTCTCGCGATCTGTTCCGAGATGGTCTACCTGGACCTGCCGCACCTGGACCGGGTCCGCCGCATCCACGACGCCGGGTTCGCCGTCGAGATCTGGGGCTGGACCGACAAGGACGCCGCCGTGCTCGCCGCCACCGGCGCCCGGTTCACCTCGATGACCGGTTACGTCACCGGCGACCTGGTGACCAAGGAGGGCGCCGACGACCTGCTGCGCACCGCCGCCGACTCGATCGCCTTCGCCCAGCGGATCGGGCGACCGGGCCTCAACCTGCACGGCACCGGACTCGGCGAGGGCGGCCTGCCGGTGCGCCCGCACCCGGTGGTCACCGGCGCGGACTGGATCGCGGCCGCTCGCACCCTGGAACGGATCGCGGCCCTCGGCGAGCAGCACGGTGTCACCTTCGTGGTGGAGAACCTCAACCTGGACGTCGACCATCCCGGCGTGCCGTTCGCCCGCGCGGCCGACACGCTGACCCTGGTGGCGGCGGTCGGCAGCCCGCACCTGCGGATGAACCTGGACCTCTACCACGCCCAGATCGGCGAGGGGAACCTGGCCGAACTGATCCGCCGCAGCGCCCCCTACCTGGGGGAGGTGCAGATCGCCGACGTGCCCGGCCGGTGTGAGCCGCTGACCGGCGAAGTGCGCTGGGACTTCCTGGCCCGGGTCCTCGCCGACAGCGGGTACGACGGCACGGTGGCCCTGGAGGCGTGGGCCTCGCAGCCCGGCGTCAAGGGCAGTGACCTGGCCCTGGAGCGGTTCCGTGCGGCTTTCACGCTGTGACCGTCCGCGCATGTTAGTAAGAATGTCCTGACAAAGTCTTGACCCTGGGAAACATTGGGCCAAGGGTGGAATACGGGCAGCACAGCACCAGCAACCAACGGACGGAGCCACCGTGAGCGTGACCGGCACTGAGAGCGAACAGGCCTTCGACCTAGTCGCGATCGGCCGCACCGGCGTCGACATCTACCCGCTCGACCACGGCGTCGGGCTGGAGGAGGTGCGGACGTTCGAGAAGTTCCTGGGCGGCAGCGCGACGAATGTGGCGGTCGCCGCGGCCCGCTACGGCCGGGGCAGCGCCCTGATCACCCGGACCGGCCAGGACGCCTTCGGCCGGTACGTGCGGGCGGAAGCGGAACGACTCGGCGTCGACCCCCGGTTCATCACCACGGTGGCCGGCCCGCCCACGCCGGTGACGTTCTGCGAGGTGTTCCCGCCGGACGACTTCCCGCTCTACTTCTACCGCTACCCGACCGCCCCCGACCTGCTGATCCAGGGTGACGAACTGCCGCTGGACGCGATCCGCCGGGCCCGGGTGTTCTGGGCCACCGTCACCGGCCTGTCCCAGGAACCGTCGCGGGCCGCCCACCACACCGCCTGGGCCGCCCGTGGCCGCACCACCCACACCGTGCTCGACCTCGACTACCGGCCGATGTTCTGGTCGGACCCGGTCGAAGCGTCCGCCGAGGTCGGCAAAGCCCTGGAACACGTCACCGTCGCCGTCGGCAACCGGGAGGAATGTCAGGTCGCGGTCGGCGAGACCGAACCCGGCCGGGCCGCCGACGCCCTGCTCGACCGGGGCCTGGAACTGGTTCTGGTCAAACAGGGCCCGAAAGGTGTCCTCGCCGCGACCCGCAACGAGCGGGTCGAGGTGGCACCCCACCCGGTGAACGTGGTCAACGGCCTCGGCGCCGGTGACGCGTTCGGTGGCGCCCTGGTCCACGGCCTGCTCGCCGGCTGGGACCTGCGCCACATCGTCGAGTTCGCGAACGTGGCCGGTGCCCTGGTCGCCGGAAAGCTCGAATGCTCCACCGCCATGCCGACGGAGCCCGAGGTGCGCGACGCCATGAATGAAAAGGACGCCTGAGCGATGATCGACCTCACTGAGATCCGGGCCCGCCACCCCCAGCACATCCCGCAGGCATGGGCGTCCCGGACCCGCCGGGACCTGCTCGGTGACGACGGCCGGCTGCTGATCGTGGCCGCCGACCACCCGGCCCGCGGCGCGCTCGGCGTCCGGGGCGACAGCCTGGCCATGGGCAGCCGCCGCGACCTGCTGGACCGGCTCGCCGTCGCGCTGTCCCGGCCCGGCGTCGACGGGGTGCTGGGAACCGCCGACATCCTGGACGACCTGCTGCTGATGGGAGCCCTGGACGGCAAGGTGGTGTTCGGCTCGATGAACCGCGGCGGACTGCAGGGCGCCAGCTTCGAGTTCGACGACCGGTTCACCGGCCACACCGCCGACGAGATCGCCGCCGCCGGCATGGACGGCGGCAAGATGCTCACCCGGATCTGCCTGGACGACCCGGGCAGCCTCGCCACCATCCAGGCCACCGCCCAGGCCGTCGACGCGCTCGCCGCCCGCAGACTGGTCGCGATGATCGAGCCGTTCTGGTCCGAACGGGACGCCACCACCGGCGCCATCAAGCACCGGTTCGACGCGGAGAGCACCATCAAGTCCATCGCGGTCGCCTCCGGCCTCGGCGCCACCAGCGCCTACACGTGGCTCAAGCTCCCGGTGGTGGACGAGCTGGAGCGGGTGATGGAGTCGACCACCCTGCCGTCGCTGCTTCTCGGCGGCGATCCCCAGGGCGACCCTGACGACACGTACGACTCGTGGGGTGAGGCTCTGAAGCTGAACGCGGTCCGAGGCCTGATCGTCGGCCGGGCGCTGCTCTACCCGCCGAACGGCGACGTGGCCGGCGCCGTCGACATCGCCGCCGGGCTGGTGCACCCGTGAGCCGCTGGGTGAAGCCGCTGGGCACCGCCGCCGCCGACGGGTTCGACGTCGTCATCGACGAGCGGATCGACGGCTGGGAGCACACCGGCCTGCGGATCGTCACGTTCGACGGGCTTTCGGCAACGGAACTGGACGTCGCCGGTACCGAGTTCGTCGTCGTGCCCCTCAACGGTGGTTGCCTCGTCGAGGCGTACGACAGCGATGGTGTTCTGCACACCGCTGACCTGGCCGGGCGCGCGGACGTCTGGGCCGGGGCCACCGACGTCGCCTACGTGCCGGCCGGATGGCGGATCAGCCTGTCCGGGCCGGCCGGTGGCCGCACCGCGATCTGCACCGCCCCGGTCGGCGCAGCGGCCGCGCCGCAGAAGTTCGCCCACCTGCCCGCCGCGGGTGTGCCGGTCGAGATGCGCGGCGCCGGCACCTGCTCCCGCGAGGTGCGCAACTTCGGGGTTCCCGACGTGCTCGACGCCGCCGCGATCATCGTCTGCGAGGTGCTGACCCCGGCCGGGAACTGGAGTTCCTACCCGCCGCACAAACACGATGAGGACCGCCCCGGCCAGGAGGCCGAACTCGAGGAGATCTACTACTTCGAGACCCGGGTCGAGGGCGGCCGGGCCGTCTCCGGCGCCGACCCGGTCGGCTACCAGCGGGTGTACGGCACCGGTGACCGCCCGATCGACGTGTCAGCCGAAGTGCGCACCGGCGACGTCGTCCTGGTCCCGCACGGCTGGCACGGCCCGTCGATGGCCGCCCCCGGCTACGACCTCTACTACCTGAACGTGATGGCCGGCCCCGGAGCCACCCGGGCCTGGCTGATCTGCGACGACCCGAGCCACGGATGGGTCCGCAGCACCTGGACCGGCCAGGAGATCGATCCGCGACTGCCCTTCGGAGATGAACCAACATGAGTGTGACGGTGCGCTTGACGGTGGCGCAGGCCACGGTGGAGTTCCTGGCCCATCAGTACTCGGAGCGCGACGGCGTACGCCGGAAACTGTTCGCCGGCTGCCTCGGCATCTTCGGGCACGGCAACGTGGCCGGGATCGGGCAGGCGTTGCTGCAGCACGAGACCGCGGCCCTGGCCGCCGGTGAGACCCCGGGCCTGCCGTACGTGCTGGCCCGCAACGAGCAGGCCATGGTGCACACCGCCGTCGGGTACGCCCGGCAGAAGGACCGCCTGCAGACCTGGGTGTGCACCGCCTCGGTCGGCCCCGGCTCGACCAACATGCTCACCGGCGCCGCCCTCGCCACGATCAACCGGATCCCGGTGCTGCTGCTGCCCTCGGGCACCTTCGCCACCCGCCGGTCGGCCCCGGTGCTGCAGGAACTCGAACACTTCGGCGCCGGCGACGTCACCGTGAACGACGCGTTCCGGCCGCTCTCCACCTACTTCGACCGGGTGTCGCGCGCCGAGCAGCTGCCGTCGGCGCTGCTGAACGCGATGCGGGTGCTCACCGACCCGGCCCAGACCGGCGCGGTCACGCTGTCACTGCCTCAGGACGTGCAGGCGGAGGCGTACGACTGGCCGGAGGAACTGTTCGCCGACCGGGTCTGGCACGTGGCCCGCCCACCCGCCGAGAAGTCCCGGATCCAGGCAGCCGCCGACCTCATCCGTGACTCCCGCCGCCCGCTGATCGTCGCCGGTGGCGGCGTGCACTACTCCGGCGCCGAGGACGCCCTGGCCGCGTTCTGCGAGGCCACCGGCATCCCGGTGGGGGAGTCGCAGGCCGGCAAGGGCTCCCTGCTGCACGGGCATCCGCAGCTGCTGGGCGCGGTCGGCTCCACCGGCACCACCGCCGCCAACGCCATCGCCCGCGACGCCGACCTGGTGATCGGGATCGGCACCCGGTGGAGCGACTTCACCACGGCGTCGAGGACCGCTTTCCAGGCGGCGGGCGTACGATTCGTCAACGTCAACGTGGCGAACTTCGACGCCGGGAAGCAGTCCGGACTGGCCGTGGTGGCCGACGCCCGCGAGGCCCTGGAGTCCCTCACCGAAGCCCTGCAGGGCTGGAGTGTCGACGACGGCTACCGCACCGAGCAGGCCCGGCTGTGGGCGAACTGGGACGCGGCCGTCGAGGCCACCTACCACCCCGGCCCCGAGGTCACCGCCGCCCTGGCGCCCGGCCGGCTCACCCAGGGCACCGTGCTGGGCCTGGTCAACGAGCTGACCGACCCCCGCGACGTGGTGCTGTGCGCGGCCGGTTCGATGCCGGGTGACCTGCACAAACTGTGGCGGGTCCGGGACCGGCGCGGCTACCACGTCGAATACGGCTACTCCTGCATGGGCTACGAGGTGCCGGCTTCGATCGGGATCCGGCTGGCCGACGAGTCCCGCGACGTGTTCGCGATGGTCGGTGACGGTGGCTACCTGATGATGCCGACCGAACTCGTCACCGCCGTCCAGGAACGGGTCAAGGTCATCGTGGTCCTCGTGCAGAACCACGGCTTCCACTCGATCGGCTCGCTCTCGGAGAGCCTGGGCTCCCAGCGGTTCGGCACCCGGTACCGCTTCCGCGGCCAGGAGTCGCACCAGCTCGACGGCGGCACCCTGCCGGTCGACCTGGCCGCCAACGCCCGCAGCCTCGGCGTACACGTCATCGAGGTGCACAGCCGCGACGAACTCGGCAAAGCCATCCAGGTCGCGAAACACGCCCCGTCCGACGGTGGGCCGATCCTGATCCACGTCGAGACCGACCCGCTGATCCACGGCCCGGACAGCGACTCCTGGTGGGACGTGCCGGTCAGCGAGGTGTCCGAGCTGGACAGCACCGCCGCGGCCTACGACACCTACCTGCAGCACAAGCGCCTTCAGCGCCACCACTTCTAGAAAGGGACGCCGTCATGGCAACCATCGAGCACTGGATCGACGGCGCGTACACCGCCGGGACCGGCACCCGGCGTGCAGCGGTCTTCAACCCGGCCACCGGTGAGCAGCAGCACGAGGTGGTGCTGGCCGGCTCCGCCGACGTGGACGCCGCCGTGGCCTCGGCCAAGGCCGCTTTCGAGTCGTGGGGCCAGGCCTCGCTGAGCAAGCGCACCAAGGTCCTGTTCGCGTTCCGGCAGCTGGTCAACGACAACATCGGCCGGCTCGCCGAGGCGATCAGCGACGAGCACGGCAAGGTGCTGTCCGACGCGGCCGGTGAGGTCCAGCGCGGCCTCGAGGTCATCGAGTTCGCGTGCGGCATCCCGCAGCTGCTCAAGGGCTCCTACTCGGATCAGGCGTCGACCGGCGTGGACGTGTTCAGCTTCCGCGAACCGCTCGGCGTGGTCGCCGGGATCACCCCGTTCAACTTCCCGGTCATGGTGCCGATGTGGATGCACCCGGTCGCCATCGCCTGCGGCAACACGTTCGTGCTCAAGCCCAGCGAGCGCGACCCGTCGGCCGCCAACCTGGTCGCCGAACTGTGGAAGCAGGCCGGACTGCCGGACGGCGTCTTCACCGTGGTGCACGGCGACAAGCTCGCGGTGGACGCGCTGATCGATCACCCCGACGTGGCCGCGATCTCGTTCGTCGGCTCGACGCCGATCGCCAGGTACATCCACGGCCGGGCCACCGCCAACGGCAAGCGGGTCCAAGCCCTCGGCGGGGCCAAGAACCACGCGATCATCCTGCCCGACGCCGACCTCGACTTCGCCGCGGACCAGCTGTCGGCGGCGGCGTTCGGGTCGGCCGGCGAACGGTGCATGGCGATCTCCGCAGCGGTCGCGGTCGGTGACGCCGGGGACCGGATCACCGACCTGGTCCGGCAGCGGGCCGAGAGCGTGGTGGTCGGTAACGGCCGGGACCCGCGCAGCGAGATGGGCCCGGTCGTCACCGACGCCGCCCGGCACCGCATCGAGAGCCTGATCAGTTCCGGTGAGGCCCAGGGCGCGAAGGTACTCGCCGACGGCCGCGGGCTGCGCGTCGACGGGTTCGAGAAGGGCTTCTTCGTCGGCCCGACCGTCATCGACCAGGTCACCACGTCGATGGACGTCTACACCGAGGAGATTTTCGGCCCGGTCCTGTCAGTGGTCCGCGCCGACGACGTCGACGCCGCGATCAACCTGATCAACAGCAATCCGTACGGCAACGGCACCGCCATCTTCACCTCCAGCGGTGAGTCGGCCCGCCGTTTCCAGCGCGGTGTGCGAGTCGGCATGATCGGCATCAACGTGCCGATCCCGGTGCCGATGGCCTACTACTCCTTCGGTGGCTGGAAGGACTCGCTATTCGGCGACCACCACATCCACGGGCCGGAAGGCATCAACTTCTACACCCGCGGCAAGGTCGTCACCTCCCGCTGGCCGCAGGCCAAGACGGCACCCGACGCCTCGCTGCAGTTCCCGACCGCCAGCTGACGAGGTTTCGCGACACGAAAGGGCCCGCCGGACGGCGGGCCCTTTCGCTTTGTGCAAGAATGGGAGCGCTCCATTCCGTGACAACACCGGAATGAGAAGTGTGAGAGGTATCGGAAACGATGTCCGGACCCCCGTCTCATAACGCTGTGAAACCGTTGAGAATTGTCAGCCGGAAGCACAGGATTCGAGCTCACCCCTGTTACGTCCTTTAATGAGGGAGAGACGTGTCCACGACCACAAAGCACCGGGCAGTTTTCAGCACCGTCGTCGCGGCCGCGCTGACCGTAGCCGGAATCGCACTCGTGCCGGCCGCGAACGCCGCCACCACCGCCTACCCGAAGGGCCCGGCCCCGACCAGCAGCAGCATCGAGGCGTCCACCGGCCCGTTCGCCACCGCGCAGACCAGCGTGTCCCGGCTCGCGGCCAGCGGCTTCGGCGGCGGCGACATCTACTACCCGACCAGCACCGCCAACGGCACGTTCGGGGCCGTGGTGATCGCGCCCGGGTTCACCGCGTACAAATCCAGCATGGCCTGGCTCGCGCCGAGGATCGCGTCACAGGGCTTCGTGGTGTTCAACATCGACACCAACACCACCTCCGACCAGCCCGCCAGCCGCGGCCGCCAGCTGCTCGCCGCCGCCGACTACCTGACCGGCAGTAGCAGCGTGCGCACCCGGATCGACCCCACCCGCGTCGCGGTCGTCGGCCACTCGATGGGCGGCGGTGGCACCCTGGAAGCGGCGCGCAGCCGCCCGTCACTGCAGGCCGCGATCCCGCTGACCCCGTGGAACACCACCAAGTCGTGGAGCGGCAACACCGTCCCGACACTGGTCATCGGCGCCGACGGGGACACCGTGGCGCCGGTCGCGACCCACGCGCTGCCGTTCTACAACAGCCTGCCTAACAGCCCCGGCAAGGCCTACCTGGAACTGAACAACGCCACCCACTTCGCGCCGAACAGCTCGAACACGACGATCGCCAAATACAGCATCGCCTGGCTGAAACTGTTCGTCGACAACGACACCCGCTACCAGCAGTTCGTCTGCCCCGGCCCCGGCGCGAGCCTGACCGTCGACCAGTACCGCAGTTCCTGCGCCAACTTCACGATCTGACCCTTGAAAAACCGGCTTCGGGTACGCGTACCCGAAGCCGGTTTTTCAGCCTTCCGCCTGGACCTTCTGCAACGCACCCAGGAACGCGTCGGCGGACTGGGCGCCGGAGATCCCGTACTTCTGGTTGATCAGGAAGAACGGCACCCCGCTGATGCCCAGCTGGCGCGCCGTGCGGATGTCGTCGTCGACCTCCGAGCCGAACTTCGAGCCACCCACCACGTCGGCGACCTCACCGGCCGGCACCCCGATCCCGGTGGCCAGCGTGACCAGCACCTCCGGGTCGTCGACGACGGCGGCGTCACACAGGTGAGCCTTGAGCAGCGCCTCGTGCATCTCGGTGCCGAGACCGTGCTGACCGGCCAGGTGCGCGACCCGGTGCGCGTCACGGGTGTTGACCGAAACGGCGTTACCCAGGTCGTACGTCAGACCCTCCGCCTCGGCGAGCTGTGTGACCTGATGGGTCATCGCCCGCACCTGCGAGGCCGGTGCGCCGATCTTCTTCGCCAGCATCTCCCGAACCGGCTCCCGCTGCCCCTGAGGGATGCTGGGGTCCAGCTGGTAACTGTGCCAGTCGACGGTGACCTCACCGTCGAACCGGTCGAGGGCGGTCTCCAGGCGGCGCTTCCCGATGTAGCACCACGGGCAGACCACATCAGACCAGACATCGATGCGGATGGTCACAGGCAGGCTCCGTTCTCGCAGACCGGCGCGTCCTCGGTGCCCTCGAGAAGAATCATCGTCGGGATCGGGGCCGGGATCTGCTCGGTCTCCTCGACGGGTGCTTGCTCGGTGGTTTCCGGCATGGTCGCTCCTCCGGCTATTCTGACCTGGCGGTCAAGTTGCCCGGCAACGGTAGCAGACATGTTGACCGCCCGGTCAAGTTACGGAGGGGCATGCGCGCGGACGCCCAACGCAACGCCGTCAAGCTACGCACAGCGGCGTCGGAACTGTTCCAGGAACACGGCCTGCAGGTCTCCCTCAAGGAGATCGCCCGCCGCGCCGGAGTGAGCCACGGCACGCTCTACAACCTGTTCGGCTCTCGCGAGGTCCTGATCGACGAGGTGATCGCCGACCTGGCCGCCACCCGCCTGAGCGCCGCCGCCACCCGGGCCCTGGCCAGCGCCGACCCATGGCAGGGTTTCGCCGGTTACCTCACCGAGGTCTGCGAGTTGCAGGCCACCGACCCGGCCCTGGGCGACGTCCTGACCCGCCGTTACCCCGACGCGAGCCGCCTGATGGCGGTGTGCGACAACTCGTACGCCGCGACCGAGGCCATCATCGCCCGAGCCCACCACGACGGCTCCCTGCGCCCCGACTTCACCGCCTCCGACCTGCTGTCCTTCCTGGCGTCCCACGCCCCCTTGGCCCGAGCGACGGCGTCCACCGGCTCAGAGGCGTGGCGCCGCCAGATCACTTTCATGCTCGACGGACTCCGAACCGCAGCGGCCACCCACCCGCTCCCCGCGGCGCCGCTGACCCCGGCCCAGATCAACCACCTGCTGATCCAGGAGTCATGACCGCTGTTCCCGTCGTTGATTGTCGGCGGATTACAGGTTGTTGATCCGGGCCAGCAGTTCTGCCTCGGTCAGGTTCTCCAGGACGGTGTCCTGCTTGCGGCCCAGGACTGCCAGCAGCTTCTCCTTCTCCAGCTTCTTGGCCGCCGCTGCCTTCGCTGCCTGGTCCTCGGCGAGGCGGATGGCGATGACGTGCTTGACGACCTCCAGCTTGGTCTCCAAGGTGGCCTTCGCCGGATTGGTCTCGGTGGCCACGAACGACTCGGTGGCGGTGGCCTTGAGTTCGGCGTTGACGGCCTTGGCCACATCGTCGAGGCTGAAGCCGGACTTGGCGGTCAGCGGAAGCTCCCACAGCTGTTCGGTGGTCAGCAGGCCCTTGGCCGACGGGTAGCGGAATTTCTCCCGCGTGGCCTTCTCGAAAATGGTCACGGTGGCCTCTCTCGGATGTCCGGGTAGGGGATCAGAACTGGATGCTGACGAGGCGGTGCCGGCCGCCTGTCATGGTCACCTTGGCGACCACGGAGTTGCGGACCGTGGAGCTGAAACCGAGGCCGGACAGCTGATCCGGGGACGGCTCGCACTTGGTGCGGTCGCCGAGGACCTCGAACACCTTGCGGTGCGGTTGCAGGTCACGGCGTAGGAACTCGTTGTAGATGCCCCGGGCCGGCTGGTCGTTCACGCAGTCTTTCAGCATGAAGAAGTAGTGACGGTTGCCGACTTCGCTGTCGTCGAAGTGGTTCGGCGAGTACATGATGGTGGACACCGGCACGAACTGTTCGGTGGTGATGCCCCACAGGTCTTTGCCGGCGCTGCCCGCCTGCATGTCCTTGCCCGGCCGGAACGCGGTGATCACCTCGCCGGCGACCGTCATCCGGCCCACCTCGACGGTCTCCTTCTGGCTGACCGCCCGTTCGTGGCTGTAGTGCTCGATCTTCCCGTTGCTCTCGGTTTCGATCACGAAACCGACCCCGTTGCTCTCCCGCTTGCGGAACTGGTTCACCGCGATCCGGTATTCGCCGGCGGGGACCTTGCCGGTCCAGGTGACGTTCTCCACCGGCTCGCGGGAGTGGCCGCTGCCCGCGTTCATGTCGACGTCCAGCTTGTTGCGCTTCTCCTGGTACCAGATGTGGGTGCCGTCGGGTTCGTACACGTGCAGGTCGAGGTCGTCGAAGTTGAACCAGGACAGGCTCACCCGCAGTTTGCCGGTGACGTTGCCGCCGGCCCGTTTGACCCGCTCCTTGATCGAGTCGGTGACGTTGCCGCCGTACGACCAGGCGAAGTCGTTGTCCCAGGTGAACAAGCGCGGGGCAGCGGGGTGCCGGCCGGTGGTGAGACTGACGAAGTGCGGTTCGTGGCTGTTGGCGACCCACAGATCGATGCTCGCGGCATCGGGCAGGATGTCCTTCATGAAGGTGACGATCGGCACCTCCTCCGGTTTCGCGTCCCGCAGACGCGCACCTGAGGACCCGGTGGTGGCCGCCTGCATGAGCAGCCCTTCGATGCCGTCCTTCATCCGCGACCGGGTGTCGTTGTCGACCCACAGCACGTTGTTGACCGACACGTCGGAAAGCCGGGCGAAACGTCGCTGCAGCGACTCCTCGATGCCCAGCTCGTCGATGGTCTTCATGGCGGCCTTGACCATGGCCGGGGTGATCAACGCGGTGGGGCGCTGATAGTTCTGCGGCGCCACCTTCGTCTCGAACGACCGGACCGCCTGCTCCAGGTCGACGCCCGCGGAGAGATCCTGGACGAGGGTGCCGATCACCGTGTTGCGGAACCGGGCCGCCGGGTGCATGGCGTTGGCGAACACGAACGCCCGCCGGTCGGCCGCCTGCGTCCACTGGTTCTGCAGCGACCGGAACTCGGTCACCGCCCGGCGATGCTCCGTGCCGCGGTAGAGGGCGTTGCCGTCGATCAGGTCGGCGACGGTGTCCAGAGCGTGCGGGACCAGCTCGGCCAGGCCCCGCTGGAACACCTGCACCGCGGCGTCGAAGGTGCCCCGGGCCGGGCCGACGTCCGTGCTGTGATGCCGCTTCTCCACCCGGCCGTGCAGGTGGTGCCACACCTCGACCTGGCCGTCACGCAGCGTCCGGGTCGTCTTCGTCCCGTACTGCGCCTCGGGCGACCGGAAGATGCCGGACAGCGGCAGCGAGCCGACGAATTCGTCCATCGCGGCGGCGACGACGGAGAAGACCGGGTCAGAGGCGGACACCCCGGACCAGACGGTACGGACCTGTCCGTCCCGGATCTCGACGACGTTACCGAAGCCCTTGACGAATCCGCGGCAGGTCGAGCAGTCGTACTCGGACCGCTCACGGAATTTGAGATTGGTGCCGGCGGGAAAGGAATCGAGAAAGGTCAGCCAGAGTGAGTCCCGGTCGAGACTGTCCCCGGCGACGTACAACTCGCCCTTTGACATCGCGGACAGACGTGTAGTCACATCCGTCACGAACTGCTGATAGTCGCCCACCGTGAACTGATCTCAGCAAGATCCGGTTAGGTATTTGTATTCGAAATGGGTCAGGTGCAGCGCGGCGGCGACGACATCGCCGGTGCGGCGTGGGCTTATCGTGGTGCGGCGCAGGGCTTTCCAGCGTCCGACGAGGATCGCGAAGCCGCGTTCGCCCTGCCAGCGCAGACCGCGTAGGAGCCGGTTGTAGGCGCGGTTGTCGACGGCGAGGGGTTTACCGTCGGCCGGTTGCTTGATTGGGGTTTTGATGCCCTGACCAGTGCTTTCGTAGCCGGAGTCGGCCAAGGCCGGCAGGTCGAGTTCGGCGGCGGACCAGTTCAGGGCGGCGGTGACGCCGAGGTCGCGGGCGCAGCTGGTGTCGTGCAGATGCCCCGGCATCGCCGCCGATGTCCAGATCGGCAGTCCGTCCGGGCGCATGATCGCCTGAATGTTCGCGCCGAAGTCGCGGTGCTTTCCGGAGAACCAGGCGTCGATCGTCTTTCCCTTGACCGACAGGGTGGTCTCGGTCAGCCGGTCGCAGTCGAACAGTTTGCCGTCGAGGATGACGTACGACCAGCCGTCGGCGGCGACCCGCTTCAGAGCGGTGTGCAGGTCCTGTGCCTGGGCGGCGAGCACCGCGATGCCCTCGTCGCGGTAGCGGTACGCGGTCGCCCGGGAGACCCCGAAACCGGCGCCCAGCAGTGTCAGGTCTTCCTGCTTACGGAACCAGACGAGTACGAGTAACGCCTGGTAGAAGCAGGTCAGCGCACGTGTCTTCTTCCGCGTGCCACGGGCGCGGCGCTCGGCATGGAGCAACCGCGCCACGTACTGCACCAGTTCCCTCGGGACGTCGACCATGGCACGATAAGCCAGCACGTGGAGCCCTCTCGAAGACGTGGATCTGTCGCAAGACCTGTCTATCGATGGCTCCACGTCTTTTTCGAGGACCGTCCGAAACTACCTATTCACCCGTGTCATCCCGAATCGGCTTCAATTCCTTGCTGAGATCAGTTCCGTGTCATCCCCTTTGATCACCGCAGATCCTAGGGAATGCCGGCAATCGGCGAAACGCATTTCCGGCGGCGTGCTGGGACCTTCGGTGAGAGGGCCGCAGCACGCCGCCGGGTATCGCGTTCCTTCTAGCCGGACCTCAACTGCAGGACTTGGCTCCGGACGCGTACGCCAGGCCGAAGCCCGCCGCTGACGAGTCCATGAAGACCACCTTGCGCCCGCCCGCCGCGGTCGCGTACATCTGCGCGCCCGGGCTGCACGACGCCGGGCCGAGGTACCGGCCTTGAAGCGTGTACTGCTTGAGCTTCGGATTCAGCGAGTTGCCCGGGTAACCGCCGCTCTCCATCCAGGCACTCACCGGCGCCTCCTCGGTCACGGTGAGGGTGCTGTCGGACAACGCGACGGTGACGGCACGGATCGCCTGCGGCGAGTTCTCTTCGAAGAGCAGGCTGCTGGTACGGGTGGCGAAGTCGTAGAGCCGCACCGAGTCGTGGTACGCCCCCTTGCTCCACTCGCCGTCGACGATGGTCCCGTAGTCGCGGTCGGTCATCCAGGCGACACCGGTGCCGGACAGATCGGGATAGCTCATCCGCTCGGCACCGACATCACCACCGGCGTACGCCGTCTTCCCGGTCGCGAGGTCGTACACCTCCACGCCCAGCGACCAGTACTGCCCGTTGGCGTCGGGCTGGCGGTAGATCTCGTACCGGACGTAGGAGATCTTCCCGTTCTCGACACTCGGGGCCGTCGCGCTGCCGAACCAGTCCGGATGGGTGAGGGTGTGCACGTCCGGCGAGCCGATCCGCAGGTAGCGCACCACGTCGAGGTATCCCTGCGCCGGATCGTACTGACTCCACGTGACCACGTCACGGTCGAAACCCAGACCATCGATGCGGTACGGGGAACCGTACAGCTCCTTGACCGGACCGCCACCGATCGGCGCTGACAGGATGCGGGTGGTCTCCCCGGTCGGCGAGCCGGGGTCCAGTGCGATCGACGACCACACGACGCGCTTGCCGTCGGTGTGCGGGAAACCGTTGGCGCTGCCGTCGGCCGGGGAGAGCTGGTACGGCGTGCCCTTGCCGTCGGTGCGGCCCACCCAGATCGACGTCGGTTCGGTGCGGTTCGCGTCCGATCGCGGCACGGCGAACCAGCCGTTCGCCACGCTCGCCTTCATGTCGGCGTACATGCCGGTGTTGAGCCGGTCGATCAGGACCTCGGTGCCCTTGCCGTACAGGTTCTTCTTCCACTTCGCGGTGATCCCACGGGAGTCGAACGCCGCCTGCACCACCTTGAGGTCCTTCTTGCTCAGGCGGAACGACTTGGCGGAGGCGAGCACGGCGTCACGCGCGTCGACGAAGTCGGACATCGGCGTCAGGTAGTCGGTGAGCGCCCGGTAGACGATCTTGTCGGCGACCGTCTTGTCCAGCCCCTGACGCATGTCCCACAGGGCGCCGGACACGATCGTCGAGTTGAGGTGCACGCCGCCGTAGTCCATCGACGCGATGTCGATGAGGTGCTGGAAGTCCGCGGTGGTGGCGCCGTCGTCGAGGTCGCGCAGGGCACAGTCGGCGGGCGCCAGGGTGCGGCAGAGGTCACCACCGAGCAGGCTGGCCTGCGGGTCGGACATCGAGGTGCCCGACGCGTCGACGTCGATGGCGTTGCCGAAGTAGTCGGCGATCGCCTCGTTGAGCGCGCCCGGCTGCCCGGCGTACACCAGGTTCGCGGTGCGCTCCACCACTCCGTGCGTCATCTCATGGCCCACCACGTCCGGGTCCGCGGCCAGCGGCAGGTACTCGTCGTCGCCGCTGCCGTACACCATGCGGGTGCCGTCCCAGTACGCGTTGACGAACGGGTAGCCGCCGTATGTGATCCCGACGACCGAGTCGATCGGCATGCCCGCGTCGTCCAGGCTGTCACGCCCGAGTTTCGCCTGGTACCACTCGAACACCTGCGCGGCGCTCCAGGCGGCGTCCACCGCACCGGCTTCGGTCAGGTCGGCGCCGAGCGTGGTGGTCGGCGACACGAACGGCGTCAGGCCCTCGGGCCACTGGCCGTCCATCAGGTTGTAGTAGTCCCAGCCCCGGCCGTCCCAGGTGGTGATCGGCACCGTCGCACCGCTCGGCCGGCGGTGGGTGATGTCCATCATCAGGTAGGAACCGGCGTCGAGCAGCGACAGCGGCACGGTGGCGCCGTGCAGCGTGGTGCCCTGACCGGCGACCGACCCCGTCCCGTCACCGGCCTGACGCGGCTGCGCCGCTTCCTGCGGCACGGCGGCTGCGGCCTGCTGGTCGGCGGCGAAGGACTTGAGCCGGCTGACGCTGAGAAGCGGCACCCCGTTCGTCGCGCCCACGTACACGTCACGCAGCACGGGCAGGCCCGAGACGGTGTCCTTGCCCTGGACGAGCACCCGCCGCGCGAGCACACCGGTGCCGGTCGGCATGACCAGTAACCCCTGGTCGGTGCCGGTGAGGTCGGTGGCGGCCGTGCCGGGACGCGGGGCGGACGGCACCACCGCCGTACCGGGATGCAGGCTCTTGCGCACCTCCTCGACCGCGCGGGAGATCGCGAGCGCGGTGGGGATCGGGGTGGCGGTGGTGTCGACGTCCAGGTTCGTGAAGTAGGTGCCCGACGTTCCGGTCACCGTGCGCTCGGCGGCCTTCTTCTCGGTACGCACCACGTACTGGGCACCGAACACCGGCAGGCCCCGGTACTTCTGGTTCAGCCGGACCGTCTCCCGCTCGCCGTCGGTCTCGACGCTCGCGGTGGTGAGCGTGCCGGCCGGATCGCTGATCTTGTAGCGATCCTGGTGGCCCGCGAGGTGAGCCTTGGCGGCCTTGTCCGGCGCGACCGTGGCGTCGACCGGGTCGGCCACATCGTCCACCAGCGCGGGTGTGTCCGTCTCCGGCGCCACGGTGACCGGGACCGGCTCGCCGGCCGGTGCCGCGGGCGCCGCGGGTGCCGCGTTCGCGGCCTGCGCGTTGGCGCCGAGGAGGGCGGCCACCGCCAGAGCGGCGATTGCGGGTAGTGCCTTGGGTCTGCGCAACTGTTGCTCCTGCGAGGTTGTGGACAGGCTCCAGCCACCGGCCGGCTGGTTCCGCACCGGTTCGCCCACCTCACCGCGGGCCCGGCACCCGCCACAAGGACGATCTTGTGCACTTGCGCAAGTGCGCAGACCCGGCCGGACAGCTTCTTACCCATTCGTAATCCCCGATTCATCGGAGCCATCGGCACGCCGAGCATGCTCGGATCGAGGGGTGTAAACGCGTATGAATACAACGGACATACCGTGGTCGGCGACGGGTCTCGATCCGTCCGCCGGCCGGGTGCTGGAGCACCTGATGGCGGTGCGATCGGCGGACCGCGACGAAGTGGCGTCCGCGGCCGGTTTGACGCCCGCCGAGGCGGACCAGGCACTGTGGCTGCTCGCGGACTCGGCACTGGCGTCGCGGATCGGTGGCGTGGTGCCGCGCTGGGCGGCCGCGCCACCACGGTCGTCGCTCGGTGCCCTGCTGGCCCGGCAGCGAGCCGAACTGGCCCGGGCCGAGGACCTGGTGGAACGGCTCTTCGAGACACACGAGGCGGTGTCCGGGCCCCGTAGCACCGGCGTGGTGGAGGTGCTAAGCAATGCCGACGAGGTGCCCGCGCGCTACCGCCAGCTGCTGACCGAGAGTTCGTCGGAGGTGCTGCATCTGGCGAAGCCGCCGTACGTGACGAGTGCGTCGGCCGAGACCGTGGCAGTGGCGCCCGAGGTGCGGATGCGATCGGTGTACGAGACGGACGGTCTCACCGACGCGGTGTCCCTCATGACGGCGTTGCGCGGCACGGGCCAGGGCGGCAAGATGCGGCTGACCTCGCAGATCCCGGTGAAGCTGGTGATCTTCGACCGGGCGGCCGCTCTGCTGCCGATCCGCGGGGACCGCCCCTCCTCCGGATCGCTCGTGGTGCACTCGCCCGCACTGGTGACCGCGCTCGTGGCACTGTTCGAGAGCGTGTGGGACCGCGCCGAGCCGGTGTTGCTGACGAAACGGCACGACCTGTCGGACACCGGCGACGCCTTACCGGCCTCCGGGCGGGACCTGCGGACCCGGGAGATCCTGCGGATGATGGCGGTCGGCATGAAGGACGACACGATCGCCCGGATCCTGCACCTGAGCCGCCGTACCGTTCAGCAGCACATCAGCGACGCCGGCTCGGTACTCGGCGCCCGGACCCGTTTCCAGATCGCCGTGCTGGCCGGGAAACGGGGGTGGCTGAGCGACCAGGACGACAGTGCGCCGCAGCGTGGCATCATCGGCGGATGATCGATGCGGAGACGCTGCGGGCGACATTGCCGGGGCAGTGGCGGGTGCTGGCGAGCACGTTCCCGATGTGGCTGTCCGGGCGGAGGATCAACCCCACTTTCTCGTACGGGGTACTGCCCGGTCCCGATCTGCGGTTCAGCGACGAGGTCGGCTATCGCACCCGGTCCGGCAGACAGCGGCGGATCACGGGTGTCGACCGGTTCGACCCGGCGACCGGGCGGTTCACGTGGCGGGGCCGGGGTGCCCTGGGTCTGCTGACCAGTCGATGGCGGGTGGACCACCTCAGCGACGACCGCGAACTGATCGTGCTCACTTTCGACCGGTCCCTGGTCACCCCGGCCGGCACCGATGTGATCGGCCGCGGCCCGGATCCGCGCCCTGGAGCCCGCGACCGCCTGCCGGCGCTGTCCACCGACGGGCTCCAGTGGCTGCCGTAGTCCACAATGCACGGATGACGCGACCCCCTCAGGTGCCCGGACTGCCCCTGCTCGGCAACGCCCTGCCGATGATGGGTGACGTCCAGCGGTTCTTCGTCGACACCTACCGCCGGCTCGGCCCGGTCTACCGGGTCAAGGCACTCAACCAGGCGTTCGTCATCATGGCCGGGGAACGCGCCAACCGTTTCCTGCTCGAACACGGCGAGGACGTGTTCTCCAGCGAGACCAGTTTCGGCGGGCTGAACCACGAGTTCGGCATGCGCGTCCACGTGCTGCGCGGGCGTCCGCACCGGCATCTGCGCAAGGTCCTCGCCACCGGGCTGTCCCGGGACCTGCTGGCCGCACGCTGGGACGACGTCGTGCGGGAGACCGAGCAGGCCTTCGACGGCTGGCAGGGGCAGCGGTCGTTGCCGGTGGTCGACGCCTGTCAGCGGCTGGCCGCCGCGCAACTGTCCGTGGCGTTCACCGGAGCCAGCTCCGCGGCCCGGTTCACGACGCTGCGATCGGCGTTCGAACTGGTCCTCGACGTCACCATCGCCGGGAAGTGGCCAGCGGCGGCGCTGCGGCTGCCCGCGTACCGGCGGGCGCGCGCGGAGATCCACGCCTTCGCGCGGGACGCGCTCGCCGAACGGGCCGCCCACCCGACCGGCGGGCCGCGGGACCTGCTCGACCAGGCCCTCGACGCGGTGGACGAGAACGGCGAACAGTACTCGCTCGACGTCCGGGCCGGCATGGCCCTGCAGGGCTACTTCGCGGGTGTCAACACTGTCGCCTACCTCTACAGCTTCATGCTGCGTGCGCTCCTGGACAACCCCGGAGTGCTCGAACGGGTCACCAGCGAGGCCGGCGCCGAACCGATCACGTGGGAACGGCTGCGCGGTCTTCCGGCACTTCGCGGGCTGATTCTGGAGACTCTGCGCGTCTACCCACCGGCGCCCGGCTCCGCCCGTACGGCGACGAAGGCCTTTGATTTCGAAGGTTTCCACATCGCCGAGGGGGACCGGGTGCTGGTGGCGACCTGCGTGCCCCACCACCTCGCCGAGTTCTTCCCCGATCCGGACCGGTTCGACATCGACCGTGATTTCACGGCGGCTCGGCGGGCCTCGGTCTACGCGCCGTTCTCGGTCGGCGGCCACACCTGTCTCGGCGCCGGGATGACCGAGGCGCTCGCAGTCGCCACGGTGGCGTTGCTGGTCCGGTGCCTGACCATCACGCCCACCCATCCGGGCCGGCCACTGCGCATCACGGCCACCCCCGGCCCCAACCCGGGCCGCCGCTTCACGGTGTCGGTCAGGCGGTGAGAGCGGTGGTCGCCGCCCAGAGGGCCTTGGCGGTGGTGGGGTTCCGGGCGGCTCGGCTGGGTTTGCGGACCTTCGGGTAGCCGGTGAAGCTGAACAGGCCGTCGGGACCGACGTAGGCGTTGCCGGGGACGTTCTGGGTGGCCGCGTACAACAGGGGGAGTGCGCCCTGTTCGGCGTCCTGGACCAGGAACGGGAACCGGTTGATGACACCCAGCGGGGAATGATCCACCAGGGCGGTCCGGGCGACTCCGGGGTGCGCGACCAGGGAACGGACCGGGCTGCCGGCTTCGGTCAGGCGACGTTGCAGTTCCAGGGAGAACAGGACCACGGCCAGCTTCGACGACTCGTACACGGCGAGGCCGTTGTATTTGCGGGTCTGCCAGTCGAGGTCGTCCAGGTTCAGCCGGCCGAAACGGTGCAGCTGGCTGCCGACCGTGATCACGCGGTCGGTCAGGCGGGGGAGCAGCAGGTTGGTGAGCAGGTGCGGGCCGAAGTAGTTGGTCGCGGTCTGCAGATCCAGGCCCTGCGCGGTCCGGGCCGCCGGGATGTCCATCACACCGGCGTTGTTGATCAGGATGTCGACGGGGCCGCTGTAGGACGCCGCGAACGTTCGCACCGAGTCCAGGTCGGCCACGTCCAGGTGCTGGATCACGAAGTCGCCGCGCAGACCGGACACCGCGCGGTGGGCCTTGTCGACGTTGCGGGCGGCCAGCACGACGGTGGCGCCGGCCCGGGCCAACTCGCGGGCGGTCACCAGGCCGATGCCTCCGGTGGCACCGGTGATCACCACGGTGGTGCCGGTCAGGGCCGGGAGCTGGGCGGCGGTCCAGTTGCTCATGGGAACTCCTCAGGAGTGGAAGAAGACGTCCACCAGTAGACGAGCCCGCGCCGGGCGGATGAAGGCCCTGCCCAGCCACTGAATGACAGGGCGTGGATAACCGGCACGCGTCTGCCGGACGATGAGGGGAGACGACGAGGGGAACCCGATGACAGCACTGGACCGAGACGGGCTGGGTGACTTCCTGCGCGGCCGCCGGCTGTCCCTGCAACCGGAGGACGTCGGGTTGCGGCGTGGCGCGCGCCGGCGCACGAGCGGGCTGCGCCGGGAGGAGGTCGCCGAACTGTGTGACATGTCGGCCGACTATCTGGCCCGTCTGGAGCGGGGCAGCGGCTCCCAGCCGTCGCCGCAGATGGCCGCGGCCATCGCCCGTGGCCTGCGGCTGACCCCGGACGAGCGGGACCATCTGTTCCTGCTGTGCGGGCACCGGGCCCGGTCCCGGCAGCTGCGCGATGCGCACATCAGCCCGGGACTGCTGCGGGTGATGGACCGGCTGCAGGACACCCCGGCCGAGATCCTGGGACCGCTCGGCGAGACCTTGCAGCAGACGCCGCCGGCGGTGGCGCTGCTCGGCGACGAGACGCGGTTCACCGGGCCGGCGCGCAGTGCCCTCTACCGGTGGTTCACCGATCCGGCCGCCCGCGCCCGCTACCTGCCCGACGACCACGAACTCAACAGCCGCGTGTACGCCTCGATCCTGCGCGCCGTCAGCACCACGCACGGCTCCGGATCGCCGGCCGCCGCGCTCGTGGCCGATCTGCTGAGGCTCAGCGACGAGTTCGCCGGGCTGTGGGAGCGGCAGGAGATCGGGTTGCGCTGGAGCAACGCCAAGCGTTTCGTGCATCCCGAGGTCGGGCGGATCGACCTCTACTGCCAGACGCTGCTCGACCCCGACCAGGGACAGTCACTGTTGATCTTCACTGCCACTCCCGGCACCGAGAGCTACGACAAACTCGCGCTGCTGACCGTGCTCGGTTCCGACACGTTCACCGGGTCACGGTGAACACACGTTCACCGGGTCACGGTGAGGTCGCCGGGGTCACCGCGCCGAGCACCGCTCCGAAGCCGCCCATCGCGATCACGATGATCGCCGGGACCAGCAGGATGTAGCCCAGGATCAGCCCGGCGACCGCCATGCCGTGCCCGGACCGGTGGCCGTTCTTCGTCTCCCGCAGCGCCAGATGGCCGAAGAGCACCGCGAACGCGCACGGGATGCCGAAGGCGCAGAAGCCGCCGAAGAAGCCGATCAAACCGAAGATCAAGGACGCGACTGCCAGACCGGACGTCGGTACGACCACCGCCATCGGTGGCGGCGGATAGTAGCCGGGCTGCGGCGGGTACGGCGTCATCGGCGGCCCGGACATCGGCGGCCCGGACATCGGGTGAGGCCGGTAGTGGCCGTGGTACTGCTGCGGGTACGGCTGCGGCGAGTACGGCTGACCCGGATACGGCTGCGGCGGGTACGGCGGCTGCTGGCCGTACGGATCTTGTGGTCCGGGCGGGGGGTAGCTCATGGTTCGGGACATCCTTCGGTCGGGGCTGCACAGCATCTGACCGCGGGTGACGCGGTCGTGTTCGGTTCGTCCTCCGAACCCGCCGCATGGTACTGGCCGGCAGGCTACCTCTCATCGGCCAGGGCGAGGACGACCGAACTGATTACGACGGCGATCGTCCAGGCCAGGACCACCGGCACGATCCGGTCGTGCCAGTCGGGGCGCAGGCCACCGAGCAGCACCGACCACCAGTACAGCCAGTCGATGCCGGTCTTCTCGGCTATCCAGCGGCCGGCGACCGAGCCCAGCAGCAGGAACGTGACCCATTGGAAGGCCCCGCCCGGTTTGAGCACGAGCAGTTTCCCGGTCAGTGCGTTGTAGGTGGTGCCGGCGAGTACGGCGACCGCGCCGCAGATCCAGAGCCAGTGCGCGGTGAACGCCAGCCAGGTCGCCGCCGCGGCCGGGGCCACCACGAAGACGGCGAACGCCAGCCGGCGCAGCCACAACTCGGTGCCGAGCCGGGCCCGGACCCGGGCACCCGATTTCGGCGGGCCGTCCCAGGTGAGCAGCGAGAACCTCGCCAGGAAACCCTGCAGCTCCCACATCGTCAGGGTCGTCTCCGTCGCTCGGGACCGGTCGACCACGGTGAGGTCGACCTTGCCGCCGTGACAGGAGAAGAGCGCCGTCGCCGGCACCTTGACCAGCCGAGAACGGGCGGTGCGCACGAACGTGATCACTTTCGGTGAGCCGAACGCTCCACCCGCGAGGATCAGCGACGCCACCGGCCAGAGCGCGGCGGTCGCCCCCAGCGCCAGCAGGTAGTGCGTCAGAAAGGTGAGCATGGGCGGGCACTTCTCCCTCTGGCTGCCGGCGGCTCAGTGGAACAGCTGGTCGATGATGTCGTCGATCACGCCGTGGTACTGCATCGCCCCGGTCGCCAGCAACCGGCGTACCCCATCCTTGCCCTTGCTCGGCCGGCGTCGCGCAGCAGTTCCAGCAGGCGTTGCCGAGGATCGTCGGCGGCGGTCAGTTCCGTGACGGTGGGCCGGCCGGTCAACGTCCGCAGCCGGTCACGCAAGCCGGTGTAGGCCTCGCCGACCGCCGACGTGGTGGCTTCGGTGATGCCGGAGCTGGCACCCGCGGCCAGGGCCGCCAGGATCAATTCCGCAAAGCCCATCGAATCAGCCTCCGCATTCGCAACGACGGTGCAGCGTATCCACGGCCGGAGCGGTATCCGGGCGCCCGGAACCGGCTGTGGATGATCGGCGCGGTAACGCGGCCGGCAGGCCCCGTCGTTCCGGCTGGAGCGAAACTACCGATCTGCAACGCGGCGAAACCTCTCCCGCAGCGGCGGGGCGACCGAACGGGGCGGGCATGGACGACGCGCGTGCCCCCAGGACTTCAGCGGCCTTGGCGGATACCGCTGAGCGCCAGGCCAATCTGTTGAGCAGTTCGGCGGTGCCGATCTATGTGGCGGCGGCCTGGCTCCTGGACGGGCCGATCCGCTGGGCGATGGCCGGGATGGCGTTGCTGCTGACGGTCGTCGGATTCGCCGTCCGGAGAGCACCCGGAGACCGGGACAAGTGGGCTGGCGTCGTCACGTGTCTGCTGGCCAGCGGGGTCTGGGGATGGCTGACGCCGCGGATTCCAATGCTTGCCTCCGCCGTGCTGGTCGTGGCGATCATCTATCCGGCACTGATGCTGCCGGCCCGCAGTGCCAGGGGTCTGCTCGTCGTGGCGCCCATGGTCGCGTTGGCGGCACAGTTCGCTGAAGGGTTCGCGGGCAGCCAGGCTGTTCAGGCTGTCGCGGTGGCGATGACCAGTGTCGGGCTGGGGCTCGTCTTCTACCGGATCCGGCGAGTGACGGCCCAGCGGATCTCCGATGACACCCGGGCGCTCGCCGAGGCGAACGCGCGGCTGGAGAACCTGTCCCGTACCGACGGGCTGACCGGGCTGGCCAACCGGCGGCGGCTGGACGAGGCGCTGGACCAGGCGTGGGTGGACGCTGTCGCCGGGGACGAGCCGGTCAGTGTGGTGATGGTGGACATCGACCATTTCAAGAGCTACAACGACCACTACGGGCATCTGGGTGGTGACGACTGCCTGCGGAAGGTGGCCGCGACCCTCGCCGGGGCGATCCGGGAGGGGGACCTGGCGGCCCGGTACGGCGGTGAGGAGTTCTCGGTGATCATCGCCGGTGGTGACGCCGTGGAGGTGGCGGAACGGATCCGGCTGGCGGTGTCGGAGCTGGCGGCCGAACACGTGACGGCGCCGAGCGGACGGGTGACCGTCAGTGTCGGGGTGGCTACCGCCCGGCCGGGTGAAATCGGTGCCGCGCGGCAGCTTCTGGAGGCCGCCGACCTTAGTCTGTATCAAGCTAAACGGGACGGCCGGAACCGGGTGGGACCGATGGTCACGCACCTGCAAGCAGCATGATCAGCTGTTGTGGGGACGTGGTGATCTGATCGTGTCCTGGGTGCAGTAGCTTGCCTGAGCCGGGCTGTTCGGGCCGGTGCTGCCGACCGACAGGAACCGACTGCGATGACCGTGGCTCACGTGCTGATCGTCGACGACGACGATGCCGACACCATGATGATCGAGGAAGCGCTGGCCGCCGAGCCGGTGCCGCCTCTGGTGAGCCGGGTGTCGGACGGTGCCGAGGCCTTGGCGTTCCTGCGGCGCGAGGGCGAGTACGCCGACGCGCCCCGCCCCGACCTGGTGCTTCTCGATCTGAACATGCCGCGGATGGGCGGCCATGAGGCGTTGTTGCAGATCAAGGGTGACGACGCGCTGAAGAGCATCCCGGTGGTGGTGCTGACCACGTCGGACGCGCTGCCGGACATCACCGCCAGTTACGTGCGGCACGCCAACGCGTATGTGAAGAAGCCGATGGACCTGGACTCGTTCGAGCAGGCCGTCCAGCGGATCCGGCGCTTCTACGCCGAGGTCGCGGTGCTGCCGCCGGAGTGATCGGGGGCGATCCACCGGCGTTCGATGGTGACCCGGGTGCCGGCCGAGGTGGCGGTGACCCGGACGTCGCCGTACGCGTTCATCAGAATCGCGCCACGGCCCCGGTCCCGGGCCGGTGGGCGGGCCCGCCAGCCGCCGAAGTCCTGGATCTCGACGCGTAACAGTCCGCCGGCGGCCAGCATCCGCACCCGTACTTCGGGCCGGCTGGGCTGCTGGGCGTGTTCGACCGCGTTGTTGATCGCCTCGGTGACGGCCACCTGCAGGTCGTAGAGCAGGTCGGCGTCGACGTCGTCGGGCAGGATGGTCTGCAGGTCGCGGCGGGCTGCCGAGGACGCTCCGGCTTCCAGCGGGTAGACCCAGGTGACGTCCAGGTCGGGCAGTTCGGTGTCGGCCGGGATGGCGACGGCCGGTCCGCGGCGCACGGTGACGGCGGCGTTGTCGCCGGAGTAGAGCACCAACTGTTCGCCGTGGCCGAGCAGGTCGCCGGTGAGCCGCTGGCCGGGGACACCGGGGACGACGTGCGCGGGGCCGGGGTGGCCGGCGCCGGCCCAGCTGAAACGCCCGGTCCGGGGGTCGACGGTGACGACCAGCAGGGTGGCCGGGAGGGAATCCGGCGCGGCCGGGACGAGACGGGCGACGAGCCTCGCGGGGGAGGGTTCCTCGATGGCGTACGCCCGGACCGCGGCCCGGAGCAGTTCCGCGGTGACCATGGCGCTGAGCCCGGGGCCGCTGCTTTCGCCGACGCTGACGAGCAGGTCGCCGTCGCCGGTGGCGGTCACGTCGGTCCAGCCGCCGGCCCGTGGTGGTGCCAGGTGCAGTTCCCAGCCGTCGGGGACGGGCGCGTGCTGGTCGTGGCCGGTCTGCCGGTCGTTGTGGGCGAGCCGGGCGAGGACTTCGGCGGCGGCCGCGAGGAACGCGCCGGTGGCCCGGCCGGGGTCGGTGACGTGCAGGGTGATCTCGCCGCGGCGGAACCCGGCCGGGGAGCCGGTGATCTCGGCCCGGAGCTGGTCTCCGGTGGTCTCGGCGCCGGTCTGGCTGGCGAACCGCAGCGGCTGCGTGCCGCCGTCCAGGACGGTGACCGCGGCGGAGGCGCCGGTGATCGCCCGGACCAGATCGGTGGCGCTCTGGAAGGCCTGCTCCAGCTCCCAGCCCGCGGTGATCAGGGAGGCGGCGTCGGTGGGTGCGGGGTCCGGTCCGGCGCCGGTGGCCCGCACGTTCGCCAGTCGCAGGGTGCCGCGGACCCGGGCGATGAGTTCACGGGCGCTGAACGGTTTGACCACGTAGTCGTCGGCGCCGGCGGCCAGTCCCTCGACCCCGGACTCCTGGCCGGCGCGGGCGGACAGCATCACGATCGGCAGGGCGCGGGTGGTCTCGTCGGTGCGCAGGCGGCGGACCAGGGCGAACCCGTCCAGCCGGGGCATCATCACGTCGGTGATCAGCAGGTCGGGGCGGATGCGGCGGATGGCGTGCAGGGCGGCTTCGCCGTCGCCGACCGTCTCCACCCGCCAGCCTTCGGCGGTGAGCAGCCGGGCCAGGTAGGACCGCATGTCGGCGTTGTCGTCGGCGACCAGGATCCGGACGTCGCCGGTACCGGACACGATCGATTCGCCGCCGTCCCAGTTAGCGGCGATGCTCGCGGCGGTCCGGACGTCGGCCAGGGTGGAGACGTCGGGGGCGTCGTCCGAGGTGGCGCCGGCGACAGCGGTCCACGGCAGAGCCACGGTGAACGTGGTGCCCTCGCCGGACACGCTTGTCACGGACACGTCACCACCGGCGAGCCGGGTCAGTTCGCGGACCAGCGCCAGCCCGATGCCGGTGCCCTCGTGACTGCGCGACCGCGTACCGCGAACCCGGTGGAATCTTTCGAAGAGATGCGGCAGTTCGTCGTCGTCGATGCCGATCCCGGTGTCGGTGACCTTCAGCCGGACCTCGGTCGCATCGGATTCCAGCAGCACCCGGATCTCGCCGGTGAAGGTGAACTTCAGCGCGTTCGAGATCAGGTTCGTGACGATCTTCTCCCAGTGGCCGGGGTCCACGGCGACCGGGCGCGGCAGGGGTGGGCAGTAGACGATCAGCCGCAGGCCGGTCCGTTCGACGGCGGCCCGGAACACTCCGGCCAGCTCGCCGGTGAACCGGGCCAGGTCCAGGGTGCGGGGTTCGGTGACGGCCTGGCCGGAGCCGGTGCCGGCGAATGTCAGCAGCTCGTTGACCAGGGTGAGCAGCCGGTTCGCGTTGCGCAACGCGGTGTCGGCTCGGGCTCGCTGCGCTTCGCCCAGCGGCTCGTCGTGGTCGGCGAGGGCGTCGGCGAGCGGTCCCAACATCAACGTCAGCGGGGTACGGAATTCGTGGCTGACGTTGGTGAAGAAGTCGGTCTTCACCCGGTCGAGTTCGGCCAGAGCCGCCGCCCGGTCACGTTCCTCCTGGTAGGCCCGTTCGTTACGGACCGCCACCGCGACCTGCTGGGCGAGCAGTTGCAGGAACGAGCGGTAGGTGACGTCCAGTGCCCGGCTCGGGCTGACCCCGATGAGCAGCACCCCGAGTGGCTGGGACGGATCCGCGGACGGCAACGGCTGGGCGAACGCCGTACCCACCGGATCCTGCCAGGCACCACCGGTGACGGTGAGCAGCCCGCCCACCGCGACCGTCGCGGACGCCGCGCCCCCGGCGACGGCCCGCAGCCGCCATGGATCGGCGTCGTCGCCGTCCAGCGCGACCGTCTCCGGCAGTGCCGAGGCGTCGGCGCCGACCATCGCCGATCGGCGCAGCACACAGCCGTCGGTGAGGTAGACGGCGGCGAACGGCACGTCCAAGGGCTGACCGCCGATGATCGCGCACAGTTCGGCGGCGACCGCATCGGTACCGGTCCCGCCGATCGCCGGGACCGCGAGATCGCGCAGCAGCCGCAGCCGCCGCTCGCCGACCACCTGCTCGGTGACCTCGCTGCACACCGTCAGGACCCCGACGGTGGTGCCGGTGTCGTCGCGGGCGGGGGCGTGGGAGACGCTGAAGTATGCCTCCTCGCGGTAGCCGGCCCGGTTGAGCAGCAGTTGCAGGGCCGGCACCCAGCTCGCGACGCCGGTGGTCATCGCGCCGCGGATCAGGGGTTCGAGGACGTCCCAGCCCTCGGCCAGGGTGACCCGCACATCCATCCCGAGGGCGGCCGGGTGCTTGTCGCCGATCAGCGCGGAGTACGCGTCGTTGTACAGCTGTGTCAGGTCCGGGCCCCACAGCAGCAGCATCGGATAGCGTGAGGACAACACGACCCGGACGGCTGATCGCAGGCTCTGCGGCCAAGCGCTGACCGGCCCGAGGGCAGTGTCCGGCCAGGCTCGTGCGCTCATGAGGCGGCCGGTCTCACTGCCGCCTGCGAAGAGATCGTCGGGTGGGGTCGTCACACCCGATCACCACTCAATTCTGGTCCGCGCCAAGTCTCGATCGGCGCAACCGTACCCTGTTCAACGTCATCCATGCCCGGTGATCACCCGCGGAAGATCTGGGAGCGCGCCCATCAACTCGCCGTGGTGGGGCCGTAGACCAGGCGCTGAATCGCCTCGGCGATGTCCTGGACGGCGTCGTCCAGCTCGGTGTCGGAGGCCTTCGCCATCTGCGCCCACCGGGCGTCGCGGATCGCGCCGATCATCTCGGCCAGCCGGATCGCGGCGATAGTGGTGGTGGCCGTGCCCAGCTCCTGATCGCGGCTGATCTTGTCGGCGCAGCGCTGGTCGTGGCGGGCGGTGACCCGCGTGTTGAACTCGCGCACCTCGGCCGAGCTCGGGGTGCAGGACAGCACCCCGGCGTGCTCGCGCCACAGCCGGGCGGACGCGAGCAACTGCTCGCGCAGCAGGGCGGGGGAGGGGCCGGTGCTGTCGAACCAGACGTGCGAGGCGCCCAGCACGTCCCAGAACCGGGCCATCAGCGCGGTCAGCACGGCGCCTTTGGTGCGGAAATAGAAATAGAACCCGGTGCGGGACAGCCCGGCGGCACGGGCCAGGTCGTCGATGGTGACCGCGTCGAACGGCTGCTCGGTGAACAGAGTCCGCGCGGCGTCGAGGATCGCCGCCTCCCGCATGTCGCCCTTGGACGGGCCGGTCCGCCGCCGGTTCATGATCGCCACCCTACCGATGTGATTCTCGACGCCTGACTGAAAAACTTGACGCTCTGTCAATTATGCCGTCTAGCATGACCGCCATGAACCCGCCCCCGCGGCCGACGATGCTGCTGATCGCAGCCGCGGCCAGCAGCTTCCTGTTGTCGATGATCCAATCCATCCCGGTGCCGGTGCTCCCACAGATCGCCCAGCAGCTGGGCGTCGACGCCACCACGGCCGGCTGGGTCACCACCGCCACGCTGCTCGCCGCCTCCGCCTGTACCCCGCTGCTCGGCCGGCTCGGGCACGTCTACGGCATCAAACCGGTCTTCATCGCCGCCCTCGTCATCACCCTGATCGGCAGCGTGATCACCGCCACCGTGCACGACATCGGCTGGCTCATCGCCGGCCGGATCCTGCAGGGCGCCAGCATGGGCCTGTTCCCGCTGAGCATCAGCCTGCTGCGCCACGAGCTGCCCGCCGACCGGCTCACCGGCAGCATGGCCGTGGTCGCGTCCACTCTCGGTGTCGGCGGTGGTGTCGCCCTCGTCGCCGCCGGACTGCTCGCCCAGGGTGACGGCGACTACCGCCGGGCCTTCGGTGTGTCGGTGCTGGTCAGCCTGATCGCTCTGGCGCTGGCCTGCACTCTGCCCCGGCGTGCCGGTGGCGGCGGGCGCGTCGACTGGCTGGGTGCGGCGGTGCTCTCCGCCGGGCTGATCAGCCTGCTGCTGCCGATCTCCCAGGGCCACAGCTGGGGCTGGACCTCGCCCCGCGTGCTGGGCCTGTTCGCAGTCGCCGCTGCCATCCTGGCCGGATTCATCATCCTGGAACGCCGCTCCGCCGCACCCCTGGTCTCGGTCGAACTGCTGCGCCACCGTCCGGTCCTGATCACCAACCTGGCCGCTATGGCCGTCGGTTTCGCCATGTTCGCCGGGCAACTCGCCACCAGCTACCTCGTCCAGATCCCCCGGGAGACCGCTGGTTTCGGCTTCAGCGCCTCGGTCCTGGAGACCAGCATCGTCTTCCTGCTGCCCGGCGCGGCCGTCAGCATCGTCGCCGGCCCGCTCGCCGGCCGCCTGGTCAACCGGATCGGCCCGCGTCTCGTCCTGGTCGCCGCCTGCGTGACGGCCGCACTCAGCTCGCTGTCGCTGGCCCTCGCGCACGACGGCAAGGCTGAAGTGATCATCGCTTTCGTGCTGCTGAGCTGTGGCATCGCGATGGCTTACGCCGCGATGCCGGCTCTGCTGATCAGCCACGTCGACCCGCACGACACGAGCATCGCCAATTCCATCAACTCCATCATGCGTACGATCGGCGGAACGATCGGCAGCGCCCTGGTCATCACCATCCTGGCCGTCCCCACCCAGGCCGCGTTCCGGATCAGCTACGTGATGAGCGCGATCGTCTACGCCGTCGGCGCCGCTCTGGTGCTGATCTTCATCCGTTCCGCTTCGCGCACTTCCCGCACCGCTGACGAACTCGTTACCAGCCGGACATAGATGATTTACAATCGCGGGAGCGCTCCCAGGCCTGATCCCCGTTCGTCCCCGGGCCCGGGAGGTCGACCCCCACGAGAGGGAACATCAATGACCTCGACAGTACGAAAGGCCGGGCTCGCGGTCCTCGCCGCCACCCTGG